>DASXSL010000037.1:0-13021 GCA_036506035.1 Gemmatimonadaceae bacterium | reverse complement strand
CCCGGCCGAACCTCCTGCGCCTGATCGTACCAATTCTCCAGCGACCGTGAGGCGAGGTCGCGGCCGCCGAGACCGAACGCGAGGCCGAGCGCGATCGCCAATGCCGCCACGAAGCCGGTAAACAGCGTCGTGATCAGATTGGTCGCGATTCCCAGCTGATTGATGGCGACGACGATCGCGAACGCCCACACCGTCGTCCGCACCACGTTCGATAGCGTCTCCGGATTCGCGAATCCCGCTTCCGCCGTCGCGCCTCTCACGATGTTGGCGAAGGCGCGGGCGGCGATGCCGCCGATGAACAGCACGAAGATCGCGACGACCAGATTGGGCAGCCACAATAGCAGCTGTCTCATCACGTCTGAGACCGCCGGCAGTCCAAGCACATCGAAGGCGACGAGCAGCACCACGATGCGGACGATCCACTTTACCAGTCCCGCTATCACACCGGCGGAATCGAGACCCGTCCCCATCTTGTTCATGAAATCGGCGAGACCCGATCGCTGCATCAGCTCGTCGAAGCGAATCGCGCGCAGCAGCCCGATAACACCACGCGCCAGCAGCGACGACACGAACCAGCCGATCGCGACGATGATGATGAAGCCGAGTATGCGCGGGATCGCAGTCAGGATCATCGAGAAGGCGTCGCGAAAAGACGCGATCAACGTATCTGTGAAACCAGGTTGGGCGGGAGCAGTCTGAACAGGTGCTTGAGTCGTTGTCTGGAGCAGTAGCATGGTCATCCTCGTGTTGAGGTGATTGCCTTTACTCGGCGATGCCGAGCTGGCTCTTGAGATTCACAAGACCTGCGCGGGCGCGTGCCGCTACATCAGTCTCCGGATAAGTGTCGATGAGCCGTCTGAGCTCGCGGAGACCTTTCGTCTCGTGGCCCGGCCACGCGAGATAAAGGTCTACGAGCCGGTTAGTGGCGAAGACGTCGTCTTTCGCCGTGAGCCGCGGAAGGCGCTGAACCGAACGGTACAGCTCTTCTGCGCGCTCTCGCTGCTCTGATTTCGCATAAAGCTCGGCCGCGCGAATTCGCGGCTGCGAATGCTTGTCGAAGGGACTTCGCTTGTACTCGTCTCCTCCGCGCTCACTCATCAGGTCTTTATCTCCTCCGCCTTCGGCACTTTGTAGATCTGCCGCGGATCGAGCGCGTCACGCAGCGCATCACCAAGCAGATTGAAGCCCAAGACAGCGGCACCGATGGCCATGCCGGGGAACACGGACGTCCACGGTGCTCGTCGAAGTTGATCCAGATCGCGTCCGTCTGCAATCATCGACCCCCAACTCGGCGCCGGCGGCGGCACGCCGAGTCCGAGGAACGAAAGCGCCGCCTCAGCCATGATTGCGCCGGCGACACCGAGTGTTGCCGCGATCACCACCGGCGCGATGACGTTGGGCAACACGTGCTGCACCATGATACGCAGATCGCCGGCGCCCAGCGCTCTGATCGCCTGGACGTACTCGAGCTGCCGGACGACGAGCACCTGTCCGCGAACGATGCGCGCCATTCCCGCCCAGCCGACGATTCCAATCGTCGCGAACACGACGCCTTCTGACGGTTGGAGTGCCGCAACCATCGCGATCAACAACAACAACGTTGGAAAGGCGAGGGTGACGTCGGCGAGGCGCATCACGATCTCGTCGACCCAGCGGCCGTAGAATCCGGCGAGCAGGCCCATCGACACGCCGAGCGCGAGCGCAATTCCCTGCGAGATCAGACCGACAGTCAGAGACACACGTGCACCGTAAACCAGACGCGACCAGATGTCGCGGCCCTGGATGTCGGTGCCCAGCCAGTGTTGCGCCGATGGACGCTGGAGGATGTGGAGGAGATCGATTGTGATCGGGCTTTGCCGCGCAATCAGTGGGGCGAGCAGCGCCGCCACCGCCATGACGATAACGATCCCAATGCCGAGACGGGCCCGATTGTCCCGCAGGAACCTCTCACGCTGTTTGGGATCGAGCATCGTCCTCCTCGATTAAGCCGACGGGTCTCGTAGCTCGGGCGGAGTATCGGGCGGTTGTCGTCTCCACCTGCGGTGCTGCCAGAAGTACTGAGCGGGCACGACGCGTACCCACTTCTCCAGGTGCGCTGTAAAAGTTGCGACGATCGCGTCGACGTCGCGATCCATGTTCGACGTTCGCTTCGCCTCGATTCGCTCGACGACGACGCGAAAGCTTCCGTTTGGCTTACGTAACGCGACAACGAAAATGACCGGCACCTCGAATCGCAAAGCAAATACCGCAGCGCCGCGCGGCGTCTTGGCGGGCCGGCCGAAAAACGGGACGTACGTCGAGGCGAGGCCGAGCACGCCCTGATCGGCGATGAAGGCGACGCCGCGACCGGCCCGCAGCGAGCGAGGCGCGCGCTTAACGGCGTCGGCATCGTGCACGATCACCATTCCAGTCGCTTCGCGGACGCGGGTGACGTACTCGTCAGTCAGAGGATTCGCCATCCCGCGCGCAATCGCGTCGACCGGAATTCCCCGCGCCGCGATATAGGCGCCGGCGAGCTCCCAGTTTCCGATGTGACCCGTCACGAACACAATGCCATTGCCCTTCGACATCGCGTCCTCGACGTGGTGCCAGCCCCCTACCTCGTCGACCAGCTCGAGCACGCCATCCTTGCCGAGTTTGTCAAAGAGTGCCGACTCGACGAAGGTGCGGCCGAGGTGCGCGTAAGATTCGCGCGCGAGCTGGGCGACTGCGTCGTCGGATAAATCCGGAAACGCGGCAGCGATCTGCTTCTCGACGACGCGCTTGCGAATCCCAAACGGACGATATCCGAGCACGCCGATTCTCTCGCCGATCTTGCAGGCGGCGTCCCAGCTCAATGCGCGCAACGCGCCGATCGTCGCGCGCATTGTGTAATACTCGACCCGATGGACCAGCGTCGGCTTGCGCAGTCGCTTCGTTTTTTTCGATTTGGTTAATGGCGACTTCGACGGCGCGTGCGCCCCGCTTTTCGCTGTAGCAGTCATTTACCGACGCGTTTGACGACCTCGTAGGTGAACTCTCGGGTATCTCGTGCTACCCGATCCCAATTGTAATGGGTTTCAACAGCGTGACGCGCTGCTCGTCCCATCGCCGTGCGCCGCTCCGGATTCAGCAGCAGCGAGCGAATCGCCTCGGTGATCGCGTCGGCGTCGGTTGGAGGCACGACAATACCGGTTTCTCCGTCGCGCACCGCCGAACGGACTCCGCCGGAATCGCCGGCAACAGATGGAATTCCGGACGCGCCCGCTTCGAGAAAGGAGATGCCAAATCCTTCGACGTTGATCTCCTTGTCCACCCGCGACGCGCCGAGATAAATCGTCGATGTCGCGTAGGCTTCCGGCAGCTCGTCATCGCGCATCGGTCCCACGAATCCGACCTTGTCGTTGACGCCGAGCTCGCGGGCGAGGCTGCGTAGCCGCGGCTCGTCATGCCCCTCCCCTACCATTATGTAGCGCAAATTGGGAAAATCGCGCGAGAGAGTCGCCAGGGCGCGAATCCCCATATCCTGGCCTTTGTGGGGGACGAGCCGCGCCACCGTGAGGATGATGGGCCCGTCGCCGACGCCCCAGCGCCGACGCAATGCTCCAGTGTCGCGCGAAGGATTGAAGTGGACGGGATCGGTGCCTAGATCCAACGCTGCTACAGGTGGCAGCTTCTCGACGCCGACTTCCCACATCACGTCGGACGCGAGCTGAGCGACCCATTTTGACGTCGCCACGATACCCGATGAATTGCCCAGTATCGACCGAGCCGACATCCTCTTTATCGAGCTCCGCTCGGCTTTGCGTCGTTCACGCAGCAGGTCGCCGCCGTTTACGTAAACGAGGTACGGGATGCCGAGCTTGCGATTGGCCCAGCGCACGGCGTAGCCGACCGGCCTGATGTTGCCGCAGTGCAGTACATCAAAATCCGGCGACCGACTCGATGTCAGCCAGCGCGCCCAGCGCAGCTGATTGGTGAAACGGTTTGCTCTCTCGAACGGGAACGGCTGCCGATAAATGCTGTAGCTCTCGTGCTGATCGAACGTGCTGGCGTCGCGCGATGCGACGGTGGAGACGCTCATCGCCGTCTCCTCACCATCTCCGAATCGCCGACAGAGCTCAACGTGTCTCCTGGCCATTCCGCCCAGGTCGGGCCCGAAATCCTGGGTGACGAACAGGTGATTCACGCGGCTCGAGTCAGGCCAGTGGATTCACGAAGGCTTCGCCGGAAAGCAGGTTGTGAATTCGCTGGTCGTAGGTGTGGTGATCGCGCACGAACACCTGGCCTTCACGTCTGATGCGCTCGCGCTGCGCGGGTTTCTCCAGGTAGTACGCGATTTTCTCGAGGCACGAATCGATGTCCTTGTACCAGGCGCAGTGATCACCCTCGCGCAACATCTCGGTAAGCCCCGGGGTCCCGTGACCCAGGTAAAAACCGCCGGCAAGAATGACCATCCAGGTGCGATCCGAAGTGTACGTACTGCCACCCGCGGCGCGCGACGGATTGACGCCGAGGGAGACGTGTGAGCTGGAGCAGACGGCGGCAAACTCCTTTCCTTCGACCGCGCGTCCACTCCATTGAAGTGGCTTCCGCCACTCCTCCCACCCCTTGCCCCAAACTTTGAGATCGTACTTCTTGGCAACCTTGAGCAGAAATTGCGCGCGGGACCGATCGTACCCCGTCCCGATAAAACTCACGTCGGAATGAAACCGCTTCTGCGCTGGTCTCGGCCGAATGTCACGGTCGCCCGCCGCCGGAAGAAACTTCGCCGGCAGTCCGAGTTCTCTCCATTCAGCGTCGAACCCGGTTACAAAGAACGTTTGCGACAACTTTCCAACCGCCACGATGTGCGCGATGTCGGGTCGGTAAGTGCTACGGTAGTATTGGGGATCGTGGTACCACATTGCGTTCGGCTTTCCGTCGATGATTGTCGCAACGGTTTCCAAATCGAGTGCGCGGCATTTGCTCAGGACGACAAAATCAGGCTTGAAGCGGCGCGCCTGGAGCATTGCCCATTTCTGAGTGAGCTTCCGGCCCATCAACCGCTTGGCGCGCCTGTCATCGACTAGGAGCGTTTTGTGCCCAGCCCTTTTCAGCGCGCGCTCAGTGCTCCTCTCCATCAGCCAGCTGTGATGGTTGGCCCCGATGATGAGAACTCTCAAGCTTGCAAATCCTCAGTGTTCACGACGGACCGAGCGTTCCCACAGACGCGCGTACTTCGCCATCACACTGGCTGCCGCCAGACACGCGAGAACGAGTCCGCGAGCTCCATCGCGAAACCCGCCCTTAAGGAAATACATGCCGAGGAAACGTGCCGGTGGCTTGAACAATACCGCGCCGGCGCTCCCTCGCCGTCCCTTCGCGAAATTCTGCTCCGCCCACCAACGGCTGTAGCGGTCGAATTTTTCAAAATACTGATCGAGGGAAGTATAGGTGTAGTGCAAGAGCGAATTCTTGACTTCGCCAATCGTTCCTTCGGTCACATCGACGTGCTCGTGAACGAGATTGGCGTTGTAGCGCAGCTCGCGCCTGAACAGACGCACCGGCATGTCGCTACCCCACCCTCCGTACCGTATCTCCTTGCCAAGGAAGTAATTGCGGCGCGGGACACGAAACGCCGAGCGGTCACGTGGATTGGCCAGCAACTGTTTGATCTCTCCGGCAAGCTCAGGCGTAGATCGCTCGTCGGCGTCGAGAACGAGGATCCAGGAGCTCCGCGCTCGTGCTATGCCGTTATTTCGCGCCGCACCAATGGTGGTGAATTTCGGGCTGATGACCGTCGCGCCGGCGGCCCGCGCCCGATCGACGGTGTCGTCAGAGGAATCGTTCTCGACGACGATGACCTCGCGAGCCCAGTCCACACTCGCGATGCAGGCTTCGATGTTCGCGGATTCGTCGTGCGCCGCGATCACCGCCGTAACGTCGGGGGAGCCGCGGTTTGCGGCGCTCACCGTCTAGCGACGGCCCCGGGTGCGCGCGTTGTTCGCCGCGCGGTCAAATCCCTCGATCATCTCACTCTCCGGAAATTCTCTCGCCACCCTGGTGCGCGCGGCTTTGCCCATCGCTTCACGCGCGTCTTCTCTGAGGAGCATACCGGCGACCGTCGCCGCCGTCGATGCCGAATCATCCGGTGGATATAACGCACCGCTGATTCCGTTGGCGATGTAGCGCTGGGCAACGCCGTCTTCACTGGCAACCGTGGGGATGCCCAACGCCATCAGGTCGAGTATTCCATAGGCGCCCGTATCTGCGTCGGCCACCACCCACCCCAGATGCGCGTCCCTCATCAGATTTATTACGTCGTCCCGCTCGCCGAGGAAGCTGACTAGATGGAGGACGCGCAGCGCGGCGGCCTGCATGCGGAGGTCCTCGTCGTCCGAGCCGGGTCCGACAATTATCAAACGAAGATTCGGATGCCGCGGCGCCAGCATCGAGATGGTGCGAATCGCCGTTGCTGCGCGGCCGCGCGATGTGGGATCGTAAACGCAAACTATGTACTTGAGAGCTGGCGACTCAACGTGACCGGTGGCCGAGTCGCCCTCGGCGGCGGGTGCTTTAACACCGTCGCTCGGGTAGGTCGAGACATCGATCCCAATTTCGGCGATTGAGGCATCGATCGCGTTCTTGGGGATGCTCGAGGCTCGCAGATCGGTCTCGCTGGCGAACAGGTAGGACGTACGTGCCAGGCGACCGGCCCAGCGACCCCCGAAGCCCATCTCGAGTTTCTTGGCCGCCGGCGTCCAACGCACGACCGAGCCGTTCCCGCTCATCCAGCACGCGGTGGCCGCGATCAGGTGCTCGCGATCGGTAGTGACGAAAATCGCGTCGGCGTCCCAACGGCGGAAGATTCGACGCAGACGACGCGCCGCCACGAAGAACCACGTGTCGGTGGCGAAAGGAATGATCTCGAACGGCTCCGGGATCGGCGTGTGACGCGGCTGCCCCGGATCGCGACGCGGTGAGACGGCGAGGTGCACGTTGCTGTCCGGCGTCACCAGCAGCGTGACTTTCGCTCCCCGCTCGGAGATGCCGCGTCCCGCTCTCGCGAACAGTCGCGCGGTGCCGGACCATTCGCGAGCCGTATGAAGAAACAATACGTGCACGGTGGCTTACCCTGCTGAAGGCGCCAAATTATTAATCACCGAGCCAGCCCCGCCCGAATTCGCCTCGGCCTCACCATTGCCGCCGCCAAACTGCAGCGTGTAGAGACGCGAGTAGGCGCCACGCCTCGCCAGCAAATCAGCGTGAGTGCCCTGCTCCACTATCTCGCCACGATCGAGAAATACGATTTGATCTGCGTGCGTGATGGTGGAAAGCCTGTGCGCGATCACGAACACCGTTCGTCCCTGCAGCAAGCGATCAACAGCTTCCTGCACCAGACGCTCCGACTCAGTGTCGAGCGCGGATGTCGCTTCATCGAGAATGAGAATCGGTGGATCACTAAGCAAGGCCCTTGCAATCGCCAGACGCTGTCGCTGGCCGCCGGATAAGCGTGTCCCGCGTTCGCCGAGCAGCGTGTCGTAGCCGCGCGGAAGCTCGGTAATGAACTCGTGTGCGTTCGCTGCTCTCGCTGCTGCCTCGATCTGGGATTGCGAGTACTTCTCGGCCGCACCGTACGCGATGTTGCTGCGAACAGTGTCGTGGAAGAGAACGGTTTCCTGGCTGACGATTCCAGTCAAAGCGCGCAATGCAGGCAGCTTGATTTCCCGCGTGTCGATACCATCGATTGTAATCCGCCCGGCCGAAGGTTCATAAAAACGCGGGATCAGATCGACCATGGTGCTCTTGCCCGACCCGCTGGGTCCGACCAGTGCGATCACCTCGCCTTTGCGAGCGGTGAGATTGATGTTGCGGAGAACGGGAGCCTCGGCGTATGCGAAGCTGACGTTATCGAACCGCAAATCGCGCTCGAAAGCGGCTTTATCGCGGGTCCCGCTGTCACGCTGGAATTCCGCCGGCGAGTCGAGGATCTCGAACAGTCTCTCCGCCGACGCAAGGGACGACTGCGCAGTCGTGCGCATCTGAGACAGCTGCTTCAACGGTTGAAGCAACCGCAGCACCAGCGTCAGGAACGCCAGCAACGTCGCGCCGGTCATCGTCCCGCTTCTCAGAACCTGCCAGGCCCCGATCCACAGCACCAGCACCGCTATCAGAGTCCCGATGATCTCAGTAATCGGCGGCGCCAACAAAGCCAGTCGCGTCAGCTTGAGACTGCTGCGCGCGTACTTGTTGCTGCCGTCGGCGAACCTCGATTCCTCGTAGCTTTCGGCGCCCGACGCTTTGACCAGACGGATGCCGCTGATCGTCTCCTGCAGAACGCTGGTCATCTCGCCATGGACGTTGCCACGACGGAGATTCCCGCGGCGCAACCTCTTCAGCATCGGCTGGAGCGAGAAACCGAGCAGCGGCAGGATGATCAGCGCGATCAGTGACAGCTTCCACGAGATGCTGAACAGGATTGCGATGTAGACGATGACAAGCGATGCACTCTGCAGCGACTGCGTCACGATCTGGGTGAGAATCAGACGCGTCTCGAAGGTGTCGTTGATGACGCGTGACAGGATCTGCCCGGCTTTCATCTGGGTGAAGTAGCCGAGCGGCAGGTGCGCGAGGTGTCGATAGACGGAGTTGCGCAGATCGCGCGTCACGTACTCCTGGAGCGTGGCGCCGAACTGGCCGGCGATCCACACCAGCAGATTCTTCAAGAGCACCGCCGCCAGCACCACGAGAATCACGTTGCGCAGAGAGCGCATCTCATCGCCGGGGATGATCTGACTTCCGACGGTGGCGTTCAGGAGCTTCGATACCCAGCCCGACTTGAGGGAAGTCGACGGCTGGTGGAAGAGGATATTGAGGAACGGAATCAGCAGCGCGATCGCGAAACCATCGAGCAGCGCCGCTATCAGATTGGCGACAATGGTGATCGCCATCCGCCAGGCATGGGGCCGCAGGTATGGCAGCAGTCGCCTATAGATTGGGATCCTCGAAGCCGGTATCGCCGCGGCCGTCATTGTTTGCCTCGATTGAGAGCTTCCGGGCGCGGTGCGCGCAAGCGAGTTACCGGCGCGGTGTGAGCAGCGCCAACGGAAGGATCACTTCCTCGGGCGTCACGCCCCCGTGCAGGAACGACCCGCGGTAGCGGCTCTGATACTCGCGCAGCTTGGTCGGATAGACGAAGAAGCAATCATTGGTGGCGAGCAGAGTGTTGCCGCCGGCGCCGCGACGCGGTAGCCGCAGCATGTCCTCGCTGGGAAAGAGCAGCGCCTGGTCGGGCCGCTCGGCTCTGAGGTCCTCACCGAACTTGTAGCGCAGATTGGCGGATGCATCGCGCTTGGCGTACACAGTCGCCGGTGTGTTGCAGTGAATCGAGCCGTGATCGGTCGTGAGAAGCACGGAGATCTTCCGCCGAGAAGCTTCTTTCAGGACGCTAAATAACGCCGAGCGCTGGAACCACTGTCTGGTGATCTGCCGCAGGGCGATCTCGTCCCGCGCCACTTCATATAGTATTTGCGACTCGCTGCGCCCGTGGGTAAGCAGGTCGACGAAGTTGAAGACGAACGCGCTCACACCCTCGGGCCCGATGGCAGTGCCGAGGTGTCTTTCGAGCTCGTCGGAGTTGGCAGCGGTGGAGATCTTCTGGTAGCGAACCGGAGTCTTGCCACACAGCTCCTCGAGATGGCTTTCCAGCAGCTCGCGCTCGTGGGCGTTGAGCGACTCGTCCTCGCGATCGGTGTTGCCCCACCAATCAGGGAGTCGCGCCGCTATTTCGCCCGGAAAGAGTCCGCTGAACAACGCATTCCGGGAGTAGGGCGTCGCCGTCGGGAGCACGGCATAGTAGTGCGTCGTCTCGACGTCGAAGTACGGAGCGAGCAAAGGCTCTAGTGCGCGCCACTGATCGAGCCGCAGACAATCGACGACGATGAACACCGCCGCCTTGTCGCGCTCCAGGATTGGCATCAGAAACTCACCAACGATGTCGATCGAGAGCGGCGGCCGATTGCCGTTCAGATCCTTGAGCCACTCCGGATAATTCTCTTTGATGTACGCGGCAAACTCGCGGTGCATGGCGGGATACAGACCCTGCAGCGATTCATAGAGTCCCATCTCGCCCGCGGCGGCGAGATCGACATCCCAGCGCATCAGCTCGTCGTAGCGATCGATCCACCCACGCCAATCCAGATTGCGATCGCGCTCCAGCTCGATGGCGCGGAATCTTTCCACGAAGCTTCGTGCGATTGCCTGCTGACGAATCCGTGGTCCTTCCAGGATTCTTGTGACGACCGTCAATACCTGACGCGGATTGATCGGCTTAACGAGATAGTCGCGGACGTTGACGCCGATGGCTTCCTTGAGCGTCGAATCTTCCTCGCTCTTCGTCACCATCACCACCGGCAGCGTCGGCGCAATCTCGCGCACGTCGCGATACACCTCCAGGCCGCGCTTGCCCGGCATCTGCTCGTCCAACAGCAGGATGTCGAATGGACGGCGCCTCAGCAGCTCGATGGCGTCATCCGCATTGGCTGCCCATTCTACGGTATAGCCCTTGGAGCGAAGGAAGATGCGGTGAGGCTCGAGGAGCTCACCTTCATCGTCCACCCAGAGTATCGATTTGGGGGGGTTAAGGACCGGTGCGGCCATAAATCGGAATGTAGCCGCGGGCAGACTCCATGCCTAGATTCGGAGTGTGCTCGGCCAGCTCCCCCGTTTCGCCCTTGCCATACCTGTTTTTCGATTCCGCTCGCTTACGGCGGCGGCGGGGCGCGCAGCGTTAGGCGGAGACAGGGAAACGCTGATCTCCTGCCTGCAATTGGGTCGGCTTTGCGCGGGAATTCTGCCGCCTTACGAGCTGTCGCGGGAGATCACGCTCGAGCGCACGGAGAACACCAAGCAATGGCTGGCCTCGGTCGCAGTTCCGAGCGGCGTTCGCTCCACTGCATTCGGAATTCTGGGCGGTCTAACGGGGCACGACCGAGCGCGTCTCGCGCTTGCGTTTGAAGACCTTGTCAAAGCTGCGTTCGCCCAGTTAGATGAGGCATCGAGGGCGGAGCTCAATGGTCTGATCCATGAGCTGGCGGCGTCGCCTACCGTTGGACATCCGCGTCATGTTGGAACACAACATCATCAGAGCTGAGCATGGCAGGTCATAGTAAGTGGAAGCAGATCAAGCACTACAAAGCCGCGACCGACGCCAAGCGCGGCGCACAGTTCACAAAGCTGATTCGTGAGATCACCATGGCCGCCAAGATCGCCGGCGGTGATCCCGCTCACAATCCGCGGTTGAGAACGGCGATCGACGCGGCGAAAGCGAAGTCGATGCCGAAGGAGAACATCGAGCGCGCCATCAAGAAAGGAACCGGCGATCTCGAGGGCGTGCACTACACCGAAGTCACCTACGAGGGTTACGGGCCCGGCGGTGTTGCGATTTTGATTTCCGCTCTGAGTGACAATCCCACCCGCACCGTAGCCGAGATCCGCCACAAGCTCACCCGACTTGGCGGCAATCTCGGTCCGCCAAATTCAGTTTCATACCTGTTCGATCGCAAAGGCCAGATATACATCGACGGCACCAAGTACGAGGAAGACACTGTGCTGGAGGTCGCGCTCGATGGCGGTGCCGAGGATTTTAAGGCCGAAGAAGATCAATACGTCGTGACCACGGATCCGCACGGAATCCACCTGGTCGAGGACGCAATCAAAAAAGCAGGCATCGAGATCGTCGAGGCCGAGGTCGCCTTCATTCCTAAATCCACGGTGCACGTCGAGGGAAAGAACGCCGAGTCGCTGGTGAAGCTCTTGGACGAGCTAGAGGATCTGGACGACGTGCAGAAAGTCTCGGCGAATTTCGACATGGACGTCGAGCAAATGTCCGGTGCGTGATGCTCAACCCGTCACGGTCCTCGGCATCGACCCCGGCACTGCGATCACCGGCTACGGGATAGTTCGCAAGGAAGGCCGTAACCCGCTGACGCTCGTCGAGTGCGGAGTGATCCGCACCAGGCCACGCGACAATCTCGCACACAGGCTGGCTGAGATTCACGACGGCGTGCTGGACCTGATCCGCCGTCACAAACCGACCGTACTCTCAATCGAAGACATCTTCTACGCCCGTAACGTGCGCACGACGGTCGTACTTGGTCACGCGCGCGGGGTGATTCTCGTCGCTGCAGCACAAGCCGGCCTGGAGATTCATGAGTATCCACCGTCGGAGATCAAGAAAGCAGTGGCCGGCACTGGTGCGGCGACCAAGCTGCAAATCCAGTTCATGGTGACACGATTGCTGCGCTTGAAATCCGCGCCGCAGCCGAGCGATGCTGCTGATGGAGTAGCAGCAGCATTGGCGTACGCGTTGATGCCCGATCTGCCGAAAATCGAGCCGATTCGCTTCAGGACGGTGCGGTGATCGCGCGTGTCGAAGGAAAGCTCGTCGCCAAGGATCTCGATTCTCTCGAGGTGATGACGAGCGGCGGCATTGCCTACGAGCTGACGATTCCTTTGAGCGTGTTCGAGGCCACGCCGCGAGTCGGCGAAGACGTCTCGCTGCACACTTCGCTGGTGGTGAAGGAAGATTCCTGGCAGCTGTTCGGATTCGTCAGCGTCTTCGAGAAGCGATTGTTCGAGAAGCTCCTCACGGCGAATGGCATCGGCCCATCCCTGGCGATCGGGATGCTCTCGGCGCTCTCGGCAACGCGACTCATCCGTGCTATTCGCGAAAAGGATATTCCGACACTTCAGAGCGTTCCGCGGGTAGGCAGAAAGAAAGCGGAGCGTCTGATCCTCGATCTCGGCGACAAGCTCAACGGGCTGGGCGAGACGACGGGAACGACGGCAGCCCCCGCCAGTGCTGCTGCTGACGATGCCATGCGCGCCCTCGTTTCCCTTGGCTACTCGAGCGGGGAAGCCGAAAAAGGAGTGAGAGCTGCGCTCGATGCTGGCGGCGGCGGAAAGTCCGCAGCAGAATTGATTAGAACAGCTCTCGCAAAACTGGGAGGAAGATAATGTTCAAACCCCTGTATCCCCTCGCGGTCGCGCTCGCTTTCGC
>DASXSL010000036.1:0-43663 GCA_036506035.1 Gemmatimonadaceae bacterium | reverse complement strand
GAATAGCGAAGTGTCGACATTTCCGCCAGACAAAACAATCGCGATGTTCCTGCCGCGCATCTTCTCCTTTTCCTGAAGGAGCGCAGCGAGCGCCGCGGCGCCGCCGCCTTCAGCGGTGTTGTGCGTATCGGCGAAGAGGGCACGCATCGCCGATTCGACCTCCTCGTCACTGACCTGGACCACGCGCTCAGCGCCTTTCCGTACAATCGCCAGAGCTGCCGGGTCGGGAGTCCTGCATGCCATCCCGTCGGCAACGCGAGTAGTCACCTCGTGTGACACGATGCGCCCCTCGTCGAATGAAAGCGCAAATGCCGGAGCGGATCTGGCCACTACCGCCACCACACGAGTCTTGAGTCCGAGAGCGTCTCTCGCGGCGATGACACCGCAGATACCGCTCCCCAATCCGACCGGCACGTAGACCGTATCGAGATCTGGAACTGCGCGGAACAACTCGATCGCGTACGTGCCGACGCCGCGAACAAGGAGGGGGTGAAACGACGGGAAGCGGTGCCAGCCCCGGCTTGTCGCGATCTCCGTGGCAATTTCAGCGGCGGCCTGGAAGTCGTGACCTTGCTCGATCACCTCGACGCCGAGCGCACGCATGGCGGCGTTTTTCTCAATGCTGTTGTCGACCGGAACGACGACCGCCGCCGGAATACCATACTGCCGAGCGGCGAACCCAACGGATTGTCCGTGATTCCCTCTCGTCGCCGAGATCACGCCGGCCGGCTTCCGACCGGACCGACATAGATCGTCTACGTAAACCAGTCCGCCACGAACCTTGAAGGCGCCGGTTGGAGCATGATTCTCATGCTTAACCCAAACATTCGCTCCGACGCGCGCATCCAGAAGCGGCCACCGGTACTGGGGGGTTGGCGGCATCGAGCGATAGATCAACTGCGCGGCCGACTCGATATCAACCAGCGAAGGCAGTTCATCCGGTAGATGCTGTTTCATGCGGCCGGGGGGAGGAGCGTTGCAGGAGGAATTTGACGTTGTCCGATGCTGGCGGATAAGATGCGTTCATCGCCACGGGGGTGTCACTCACCGTACGAAACGGAATCCGAAAACTGATCGTAAGGTATCGTTGTCCGGGTCACACACCCTTATCCCAGCAGGATGTTGATGGCATTTCTCTCTGTCCGCAGAGTCTCTCTCTTCGCGGTCGGTCTGCTCGCCCATAGTGTAGTCGGTGCTGCACAGACCGTTCAAACCAGCTCCACGTCCCTTCCAGTTGCCACCGCGTCGCCATTGGCGGGCAGCATCCGCATCGACGGCAAACTGGACGAAGCAGCCTGGAGCAAGGCGACCCCGATAACGGAGCTCAAGCAACAGCAGCCGCGCGAGGGTGCTTTGGCCAGCCAACGCACCGAAGTGAGGATCCTTTACGATGAGCGTGCCCTGTACGTCGGAACACGACTGTATGACAGCCTGGGCGCGCGTGGCATCCGCGCGCCGGTTTCTCGACGCGACCAGCTACTCGACTCCAATGGAAACAATGGCTCCTTCAATTCCCTGACGACGGACAAGCTGATTGTCATTCTGGACCCGTATCACAACAAGATCGACCAGGCGTGGTTCGAGGTGAACCCCGGCGGCGTCCGCGGCGATCAGTTCAATGGAGACCCATCCTGGGATCCGATTTGGGAAGCGGCGACTCGAGTCGACTCACTCGGCTGGACCGCCGAAATAAGAATTCCCTACTCGCAGCTGCGTTTCTCACGAGACAGCCTGCAGACGTGGGGGCTGCAGATCTGGCGATATACGGACCGGCTGCACGAGCAGGACATGTGGTCGTTCCGGAAATTGAGCGAAGCAGGCGGCGCCGCTTATTTCGGATCGTTGACGGGTCTCGTCATCGGTCCGCAGCCACGGCAGCTCGAGGTGCTACCCTATGTTGAATCGCGCGAACAATTCAAGTTTGCAAAGCCCGGCGATCCTTATCACAGCAGCAGCTATGGCAGGGTAAGCGCTGGTGCCGACATCAAGTACCTGCTCACGTCAAGCCTCGCCCTCGACGCGACTGTGAATCCGGACTTCGGTCAGGTGGAAGTCGATCCGGCGACAATCAACCTGTCGGCATACGAGACCTACTACCAGGAGAAGCGCCCCTTCTTCGTCGCCGGCAGCAGCGCATTCGATTTCGGCAATTTCAGTTGTTTTTTCTGCAGTAACACGTCGAGCCTCGACGTTTTCTATTCGCGCCGCATCGGCAGGCCGCCGCAATTGAACCCGTATGTAAGTGACGTCGCCGCGTTCGCCGACGTTCCCGACAACACTACTATTCTCGGCGCCGGGAAAATTACCGGACGGACCAGTGCTGGCTACACGATCGGCCTTCTGGACGCCGTCACCAGTCGCGAAACTGCACGTTACGTCACGGCGCCCAATGCGCCCGAGCAAACACAGCAGGTCGAGCCACTCACCAACTATTTCGTCGGTCGGGTAAAGAAGGATTTGAACCAGGGCGCGACGACGATTGGAGGAGCTTTCACTTCGACGCTGCGATCGCTCGGCGATACGATCGTGAGCGATCGACTGCGCAGTCACGCCGAGGCAGGCGGCATCGACTGGAACCATCGATGGGCTCAGCGTAGTTACTCGTGGATCGGCTCCATGCTGATTTCAGATGTCGCCGGGTCGACGGCGGTGATGAACGCGACGCAGCAGTCGAGCGCGCATTACTTCCAGCGTCCCGATCGCCGGGTGACGACGGACGGATTGTTCGACGCGAGCTACCGGCCAAACGCAAACTCTCTGCAGGGCTACGGTTTCTATACCCGGGTTGCAAAAGACAACGGCTTCTGGCTCTGGGAGACGGCGCAGAATTGGCGCAGCCCTGGCTTCGAGGTGAATGATCTCTCGTTCCTCGGGCGTGCCGATTACAAATGGATGAACGCGAATCTCGGCAGCCAGTGGGTGACGCCGGGCTCGTGGTATCGGGGAATCGCGTGGCTCGTCGGCGCGCAGCAGCAGTTCAACTACGATGGCGATCGCACCGACTCGCAAGCGCAGGCGTATTACGAGAACATGTTCCTGAACTACTGGAAGATTCGAAGCTTCGCGATCTACCACCCCACTGTTCTGGATGATCGTTTGACGCGCGGCGGACCAGTAGTGATGAGAACCGGCTACAAATTCGGGATGCTCGAGATCTCGACCGATGCGCGCCAACGAGCGGTGGCGGATTTTCAGATCCAGTTTGGACGGGGTGTCAATTCAGATACCCACGCGCTGATTCTCCAGCCCGGGCTTGCGCTCAAGCCTGCGGCGAATGTCTTCGTCAGTCTTTCACCGAGCTTCGTGGCGGATGAAGACGCCGCGCAATACGTGACGGCGGTGACCGATCCGACGGCGACCGCCTTCTACGGCAAGCGTTACGTATTCGCTTTCATCAAGACTCGAACGCTCTCGCTCGACACGAGGGTCAACTGGACCTTCAATCCAAATCTCACGTTGCAGCTTTTTGCGCAGCCGTTTATCGCCAGTGGTGCTTACTCTTCCTTCCGCGAGTTCGCGCGCTCACGTACATACCACAAGCTTGTCTACGGCCAGGACATCGGGACGATCACGCGCACTCCAGCAACACCGACAACCAGTGCTGAGTATATGGTGGATCCGGACGGCGCCGGGCCGGCGGCGCCCTTCACGTTCAGCGATCCGGATTTCACGTTCAGATCGCTGATTGGAAACGCTGTCGTCCGCTGGGAATATCGGCCAGGCTCGACAGTTTTCTTCGTCTGGACGCAGAGTCGTACCGGAAGCGACCCGAACGGCAACTTTGATTTTCGCTCACAGCAGCGCGCGATCTTCCGCGATCGACCTACCAACGTCTTCCAGGTGAAAGTGAATTACTGGATTGGCCGCTAGGGGTTCGCTACCGGACGGGCGCCCGCTTTTCGCCGCGGATGCACACGCTAGCTCTTGTGGCACCTGCCTCGCCGTGGCGAATGCACGGTAGACTCGATCTCGCTGGGCGCATAATTGCGCATCTTCGGGATGAATCGATTGCGCCAATTCGTACATCCTGAGCGCTCTCAACGTATCACCCACAGTCAGGTAGCCAAGCGGCTCATAGTACGACGCACGCACGAAAACCGAGGAGAGAAGCCGGATCGCCGCGGCGGCATCGAGGGTGTCCGTGATTTGTTCGGCGCGCTTGCGCAGCTGATCCAGGCCGAGCTCCTTTCTCAGACTCTGAACGGCAGTCCTTTCCGAGCCCTTCGCAAATTCGGTGAAAAACGAATCTTCCCGGAGGTGAAATGCCTGGTCCTCGGCTGTCAATTCAGCAATTCGTTTTACTACTAGCTTGACCGACTCCGATTCGCTGAGTCGTCGCACACTTTCCTCCAGCCCGGCTGTACTGTGAAGACCTGCGAAATCAGACTCCATTTGCTTGAGGAGGATGGACGCGGCATAAGGGCTGGTGCCGGTGACCCTGGTGGCGCGGCCGAGAGCGTTGGTGAAGAGCGAGTCGATCCAGCGACGATCAGTGGCGAGCCGCCCGTCGGCCATTGCCTGCAGCTGCATCCAGGTAAGCGCATCCGCGCAGACTGAATCTGGCGGCCAGCTGTGACCACCACTGAAAGTTTCCAGTTGATGCCGGATTCCAAAGCCCTCGAGTCTCGAGTCGAGACCCACGACTTCCTCATAATTGAAGTCTGTTGATCCAGCACTGAGAAAAACCGCAAATGGAGTGTGTTTGTTGCCGAGTGTCCTTCGCAGCAGCAGTTCCGGCTCGGGCAACCCGGCCCCAGCCTCGATGAGACCGGCGACGTTCGAGGGGATTTCATAGCTGTAGTACCACGCGAGACGCCCGGTTCCGGAAAACCCGGCGAAATAGAGGCGAAGGGTGTCGATGCTAAATCGTGTCTGAGCGTCAGCGAGCATGGCGTTGACGGCTCTGTCATTGGGCGCGACAGGACCATCGCTTTGAGTCTGGTAAGAGCTCATCACGATGTAGCCGTACAGTTCTGCGGCGGAACGAAACAGTTCCAACGGCAGCAACGCCCGACCACGCGGATCCATCAGAAACAGAACGGGCCAGCGTCGCGACCTGTCGTAGCGTGATGGCAAGTACAGGGCGTAGGTCTGGGTCGAATCACTGGCGGCATGAACAGTATCCGCCACGCGACCGGGTCTCAGCGTGTCCGCCGGCAGCGCGAAAGCGCGCGGCACTCCATTCCCACCGAGGAGCGCAACGACGATCAGGCGCAAGAGAGTTAGCGACATGTGCGTCTCCGACAAGCACCAACTTAGCGTCGAGTGCTACCTTATGTGCCCATGTTCTCCCTCATCGGCATAGTAATAGTTGTCATCGGATTCGTCCTACGGATCAATCCGCTGCTGGTGGTGACAGTCGCGGGGCTGGCGACTGGGATCGCCAGCGGGCTCGGTCCGCTCGAGGTCGTCGCCGCATTCGGCAAGGCGTTCATCACCAGCCGCTATGTGGCAATCGTGTGGCTGGTGCTGCCGGTAATCGGAATGCTGGAGCACGCCGGCCTCAAGGAACGGGCACGCGCGGTCATCGCGCGTCTGCGAACGGCAACGACTTCGCGCGTGCTGCTGGTCTATTTCGTCATTCGCCAGATCACTGCCGCCCTCGGACTCACTTCGCTGGGTGGGCACGCACAGATGGTTCGTCCGCTCATCGCGCCGATGGCGGAAGGAGCAGCGGAGAACAAGTACGGTGACCTCCCGAGGAAAACGCGATACAAAATCCGGGCGCACTCGGCAGCGGTAGACAACATCGCCCTCTTTTTTGGCGAAGACATCTTCATCGCCATCGGCTCGATTCTCCTGATTCGAGGATTCCTCGATCAGAACGGAATCCACGTCGAGCCGACTCAACTGGCAATCTGGGCAATTCCCACCGCGATCTGCGCGTTGGTGATCCACTGCACGCGCGTGCTTCTGCTCGATCGCAAGCTGCGCGCAGAGATCGAAGGAAACTCGGAGCGCACTTGATCACCCTCGAGCACATCTACTGGCTCAGCGGCCTGATGATGGCTGGGGTTTCGATCGTCAATGCGCGCGACAAAACGAATCCACGCCGATTCAACAACACTGCCTTCTGGGGAGTCTACGCAATCACTTTCCTGGCGGGTTCGTATCTCCCCGATCTGGCGAACGGCTTTCTCGTGATTTCGATGGTGCTGGTGGCGAGCATTCGGGGACTCGGTCAGGGCAAGACCGAAGGTGGCACTCGCGAAGAGCGTGAAGCGAGCGCGCAGCGCTGGGGAAACAAGCTCTTCATCCCAGCACTCACGATACCGATCGTGACGGTGTTGGGCACTGTCGCCTTCAAGAGGATCCTGATCAACGGGTCGCCGTTGGTGGATCTCAAGCAGGTGACGGTCATCTCGCTGGCAATTGCCACCATCGTAGCGTTGACGATTGGGATGGTCATGCTCAGACCGCCGTTGTTCGCCCCCATTCGCGAAGCGCGACGATTGCTTGATGCGGTGGGATGGGCGGCCGTCTTGCCGCAGATGCTCGCCGCGCTCGGTGCACTGTTCGCGCTGGCTGGTGTCGGCAACGTGGTTTCGGGAATAGCTCAGCGATGGCTGCCCCTCGATCGTCCGTTCGAGGTGGTGACCACGTATGCAATCGGGATGGCTGCGTTTACAATGATCATGGGTAACGCTTTCGCGGCATTCCCGGTAATGACTGCGGGCATTGGTCTTCCCCTCATCGTTCAGAAATTCGGGGGCGACCCGACGATAATGGCAGCGATTGGAATGCTGTCCGGGTTCTGCGGCACGCTGATGACTCCAATGGCTGCCAACTTCAACATCGTCCCGACAGCACTGCTGGAGCTTCCGGATGAGAATGCGGTGATCAAGGTGCAGGTTCCGACTGCACTGCTGCTCCTTGGTGCGAACATTCTGTTGATGAACTTTCTCGTATTCCGGCGTTGATCGACAACTCTCTGACGCCGAATCTCGCGTCGCGGTTTGCGCGGCTGGCGCTATCACACTCGACGCGCGAATACCCGAACAAGCTCGATCACGTGCTCGGCAAGCGCACTGACCTGAAGTCTCCGCGAGAGCTGCATCCGGTTTTCTTCGGCAGTTTTGACTGGCACTCCTGCGTGCACGGGTATTGGCTGCTTGCTACGGTCTTGAGGCTCTTTCCAGAGATCAAAGAAGCGTCGGGCATCAAGCGGCTCTTTAGTACGCAGCTCACCCCGCAGAAAGTAAAAGGCGAGGTAGGGTATCTAGCCCGCAAATCAAGCACGACGTTCGAGCGGCCGTACGGCTGGGGCTGGTTGTTAATGCTGGCCGCCGAGCTGAGTCGTCACGACAGCAGTCAGGGCAACAAATGGAGCGATGCGCTGCGTCCGCTCGCCGACGCGTTCAGCGAGCGCTTTCTGAATTTTCTTCCGAAGGCGACATACCCAATCCGTGTCGGAACGCATTTCAACAGCGCGTTCGCGATCACCCTCGCACTCGAGTATGCTGACGTCTCGAGCGATGCTGCGCTGCGAAGTGCGCTGGCGACGAAGGTGATAACGTGGTTTCGGCATGACACCGAATGTCAGGCGTGGGAGCCAGGGGGCGATGATTTTCTGTCGAGCGCGTTGATGGAAACCGAATGCATGCGCCGCGTGCTCGAGCCCTCGGAATTGTCGATCTGGCTGGATCGTTTTCTTCCGCGTCTCGCCATTCGAGAGCCCGCAACCTTGTTTACGCCCGCGATTGTGAGCGATCGCAGTGATGGGAAGATTGCGCATCTCGACGGGCTCAATCTGAGTCGGGCCTGGTGCTGGCGATCGATCGCACAGACATGGCCGGTAAGTGATGCGCGCCGAGGAATTGCACTCGAAGCCGCGCAGAGACATCTAGCAGCGAGCCTGCCGCACGTCGAAGGCGATTACATGGGCGAGCATTGGCTGGCGACGTTCGCGTTGCTCGCGCTGCTGTGACCAGGCGTGTCGCGCTCATCACGCTATTCTCTGCATTAGTAGCGATTGCAGTTGGATATAGCGCCGCGTTCAGCAAGCACGGAGCTCCAACGTGGGCCGCCTGGCTACTCGCGCTGGGAATTCCCGTCGCCTTGGGATCCATCATGATCCTCGGCGCTGTGCGCGGCACGCGCGGCCTCGGGTCGCTGAAATTCCCGTTCGCGTTTGTAGTTCTGATTCTGATGATCGGCTTTGGCGCCGCACTTGCGCTGCCTGCTACCGAAGGCCCCTTGAGCAAGCTGTGGCTCGGCCTGCCAGCGCGAGCTGCGATTGTGATCTATGGAGTAGGTCTGCTGCCGATCATCGTGCTGCCCGTCGCGTATGCAATGACGTTCGAGAGACTCACGCTCTCAGCGGAGGATGTCGAGCGCGTGCGTGCTGTTGCTCGGACCGGAGACGCGCCGGCATCAACTCCGGCTTCGCCGCCGACTGGCATGATTGAATGATTGGGGTATCGCGCGGGACAACGCTGCTTCAGGTCGCATTGCCGAGCGCAGCACAGCCTGCCGTCATCGCCGTTGGTATGATCTACTTCGCCGTCATCGTCGCGATCAGTGTCTGGGCGGCGCGGAGAACCCGGACGGCGAGCGATTTCTTCGTCGCTGGAAAAGGGATTGGGTTGGTTGCGCTCACCGTCGCCTCGGTATCCGTCTCCGTCTCCGGTTTTGCATTCATCGGCGGACCCGGATTCATTTACGCGGCTGGACTGGGCGCGATGTACATCGTGCTTCCTGCGGCGGTTACGAACGTCATGGGTGCCTGGGTACTGGCGAAGCGAATGCGACTTCTCGCCGAAGCGCGAGGACTGATCACGATTCCCGACGCGATTGGCGCGCGTTATCGCTCGCGCGGTGCGCAGGGGCTTTCGGCGGTGGCGATATTGGTGGGCATCGTTGGATACATGGCGACCAACGCACTGGCGATGGGCGTCGTCATCAACTCGATCTTCGGCGTCGGCCTCGGCTGGGGAATCTGGATCGGGATGGGCGTCACGCTCGCCTATTCAGCGTCAGGCGGCATTCTCGCCGGCATTTATAACGATGTGTTCCAGGGAACGCTGATGGCGATTGCCTCCGTTCTGGTTTTTCTGTTCGTCCTCAGTTTTGGTGGTGGGCTGGGCGAAATCTCGCGCACCATACTCGCCCACGACCCCACCTTCCTCGGACCCTGGGGCAGACTCACACCGCTGGCAGCGCTCTCTTTCTTTTTCATTTTTTCGATGGGCTCGCTTGGCCAACCCCAGGCTGTGCACAAGTACTACATGCTGCGTGACCCTCTGCAGCTCAAATGGTATCCGCTGCTCAAGACGCTCGGCCTGGTGCTGGTGTTATTGCTCTATTTCGGAGTGGGAGTTGGCGTCAAGGCATTCGTGCTTGCCGGAAAGCTGGCGCCTTTAGGGAGTCCCGATCAGGCGACGCCGACACTGCTGCTCGATGTCACGCCGATCCTTCTGGCGGCTCTGGTTTTCTCAGGTGTCGCGGCAGCGACGATGAGCGCAGCGAATTCCTTCATCAACATCGGTGCGGCGATCGTCACTCACGATTTGCCGATTGCATTCGGCCGCCAAGTCTCCAACGAGCTTCGTTGGGGTAGAATCGTGACGATTCTCATCGCAGTGGCAGCTGCCATCACCGCGCAGCGATCCGGAACCATGGTCGCCTTCCTCGGCATTTTTGGCTGGGGACTTTTCGCTTCGACGCTGGTACCTGCGCTGGCGGTCGGCCTGAATTGGCAGGGTGCGACACGCGCCGGCGCAATGGCGTCGATCGCGACGGGCTTGATCGTGACGCTGGCGTTGGAGACGACAGCCTATTGGAAGGTTTTTACTTTTCCGGCGGGCGTGACTGCTTCAGCAGTCGCGATGGTGTCGTCTTTCCTGGTGTTCTTTGTCGTGTCCTGGCTGACACGTGAGAACGCTGCCGCCGCAATCGATGACGACGTCAGACTGGTGATGGACCTTTAGTCACTCGGTGGCGGATTTTTTGGCCTGCTTATCATCCATCACTCGCACGCTCTTGATGTTGACGAACTCGCGGATTCCGAACTCTCCAAGCTCCCGTCCAAAACCAGAGTTCTTGACGCCGCCAAACGGTAGCCGAGGGTCAGACACTACCATGCCGTTGATGAACAGCAGTCCAGACTGTATCTCGGCGACGAACTGAGCACGCTCGGCGTCATCACGTGTCCACGCCGAAGCGCCCAACCCGAAACTCGTTCCGTTCGCAATTCTAATTGCGTCGTTCACGTCCTTGGCTTTGAACACTGACGCAACCGGGCCAAATAACTCGTCACGCGAAGCAGGCGCGTTGGGCGGAATGTCAACGAGTACCGTTGGCGCGTAGAAGAATCCTTTGTGCTCCAGCTTCTGCCCGCCGGTAAGAACCTTAGCGCCGGCCGCGACCGAGGTCTTCACCTGCTGATCGAGCTCCTGGCGAATCGAAGCAGTTGCCAATGGGCCAAGCTCCGTTTGCTCGTCCATCGGATCTCCAATGCGGACTTTTGAGACTCCGTCGACGAATCTTTTCACGAATTCGTCGTAGATCTCTTCGTGGATGATGAATCGTTTGGCAGCAATGCAGGACTGGCCGTTGTTGATCATTCGCGCCGTCACAGCGGTCGACACAGCTGCTTCAATGTCCGCGCTCGGCATGACGATGAAAGGATCGCTGCCACCAAGCTCGACGACGGACTTCTTGAGATTTCTCCCGGCGACGCTGGCAACCGAGCGACCTGCACCTTCGCTTCCCGTGAGTGTAACTGCAGCGACACGCGAATCAGCGATTATGCTTTCGACCTTGTCGGAGCCGATGAGGAGCGTCTGGAAGGCACCCTCTACAAACCCGGCGCGGCGAAAGATGTCTTCGATGGCAAGCGCACACTGCGGCACGTTCGACGCGTGCTTGAGGACGCCGACGTTGCCGGCCATCAGCGCCGGTGCTGCAAACCGAAAAACCTGCCAGAAAGGGAAATTCCAGGGCATGATTGCCAGCACGACCCCGAGCGGCTGGAACGCAACCCAGCCGCTTCCGCCTTCCATCTGTACTGGCTGGTCAGCGAGAAATTTCTCGGCGTTATCGGCGTAGTAGGTGCACGCTGTCGCGCACTTCTCTGCTTCCGCCGTGGCAGCCTTGAAGGGTTTGCCCATCTCGAGCGTCATTAAGTGTCCGAGCTCACGGCACTCCGCGTTGAGAATCCGTGCCGCCGCACGCATGTGAGTGGCGCGCTCAGCGAAGGAGGTTTGACGATTCTTCTGAAATGCAGCCACTGCACGATCGAGCGTTTCGTTAACGCGCGCTGTGGAATAGGGCTCGAAGGTGCGGAGGCTTTCTCCCGTGGCGGGATTGATCGTAGAGATGCTCATGTGCTTCCAAAAGATTCACTTAACGTGCCGGAGATCCCGGCTGGCAATTTTGAGCTTTGGGCGCCTGGGATTGCTCAGATCCATGTCCTGCCACCACACGTCGTACAAACGATAAAGATGGCGGGCGTTCAACACGCGAACGATCGGTCTGACGAGTGTCCACGCCGACAATCGCTCGACCAGTGCAGATGCGCCGATGAGGTAGGATTCGACAAGGCAGGATTGGTCCTGGCGGTCTACACGGAGCTCCTGGATGCGGCCGACTTTTTCTCCATTGATGTCCCGCACCTGAGTCCCGATTAGAAGCTCGACGTTTACATCCATCTCACTCCTCCTCCTCTGAGCCACCGCCGGGTATGTGCTCGATGATGTGTTTCGCGACCCAGATCTCCCAGTCGAGCGCTCCTGTCTCCTTTGCCTTTACGTCCAGCTTCACGTCTTTGCCAACGGTCTCGACGCGCGACCATGGAATCCTGACTGCCTCGTGACGCCTGGGTCCCCACATCCTGCCGAGGCGATTCGACAGGCGACCAAGGGCCGGATGGATGCGCATCCACAGAGTCGGCCCGCCGATGAGAATGTGTGTTACTCGAGGCTGCGTGTTCTCACCGACGTGCATCACCAGACCACTTACGCGTCCCATGCAGCACTCTTCGCGATCGATGAGCTTCTTGTCGAGAACATCGCGCACGAGGTCCATCTCAGCCCCCAATGATCTCCAGCGGAATCGATATCAGCGCCAGCGCGAAGGAGATCAGGATGACGATCGCGACGACGGAGTTACTGATCCACCCGTTACGAAACTTTCCGAGGTAAATGGGATCATTCATGAGAAAGAGAAACGGCACGATGGCGAAGGGAAGCGTCGCGCTGGTGAGCGCCATCGACATCATCGTGACCTTGATTGGATCGACGCCGAGCAGGAGCGGAATGGCGGCGAGAATAATGATGAGAGTGTAGACGAAGGCGAAGCGCGAGTTCTTCGAGGGCTCGAGGTCCTCGCTCCAGTTCCAGCCAAAGCCCTGCGAAAAGAAGTAGGCAATTGAAAGTGAGATCTCGAGCGCGGCGCCGAAGCAGGCAAACAACATGGAGAGCGCGAACAGATAGAAGCCCCACCTGGGCAAAGCCGTCGTCGTGAGCAGAGCAGCCTGCGGGAATGTGTCGACCTGAATTCCTCTTGGTTGAAGAGCGAGTGCCGCCGCGACGAGCACTGCCATTGAAAGGAACCCGCCGAAGGTCATACCGAACGTGGCGATGACACGATTCATCGGGATGTATGACCGATCCCACTCATCCTCGATCGCACCGGAGGAATAGAAGTACATCAGGTATGGTGAGATCGTCGCGCCGAGGATGCTGACCGTCAGGAATCCGTAGCGCGCTTTGTCGGCTTCCGGCATCGTCGGCAGCAATCCCGAAGCAACACCCGACCAGTCGGGATGCATTTTTATCGCAGCGACAGCGAACGAGAGGGTGACGAGTCCGAGCAGAGAAGCACCGTTCTCGATCAGGCTGAAGGTACCCTTCCACATCAGCAGCCAGACGAAGAAAGACACGGGAAGGGCCCACAACGGGAAGCTGATGCCAGTCAGGAGCTGGAGCGCGAAACCGATTCCCCCCAGCTCGGCGATGAGGACCATGAACGCGACGAGTGCGATTCCGACGAGAACTACAAAGAAAAAGGGGAAGCCGAACCGTTCGCGCAGGGCATCGACGATAGTGTGCTTGCTTACCGCCGCCAGCCGCCCGGACATCTCGATGAGAAAAATCAGACAGATCGTTCCGAACAGGATCGGCCAAAGCAGCCGGTAGCCGAATTGCGCCCCTGCCTGTGCCGAGGTTGTCACCGAGCCAATCTCCAGAAAGCCACCGACGCTGGTGATGATGCCGAGCGCGAGCTGGAAGATTTTCTTCACTGAGACGAGCCGACACTGCCGGCGAGCTCTTTCACCAACTTCTGGTCGAGGCGCAGCGAGTCGAGCTGCTTCTGGAAGTCGGGAGCGTTTTTCTCCACGACCAGCCTCGCCATCTGTGCGATGTGAAACCGACTCCGTGTGAGAACACTGTCGAGTACGGCGCTATCGATTGAAGGTGGCGGCGACTTGAGCAGGTCCGCACCGATTTGAAGCAGCGTCTGGTCGGACAGCTCCAGGGTCTGGCGAGTGTACTTGTCGGGAGTCGTGTGTCGCAGCCACGCATCGCCGGCCATTCCTGCCGTGGAAACCCAAGACAGAATGGAATCCATCTGCTCGGCCGCGGTCGGCGGCTTGCAGGCGACTGCGAGAACAAGCGGCACGACGAGGAACCGTTTCACGCTCGCCTCATTTACATTGTTGTCCTATGTCCAAGAACAGTTTTCCGGTGTTGCTCCTTTCACTTTTCGTGCTCGTCTGTCTAGACAGTGCTTGCGGACAATCGCAGGTAAATTCTGTACAGAGCCTCACATCGCCGCCGACGATACGTCGTGAGTTCAGAGGCGTGTGGGTCGCATCAGTCGACAACATCGATTGGCCGTCGCAGCCCGGCCTCTCGACGCAGGAGCAAAAAGACGAGCTCCTCGGCATGCTCGATCGGGCGGTCGCGCTGCGGTTGAATGCCGTAATCCTGCAGGTTCGACCTGCTGCCGATGCACTTTACGCGTCTCCGTATGAGCCGTGGTCGGAGTATCTCACCGGGCGAATGGGCAGAGCGCCGAATCCATGGTACGACCCGCTCGAGTTTGCCGTCACCGAAGCTCATAAACGTGGTCTCGAGCTGCACGCGTGGTTCAATCCATATCGGGCGCGCCATCCGTCAGGAAAGTCACCGGCGTCGGCGAATCACATCAGCCGCACCCATCCGGAGTTGGTGAAGCGATACGGGACAATGCTGTGGATGGATCCAGGCGAGCCCGGGGTTCGCCAGCGGACCGTCGATGTGGTGATGGATGTCGTGCGCAGGTATGACATCGATGGGGTTCACATCGACGATTACTTCTACCCGTACAAGGAGAAGGATCGACGCGGACGCCCCATCGAGTTTCCCGATGGCACCAGCTGGCGAAAATATCTGCGATCGGGCGGACGCATGTCGCGCGATGATTGGCGTCGCGCCAACGTCGATACCCTGATCCATGAAGTGTACACGCGCATCAAAGCAGCGAAGCCTTGGGTGAAGTTCGGAATCAGTCCGTTCGGCGTGTGGCGTCCGGGCTATCCGCCGGAAACCCGAGGAAACGCATTCGATTCATTCGCCGAGCTCTATGGCGATTCTCGGAAATGGTTATTGAATGGATGGGGAGATTATTTCACGCCGCAGCTCTATTGGCCCATCTACCGACCCGAGCTGAGCTTTCCGGTTTTGTTGCGGTGGTGGGTCGAGCAGAATGCGAAGGGGAGGCACATCTGGCCGGGGAATTATCTCGACAAGGTCACCGGGACTCCGACTGGTTGGGACGCGCAGGAGCTGCTCGATCAGATCGCCGCGACGCGCGCACAAGCAGGGGCGACTGGTAACGTTTTTTTCAGCATGCGCAGCTTCATGTTCGGACGCGACAATCTTTCGGAGAAACTGGTCGCCGGTCCGTACGCGGAAAAAGCGCTGGTTCCAGCATCGACGTGGATCGACAGCGTTCCGCCGCTGACGCCAATCGTTCGCGTCGGGCGCGATCCGAGCACGGGCTCCAACACGGTGTCGCTGCAACCAGAGGGGGCGGAGCCGGTGTGGCTCTGGGTCGTTCAAACCCGTGTCGGAACGGACTGGACGACTGACGTCGTTCCCGGACTGCAGCGATTCCTGATGATTCAACGCCCGGTTATTGGTGCGGCGGATGAAATCGCAATTTCGGCCGTCGATCGAAACGGCAACGCGAGCGCTCCGGCTCTAATGGGTCTGCCCACCGGCCCGTAAATGAAAACCGCGCCGAACAGTGCTCGGCGCGGCGTAAGAATCTCTGAAAAAGTCGATTACTTGACCGTGATCTGCTGCGCCATCCCGTGGGCGAAATGCGGCTTACCATCCTTTTCGTCGGGGACGAAGCAGACCAAGGCGTAGCTGCTGCTGGATGTGAAATCAGCATGGAAGTACGCCGTACTTCCGGGTGCCATGCCAGCGACTCCACCAAGCGCCTTACCCGGCGGTGGGCCTTCCGTTTTCGACAGCCACGTCATCAGATCGGCTAGTGTCTTGCCGGGGCCCAGTTGGATCAACTCTACCTCATGATCCTGCTTGCCAGCGTTGTGAACTCGAATGGTGCGCGCACCGGCCTTAATGGGAGTGGAGAGCCTGAAGGTATAGTCCACCAGCGTCGCGGTGAGGTCCGCTTTTGGCTTTGCGGCAGCGACCTTCGAAGGTACGACACGAAGCGGGCGAACCATCCCCTTCGCAAAGTGCGGCGGACCACCAATATCGACGAAGCAAATCAGAGCGTAGTTGCCCGGCTCCAGCATGAGGGTCGCATTTGATGTGAGCCCTGGGTCGGGTGCGTTGGGTCCGCCGATCGTCTTCACCCAGGCGGGCGGCGGGCCCGGGTTGGCGAGAGCGGCGCGGAGATCCTCGATCGTTTTGTCACCGGAAAGCTTCAGGATCTCCATGTGGTGCATCGATGGCCCCTTGTTCAGAAATCTGAACTCGGTAAGGCCGGCGGGAATTATGTCTGGCGCGTCAAACTTGAAATCTTCGCCGGTCACCTGAACGACATGAGCCTTTGCAGTCGGCGCCGCCACGATGCGCGTAGGCATCGCTGGGCCGACAAGGTTTCGGTCGATTGTACTGTTGGCAAATAGTCCTGCGAGTGTTACCGATCCCGCGACACTGACGATGGTGGTCAGTGATGCCATGAACGAGCTCCTTTGTTGACGTTAGTTGTCCGAGAGGAGCACACATTGTGTGTTCAAGCTCATCAACTGTCAACGGTTGATTCTTTGGCTGCCCACAGGTGTGATTTTACCGTCAGGGCGTCAGTGGTCGCTGCGCCGAGTGCCGTATTGTCGAAAATGCACCACGTGGATATGCCCGCCGCCGTCTGCTGCTCGATCGTTCGGGCGATGTCTGCCAGCGTTTCAGCAGGATAGGCCGAGTAATAAATTCGCGGCGAACCGTGAAGCCTGTAGTAGGCGAGCTCATGATGTGCGCCGGGAACAGCGGCGGCCGGGACGCGCGCGGGGTCTGCCGCAACTCGCGCGATCCGCTGATCGGACAGGAGGGATTCGGCCTCCGCATTAAACCAGGTCTCGTGTCGAGGCTCGAATACGACGTCTCCCTCGAACCGATTCCGTAGCTCCTCAAAAAACGATTGAGCCGTGGCAGCATCGAAGGCAAAACTGGGAGGCAACTGAACAAGGATTGGCCCGCGCTTGCCGCCGAGTCCGGTAGTTTCACCAAGAAACTGTTCCAGCGCCGACTCGGTTTCGACCAGACGTAACTCGTGGGTGATTACCTTGGGGAGCTTGACCGCAAAGCGGAAATCATCCGGAACCGAAGCCGCCCACCGCTCGTAGGTGGAAAAGCGGTGCGAGCGATAGAAGCACGAATTGATCTCGACGCAGTTGAAAAGTGTAGCATAGCGTTGTAGGTGTGTTCCGACGGTGGCGAATCGTGGCGAGTGCTCACGACGGATGGCCCAGCCGGCGCAGCCGATGCGGGCTTCGGCAGACGTCAATCCAAGTGGAATATCGGTGTGCGCCATCCTACCTTGTGCTAAAGAGACTGGTGCCATCGAGAGCTAACGCACCCGTCGCGCCAACGCATCGCGGTAGGCCGCCGAGTAAGGCGCAGGAGGTTGCGGGTTGGTACCGGTTTCACCCCTCAGAGTGGTTAGAACTGGCCAGCTCTTTTCGGCGGCAGCCGCTTTCTTGCTGCTGCCGATTGCACTTGGCAGTTGTTTCCACAGCTCACAGGCTGTTCGTCCGCCGCGGCACGTCAACTACTGGGAAGCGTTGGCCGAACTTCACCCCGCCGATGCGATCGCAGCAGCGAGCACGCCATCGGAAACGGAGTTCGCCGAAGCTCTGGACAATCTGATGTCGGGTGACATCGAAAAGGCGGAGGAACGCTTCAGCAAGCTGCGGAATACTGCGCCCGACTCTGTGATTCGCGCCGGCTCACGTGTGGTATATACGGCGACGCTGCAGTATCAGGAAAAATGGCAGGCTCTCTCTGCTCTCAAAAAGGAGACGTCACCCAGTCAGGCCGAGCTGCATGACAAGGCGAGCATCGAGCTGTGGGCAGATGCGTTCAAGGACGTTCCGCCGAAAGTCTCCACCTTTCGGTCGTCGACCGGACGACTCCAAATGTCGATATCGGCGGTGGGGACTCCGTTGGTTCCGGTCCGAATCCGTGACAAGGTCTACAATTTCTGGCTCGACACCGGTTCTAGTCTCACCATGCTCGCATCCGACGTCGCGGCGGAGCTGGGCGTGCCGCCCCTGGTTCCGGACACACTCGAGATTGTTACCAGTACTGGTCGGGTGAGCGCGCAGCCGGGGGTAATTCCGCAACTCGTGATCGGTCCTCTCGTCGTCGAGAACGCGCCGACGATGATTGTCTCCGAAACGTCGATGGAAATGCAAGAGCCACGACCAACAATGCCCGGGTCACGGGTCAAGATCGATGGAATCATCGGCTTCGACATCATTCGACAGCTGGATCTGGAGCTGGATTACGGCGATGGCATTCTCCGTTTGCGGAACCCGGCTTCGTCGCGACCTGATGCTCATCGCAACATGTTCTGGGTCGGGCTGCCCGTTATTCTGATCATGACCACCGATGGCGTGCCTCTCCATTTCGGGCTCGACACGGGAGCGCAGCTGACGTTTGTGACGGAGACACTGCTCGACAAATTGCAGCTCGAACCGGCCAGAGTTGAAAGCCGCCGGGTAGGTGGACTGGGCGGTGAGGTCTCCCTGCGGGCTCCAGTTCTGCCCGACCTGCGCGTTCTGGTGCGAGGATTTCCGATCCTGTTCAGGGGCGCATTCGTGCGAGCGCCGGTCTACCAGGTCCTCGCTTCCCTGGACGGCGTTCTCGGCGGCGATGTCTGGAACAGCGGTGTCGTACGGATTGACATGACGAATGGAGTATTCGCAATAAGAAGAGCCCGTCCCAACTAGAATGATGTTAGGTTGTTAGCTAACATGACCAGCAACGGATCGCTCCGCATCGAGTTCGCGGTGACACCGCGTTTCGATCTGTTCTATGCGTTGTACGCTCTCACGAGCGGCGCTCCCACTCCGCTGCAGTTCTGGAAGGAAAAGGCGCTACGCCGGCTATCGCCAGACTTCGATCGGGTAGCGAAGCGAATCGCTCCACTGCCGATCTTCTGGCCACTGCTCGCCGACGCAATCCAAAGCGCGCCCGGTGAGATTTCGTTCGAGGAAGTGCTGTCGACAATTCGCGAGATAAAAGTCGAGGATCTCAAGCGAAACATTCTCTGCGGAATCTTTCATGACAGAGCTACCGTCGATGCGCTGATCAATGGCAAGAACGCGCTCAAACAGATTCTCCTCCAGGAAAACCTGCCGAGCGCGGAGCTGCTGACGCATTTCGGACTCAAACCATACAACGCCGCCTCGCCCGCCTCGCCTGCCTCGCGGGCCATCAATACGTTGCTCTCCAATCCGGAGTCGTATCGCGACGATCTCGCAGTGGTGCTGGAAAGATTCTGGACGACAGGCTTTCGCCGTGATTGGGCAGCACTCGAGCCCAGCTTGCGGTCGGAATCGTTCCGCATGCGGGATCTCGAGGAAGAGCGCTCTGCGTCGGAGCTGGCCAGTGAGCTGAATCTGCCGGTGACATTCGACGATGGAGCAAAGGAGATCCGGCCGAAATCCGGCAGTGCCATCGCCTACGATCGAGTGGATCGCTGCTTCATCGTTCCGTCCGCGTTCAACACGCGACGACTGTGGGCGAAGTACGAGACAAGCTCCCGCCGGGTGACACTCTACCTGCCGATCACACAGGACGTCGCCATCGCCAACCAGCTCGCCGCCGACGAGTTTACCGGCCGGGGAATGTCAGTACCGGCGCGGACGACGATCAACGCCGAGTCCGTATTTCGCGCGCTCGGTGACACGACTCGCTACGCGATCGCATCAATTCTGGCGCGCACCCCAACTACCTCCGCCGAACTGGCGAGAAGTCTCAAGGTATCAAAGCCGACGATCACGCATCACGTCCACGCGTTACGTTCGGCGGGTCTGATTACCGAGACGCCCAGTCGTGGGTCGACCCGGCTGTCGCTGAGTCGCGATACTGTTGCTGCGCTGTCTGGAGCTGCGGTTGAGCAACTGTTTTCGTCGACTGGTGACCTTGCGCTGGGTACAACGCGTAAGAGGCGCAGCTCGTAGTACTAGGGGAAGGTAGGGCGCTGCCCGAAAGAACTCCGGCGGTTCCCCGCCGCGAAAATTCCCCAAGAAACTATTAAACCATTTTGCCGTAGGGTGAGTCTAATCTCCTGAAGCCCGGAATTACCCCTCCGGCTCTGGCAGGACAGAGCTACTGGTCGAGCTTGTAGGACGGGTGGGCCACCAGTAGCCGGCCCCGTACCCAAAAGGTACGGGGTCTTTTTTGTTAGCGAGCCGGAGGTGCAGGATCCGGATATCCGGTGTCCATGATGACGAGCCATCGTCCATTCTCTCGACGCCACATTGTGACATAACGTCCGTGTCCGAGCTCTTTCCCGCTGTCGGCTGTTTTTCTGCTGACGATCCAGTATCTGCCGGTGGTTGAACCGATTGTTCCGCGGCGAAAGACGTAAGCGTCGGTCGGTTCCCAGTTCAAAATCGTGGTAGTGTCAGAGATGTTCGGCAGGTCGAATTTCCGAACTTCGTCATATCCTTTGACCATGTTGTCGCGATAGCGGATGCGAATTGCGTCGCTGGCGTAGAAAGACATCCAGCCATCGATACCGCGTGCGTGCGTTGCAACGGCAAAGTCGCGATCAGCCTGCATTAACGAGCTCTCCGTTGCCCCACCACCAGCCCCGCCGGGGTTCACGGATACGGCGACGCATCCTCCGGTGAGAGCGACAAAGGCGAGAATTACAAGCGATCGATTCATGGTCTGTCTCTCTGTTCAATCGGAAGAAAGACTTACCACTTTCAACGTTTTGGCACCATGGGTAGGTTTGCGGTTCGCGATTGACTGTCATGTCTATCGTTGCTGGAGCCTGAATGTCGGAAGTATTTGGCGCAAAGCTGCTCGCTGGAAAAACTGCGGTCGTCACTGGCGGTGGCAGCGGGATCAACCTTGCCATTGCAAAACGGTTCGCGCAGTCTGGCGCCAAGGTCGCGTTGATTGGACGTACCAAAGAGAAGCTCGATTCAGCGGCCTCTGAGATAGCGAAAACGGGCGGCGTTGCGTCGGGCTACGCCGCCGATGTCCGCGACTACGACGCGCTCGCGGCTGCCATCAAGAGCGCACGTGAAGCACACGGCGAGATCGACCTGGTGGTGTGCGGTGCGGCCGGAAATTTCCCGGCGCCGGCGCTGGGAATGTCCGCCAACGGATTCAAGGCTGTGGTCGACATCGATCTGCTCGGCACCTTCAATACCTGCCGGGCAGTGTTCGAACATCTAAGACGGCCCGGCGCGTCTATCATCAACATCTCGGCGATGCAGGCATTCACTCCGATGCCGTTGCAGGCGCACGTCTGCGCGGCGAAGGCAGGGGTCGACATGCTTACGAAATGCCTGGCGATCGAGTGGGGACCGCAGGGCGTTCGCGTCAACTCGATTGCGCCAGGCGCAGTGGACGACACCGAGGGGATGCGACGGCTCGCGCCCACTGCGGAAATCAGGCAGCAGTTCACGAAGAGCATCCCGCTGCAGAGATTCGCGACGAAAGACGAGATCGCTGATCTGGCGCTCTTTCTATCGAGCGATGCTGCGAGGTTCATTACCGGTGCCGTGGTGGTCTGCGATGGCGGACAATCTCTGGCCGGGTTGGGCGTCAACATGGCGGCGGCGATGCGACCGCGCGCATGACCGAGATCAGACGGCTGGCAGTTTTCTGTGGATCGAACCCTGGCACACGACCCGAATACACCGAAGGGGCGCACGCACTCGGCCGACTGCTTTGCGAGCGTGGAATCGGTGTCGTTTACGGGGGATCGAGTGTTGGACTGATGGCAGCGCTCGCCGAAGCTGTACTCGACGAGCTTGGCGACATCATCGGGGTGATTCCGAAGATGCTGGTGGAGCGCGAAGTCGCCCACAAAGCGCTCACCGACCTGCGCATCGTGGACTCGATGCACGAGCGGAAGGCAATGATCGCCGCGCTGTCGGATGGATTTGTTGCCTTGCCCGGCGGGATCGGAACGCTGGAAGAATTCTTCGAGATCTGGACTTGGGCGCAGCTGGGAGTCCACGACAAGCCGTGCGGTCTGCTCAACATCGCCGGCTATTTCGATCCACTGCTGGCGTTTCTCGACCGCGCGGTTGAGGAGAAGTTCGTGCGTGACGTTCACCGCTCGATGGTGATCGTCGAAAGCGAGCCGCGTGCGCTTTTGGAGAGGTTCGAGGCTTATGAGCCGCCGAAAGTGGTGAAGTGGATTAATGCGGGGACGATCTAGCGGGTTACGAGGCGGGGTTTGGGAACTGCAACTACCGGTAACCCGTAACCCGTAACCCGTAACTCGTAACCCGTTACCCGTTACCCGCTGCCCGCTGCCCGCTGCCCGCTGCCCGCTTCCCGCTTCCCGCTTTGACTAACTCCACGTCAGCTCGTCGATCGACTTCGGCCAGTCCTGCTTCAGCAGCCGGGACAAGGCGCGATCTGCCAGCAGTTTTCCGTCGGTCTGACAGCGCGGGCAATAGTTGGTCTCGTTGTCAGCGTAGCGAATGCGCTGCACAGGAGTGCCACAGACTGGACACGGCTTTCCGTATTTCCCGTGAACGGCCATCTCGTCGCGGAAGGCAGTGACCTTGGCGGGGAAATCGTCGGCTGATTCCCGGCGCAATCGGTCAGTCCATTCGACGAGGATGGATTGGGTCGCATCGAACAGGCGGGCGATTTCCTCTTCCTTGAGGCGTGTGGTGTGCTTTACGGGTGAGAGCTTCGCTCGATGAAGGATTTCGTCGGAGTAGGCGTTGCCGATTCCGCTGAAGAGTCGCGGATCAGTGAGAGAGCGCTTGAGGGTGTGATTCTCCTGCAACAAGCGCTCGGTGAACTGCGCAAGATCGGCTGCCAGGACCTCCAGTCCACCGCGCTCGAACTGCTCGAGCGATTGCTCACCCCGCACCAGCCACAGCGACGCGCGGCGCTTGGAGCCAGCCTCCGTGAGTATCAATGTGCCGTTCGGAAAATCGAATGCAGCAAGCCCGATCTTGCCGGGCACTTTGCCGCCGGCCGGAACCCAGCGCAGGCGTCCGGCGATCATGAGATGAATCACCAGAAACAAATCGTCCTCGAGCTCGAGAACGATTCGCTTTCCCATCCTGCGGATGCCGATGACCCGCTTGCCATTGGCGGCGGTGATCGGGGGATCGAAGGAGCGGAGCAGAAACGGCTTCGCGATGCGCGTTCGCTCCAAAGTCTGTCCAACGATGCGCGAAGCCAGCGCCTCGATGTAGACGGTTATGTCCGGTAGCTCTGGCATTTCTGCTGGGCGAGCTCAGCGACGCCGATCGGCCAGCGCTGCCAGCAGATACGCCAGATTCGCGGTGCCGTCCATGATCGGCTCGTTGGTCGAGTAATCGCCGACATCGTCGTGATAGACGATGAATCCAGTGTTGAACGGTGCGTACTCGTCCGGATCGTGGAGACTAATGCCGAGGAGATTCTTGTAGATCGACGAATAAACGGGACCATCGAGCAGTGCACCGGTTAGCTCGACGTGCATCTCCTTGGCAACAACGGAATGTGGATCGCGCGCAAAGGTGCCGTCGTGTGGAAGACCAATCACCATCGCGACTCCCCACGGATTGGTGCCGAAGAGCCAGTCGAGCGCAGCCTGCTCGTACTCGCGGAACCGGTTGTCACCCGTCATGCGGCGATAGAGGTAGGCCTGAGTTGCAAACGAGGCCATAAGGTTGTTGGAGCACCAGATGAAAGGAATTCCGATTCGGAATCCGTTATCGGCCCGTTTCACAACCGCCTCTAGTCCCTGGCGGTAGTAATCCGCCACGATTTTCCGGTCGGCGGCGCTCGCATTGCGCCAGATCTCGTAGTGACCGTTGTTGTGCCACGGATACCACTGATAATGTTTAGCTGTATCTGCTCCCATCCATGGCGTTACTGGTTCGCGTGACGCGAAGTCCAAGGCGTCGCGCAGGTATTTGCGATCGCGTGTCAGCGAGTAGAGCTCCGCTGCGGCAAGCTCCATGTCGTCTACCCAGTTGTCTTCCTCGTAGAAATAGGGCGCGCGACCAGGCGCGCCCTGGCAGACTCCCGGAAATTTCTTTCCGATGTCGTATGCGGCGAATGCCTTGTGACGAAGCTTGGCGGCGAATGCAGTGTCACGCTGGCGATACAGCGATGACGCCAGCGCGAACGCCGATGCGTACTTGCCAGCTGTCGACGCAAAGCCATTCGATCGATTCTTGTACTTGAAAAGACCCTGCGGCTTTCCAGTGCAGGGATAAAGCGCTCTCTCTTTCCCCTTTCCCCAGCCGTAGTCGGCCGAATCAGTTGGGGGGAGATCCCAGTAAGTGTGGTCGCGATCGTCACCGAGCTGGTTGTACATCTCGGAATCTGAAGGGAACATGCGCACGAGCCACTCGAGGCCATGACGCGCTTCATCCAGTATGTCCGGCACTCCGTTCTTCTCTGGCAACCCGCGCGAATCGAATCGATCGTCGAAAACATTCGGGTGGTCACGGTACGCCATGAGCATCACGTACGTGGCGTTGGCTGACGTCATCACGTACTGGAGGTAGTCGGAAGCGTCGGCCCAGCCTCCGGTGACCGGGACAAACTTTCCGGCGCGGCTCGAGTCGTCGACGACGATGCCGTCATGCGTGTGTACGACGGTCTTGAAGAGCGGATTGTAGCCCGACCGTTGCTCCCTCATGTAGTAAAGCAGCGTGTCAGCCGCGCCTGCGTAGACGTCGTTGCGAATGCGGATTGTCGACGACGTAATACCTCCAGCTGAAATCCGATATTCGCCGACTGCGCGGACCGAGGAGAAGTCGAGCCGATAGTTGGTCGCGCACGGACCGAACGGTTTGCCAGAGATCACTGGCCGCTGCAGAACGCGCTGGCCTACCGTGGTGGTGACCTCGAAATCGCGCAGCTCCGTTTTCTCGAGTGAGCAGAAGACTGCCACTTTCGGCGCATTCGGCAGGTAGCCGAGCTGGTTGACGCGAATTACCGCTGTCGGCAGCGGGGAGGCGGGGGTGACGGGGGCGCCGGGGGCGCCGGCGATCTGGGCGAAGATTATAAGCGGAATGATGTTCATCGACAGGAAAAGTCCAGCTATGCGGGTTGGCTTACGATGCGGAGAGTTTGCGGTCGAAATACTCCGACGCGGTCTCGATGTCGCGTGCCGAGATGTAATTCTCGCCGAGTGTTTGCGCTCCGTCGAGTGCGATATCGGCAAGCGCGCGTGACATCCGGCGTAGCGCCGGATGCGAGACGCCTTTGATTCCCGCCAGCTCGAGCAAATCGTAGTTCGGTGTGCCGACGATCTCGAAGGTCCGCTGCGAGCTTTCCCGATCATAAACCAGGGCAGTCACGAACACCACCGGGGCTGCAAGCCACTTCACATCAATCGTATCGGCGGAGCGAAGCTCGAAATACTCCTTTGGCCGAACCTCCGGAAACAGCGTGGAGAGATGAAAGTGCCAATCGTCGAGCCCGATGTCGCCATCGCGCATCCACTGGCGGAAGGTCTGGTAGGGGTGCGTCCGGTTTCCGCTCCGCATCGCGAACGCGTCGAGCGCGAACTCGAGATAGCGCCCGAGGGGGTCGGTCTCGTCATAAGCGATTCCGGTGCGCGAGTCGTCGAGCGTTCGCCACAGGTGGGCGCGAAAGCTGGCGTGGTTGCTTCGCTTCCCTGCATAGTTGGTCGAGTTGCTGAACAACGCCACCACCACCGGCGTGATCGCGTTGAGAAGAAGCCATCGCGACAATGGCTGCTGTCCGCGCTCGAGGTTGATCTGCAGGGCGGCGGTCTGGCGCATCATGCGCACACCGGACGGACCGATCGAGTCGAAGTATTGCGTCATGCCGACGTAGCGCTCGCGGTGTAGTTGCAACGGAACGACGCCAATGTCGTTGTAGGGATCGACTCCGCTCGCGATCAAGTCAATGCCTTGTTCGGCCATTGCGGTGCGCAGGATATCCGCGAGCGCCCGCGTCGATTCAATCACCGATGACGCTGTCGGGTGTGGACTGCTGCTGATCTCGAGCTGGCCACCGGGCTCGAACGAAATGCGTGAGCTGTCGGGGAGTGTCCAGGAAGGGGGATCATCACCAACAGCCTGCTCTGTCCATCCTTCGCGCTTTCCCAGGCGAGAGAGAACATCGACAGTAGATGGCTCCTGGCCACGGATTGCCAGTGCCGGCTTGCGCGTCGACTGGAGTATCGGAATGAGCTCCAGCTCCAGTCCGACGGCGCGCGGATGTGCGGACGGGGAAGGAGCGAACAGTCGCTTGACGTCTTCCAGCAGCTGCGCCTCAGTGAGGCTCACGAGGTACGCTCAAGCCTCCGCGCGCGCCAGCGCCAGAGCAAAGGAGTCATCATCTGCGGGCATCCACTTCTCGATCTTCAAGCCGGACGCGGAAAGAATGTCCTCGAGCATCGGACGATCGTACTTGTAGCTCAGCTCAGTGCGGATGCTCTCACCTTGCTCGAACGAGATCTCACCGATCTCCGGGATGACAACCTTATGCGCGCGCCTGGCAATCAGGTGCATTTCCACTCGGTGGTTCTCGCTACTATAGAATGCGCGGTGCTCGTAGTCGGCGATCGGAAAATCAGCGCCCAGCTCCCGGTTCAGCCGCGCCAGGATGTTGAGATTGAAAGCCGCGGTGACGCCCTTCGAATCGTTGTAGGCACGGTTGATCACGGCGGGATTCTTAATCAGATCCGCGCCGAGTAGGAAACGATCGGTTGGTCCCATCTCGCTGGCGATGTGTGAGAGCAGTCGCACCGCCTGCTCGCGCGGAAAGTTTCCGATAGTGCTGCCGAGGAAAGCGACGAGCGTCGGACTGGCAACTGGTGGCAGCGCGAATGGCTCGGTGATGTCCGATACGACCGGCGTGATCTCCACATCGGGATAGTCTGCACGCAGCTGGATCGCCGTCGCCTCCAAAAAATCCTTGCTGACGTCCACCGGTACATAGCACTCGGCGCAGCCACTTGCGCGCATCTCGTCGAGAATGATGCGCGTCTTAGTCGCGCTTCCCGCACCGAGCTCGACCAATGAACATGACCGGACAGCAGACACGATCTCGGAGATTTTCTGCTCCAGCAACAAACGCTCGGCGCGAGTGAGGTAGTACTCGGGAAGCTGAGTGATCTGCTCGAACAGCTCGGAGCCACGCTCGTCGTAGAAGTATTTCGGCGACAGCTGCTTGGATTTTTTGGTGAGCCCCTGGCGTACGTCGCGCACCATCTGCTGGCGGGAGCGGCGGACGGTGTACGGCGGCGTCCCACCAACGACGTCGAACTGGTTGCCGTTTTTCACGTGTCGCGCGCGCAGCGGAAGCCGCTGAAGATCTGGCGCCGAATCGGATAGTCCCAGTTGCGGAAAGTGTTGCGAATCGCACCTGGTCGCGTTGCCCAGGATCCTCCCCTCAACACTTTGTATTCCGGGCCGAAGAACTCTTCCGAATACTCCTTGTACGGAAAGCTTTGAAAACGCGGGTAACCGTAGAAGTCGCTCGACGTCCACTCCCAGAGGTCGCCGATCATTCCACGGCAGCCAATTGGTGAGACGTTATGCTCGTAGGTGCCGACCGGAGCAGTGTCGAAGGAGAGCTGATCGATGTTTGCCAAATCGGAATTGGCGCCATCGCCCCACGGATAGATGCGCGCCTGTCCGGACACAGGATCCCAGGACGCAGCGGCTTCCCACTCGAATTCGGTGGGGAGGCGTTTGCCGTCCCACTTGGCAAAGGCTTCCGCTTCGTAATAGCAGATGTGGGAGACTGGACGATCGGGATCGACTGGCTGCGTGAGATCCATCGTGCGCGTCGACCAGCCGGCTCCATCGCGAGTCCAATACTTGGGGGAATCAGCTGCGGTCTCAGCGAGCCAGCGACGGCCTCCCTCGGACCAGAGATCGGGGCGTTGGTAGCCGCCATCACTCATGAACTCGAGGAAGCGCCCATTGGTCACCGGATCCGAATCGATCAGAAAAGGACGCAGCTCTATGTCGTGCTGTGGTCGCTCATTGTCGTAGGCAGCGGTTTTGTCGTCGGTACCAATGGTGACTCTGCCGCCGGCGAAGTGAACCATCTCCTTCCGTCGCGCCGGAACTTTCTTGAACGAGCGCGCGCGTGGTGGGCGGTACGGCTCTCCTTTTTTAAGTTGCAGCGTCTGCAGGATGGTTTCGTTGTGCTGGTACTCGTGCTGAAGCACCATGTGATAGACGTATGCGCCCTGCAGCAGTGGATTGTCGTTGTCGAATTGCACCGTCTCGAGGCGATCCAGCACTCGCGAACGAATCTCCGTCAGCCGTTGCATCATCTCTCTGAGTGTCGGAAGTGCGAGCGAAGCCCGAGTGGCACGAGGATGCTCGAACGGATTGTATAGCCCGGGCATCTCCGAGAACTCGATTGGTCCGTCGAGATTCTGGGTGAGCCAGAGCTCCTCGAAGTGCGCTATGTGTCCGACATCCCAGATGATTGGGCTCATCAGCGGATCGTGCTGCCGATGCAAATCCTCATCCGATAATTCCGAGATGAGCAGGAGCGTTCGCTCGCGCGCCTCGGACAGAAGGCTCGCGATCTCCTGCTTCGTCGCCGGAGCAGAATACACCGCCGCTGTTGTGAGTCGGGATACAGTCATGGAAGGGGAAACACTGCCGCCAACCTGTGCAATGATACTGCCGTCCCCAAAACTTGCCAGCAGACCGAGTCGTTCTACGTTTATGGGGCGCGGTGAGGGGGTGTTCCGAACTTCAATACCAACACGCACTTACGGAGCTGAAATGGGGCGCGTAACGAAATGGATCGGGGTTGGGTTAGTCGGGCTGGTAGGACTCCTCCAATTTCGGCAATGACGATTACTGTTTGGTCATGAACGAACAGCACAAAAAATGACTGAACAGCGAATTGCGCTGGTAACCGGCGGCAACCGGGGAATCGGCCTCGAGGTGTGCCGTCAGCTTGCTCAGCAGGGTACCAGGGTAGTGCTTGGCTCGCGCGATCCGGCGAAGGGGATTGCAGCCGCCAGGCCACTGATCACCGCCGGGCTCGCCGTCGAAGCGCGACAGCTGGATGTCGCCGACGTCCGCAGCATTCGCGAATGCATGAACTGGGTGAGAAAAGAGCTCGGCCGCCTCGACATTCTGGTGAACAACGCCGGCATCATGGTCGAGGACGACGACGCGGACCCAGTCGAGGAGATCGAGATCGTGCGCGACACCATGCAGACGAACGTCTATGGACCGTTGCTGCTGTCGCGTCTGGCAATCCCGATCATGAAGAGTCGCCGTTACGGCAGAATCGTTAACCTGTCCAGCGGCATGGGCTCGCTGGCAGAGATGGGTGCAGGGTACTTCTCCTATAGGCTTTCCAAAGCCGGCATCAACGTTGTGACCAGAGTTCTGGCGGCGGAGTCGGAAGGAATGGGGATTCTGGTGAACTCCGTCGATCCTGGCTGGGTACAGACAGCTATGGGTGGACGCGGTGCGACCCGCACCGTGCAGAAAGGCGCCGAGTCAGTGGTATGGCTGGCGACGCTGCCGGATAGCGGTCCGACCGGAGGATTTTTTCACGATCGGAAAGTGGCCCCCTGGTAGAATTGCACTGGCCAATTTTCAGGAATAGGTTTTCGATCGAATAGCGACATGGCCAATCCAAACACGATTGCACTCAGTCCACCGGGCCGCCACAGCCCGATGATCGGCTTCTTCGAGCGAGTGCCCATCATAGCAGGCGGCGCCGTAGCCGTCGTCGGCGCACTGGTGATTGCAGGCTGGGCTTTCAACCTTTCATTCATCACGACGCCGAGGCTGGGGGGATATCCAATGCTCCCGCTCAGCGCGCTCTGTTGCGTGCTCTCCGGCGTCTCACTGACAATGGCAGTGCGTCCTCACCGCACAGCAACGACGGAAGCGATCCAGCAAAGTCTGGCGGCGCTGGTGGCCACGATCACGGTTCTCACTCTGTACGAATATCTACGGGGCGGAAACTCCGGCTTCGATCTGCTGCTGTTCGGCGATCGCCTGCGCCAGGTCTCGCTTGATCCTCCCGGCAGAATCGGGATCAATACTGCTGGCACTTTTCTTCTCTACGCGCTCGGGATTCTCTCGATACCGCACGATCAGAGAAAGCGCGATCTGCGGGCGCAAATGTTCGCGACACCGGGACTCATAATTAGCCTGGTCGCGCTGCTCGGCTATGTGTTCGGCGTGAAAGCGATGTACGGTCTGGCTCAGTCGTCGGGAATGACGCTGGTGACCGCAATCTGTCTGATGATTCTCGGGATCGGGATTCTGGTTGCCTATCCTGAGCGCGGTGTTTCCTCGCTGCTGATGGATGAGGGTGCAGCAGGTGTTCTCACTCGACGACTGCTTCCTGCCGCTCTGCTCGCGCCGATCATACTCGGCATCATCAGAACGCTGGGGGAAGCGGCCGGGATCTACGAATCGGAGTTCGGCGTCTCACTCTTTGCGGTGGCGACGATTCTGACGTTCGTCGGACTGGTGCTGTGGTCGGCGCGAGTTCTCCGTGATACCGATAAGGAGAGGGTGGATCTGCTGGTGCTGGAGCAGCAGGCCCGTGCCCACGCCGAGAAGCTGCGCAGCGAAGCAGAAGCTGCTCGCGCGGAAGCCGAGAGAGCCAACAACAGCAAGACGGATTTCCTGGCGGTGATGTCGCACGAGCTGAGGACGCCGCTCACTGCGATAATGGGTTACGAGGAGCTGCTTTCCGACGGCATTACCGGTCCGGTGACCGAGCTGCAGCGGCAGCAGCTGGGCAGAATCAACGCCAGTGCGCGACACCTGCTCGGCCTCATCGACGAAATACTGACGTTCGCCCGCGTCGACATCGGGCGCGAGCGAGTGAGATGGGAGTCAATGTCGGTGAATCACACCCTGGGTGATGCGGCAGCGCTGGTCGAGCCAATGGCGGCAGCGAAGGACATCAAGTTCAACGTCGACTTGCTGGATGAAGATCAAGCCATCCAGACCGACGGCACCAAGCTGCGGCAGATGCTGGTGAATCTCCTTTCCAACGGCATCAAGTTCACGGAGAAGGGAGAAGTTCGCGTCAGCTGCTCGGTGGCGAACGGCGTGCTCGAAGTGCGGATTGCCGATACCGGTGTCGGCATTGCGGCGGAGAATATCGAGGACGTGTTCGAGCCCTTCTGGCAGGCGGAGCAAATAACAACGCGAAGGACCGGCGGTACCGGGCTCGGCCTGAGTGTTACACGCAAGCTGGCGCGGCTGCTCGGGGGAGATGTGACCGTCGCGAGCAAAGTAGGAACGGGCAGTACGTTTTTGTTGACCCTGCCGATGAAGGCGCCGGTCGGAGAAACAGTGCGTCGCCGTGATACGCCGACGACACCGACCAGCGCCGTCGCCCTTCACATCTAGGGGCGCGTCAACTCCCGGAGAGCGCGTTCATTACCGGCGGGATCTCGTCGCACAGCTCTCTCGCCAGAAAGCCAATGGTGCCGATCCGGCGTTTGAGACGGTTGCCGGCACTGCCGTGGAGGTACACCGCCCAGACGGCGGCCTGATCGAGAGTCGCGCCTCGAGCCAGCAGTCCGACCAATGCACCGGCGAGCACATCACCGGAGCCCACAGTAGCGAGCCCGACATCTCCTTCCGTGTACCGAAAAACCTCACCATATGGCGCCGCGACAAAGGTCTCCGCTCCCTTCAGCACCACTACGGCATTCAGCTCGGACGCGACGTTTATCGCGACGCTGCGCGGATCGGCTTCGATGGCGCTCGTCTTGTCTCCGGTGATTCTCGCCATTTCGGTGACATTCGGCGTGAGGACGACCTGAGTCTCCTCGGTGAACCTGTAGCGGCCGCCGCGCAGTGCGCTCAGGGCGAGAGCGTCGATGACCATCTCGCGGTCTGCTGCCCGACGCACTGCCTCGTCCATGAATCCGCGAATCGCGTCTTCATTCAACATTCCCGGGCCGATCAGCAACGAGTCCGCATTCTGCGCGTACTCAGCGGCGCGGATGCCCGATCTTCGGTCGAGAAATCCGTCCCCGGTTTCAGGCAGCGAAAAGACTCGACTCTCAGGAAATGCGACGCCGAGCGATGTCGTCGCACTGCGTGGTGCTGCAAGCTGGATTTTTCCGGCGCCGACGCGGAGCGCGGCGACGCCGGCGAGGAGCAGCGCGCCAGGAACTTCGGCCGATCCACCGATCACCAAGGCGATGCCACGATCGATCTTGTCGGCGGCGCTACCGGCACGCGGCAACGGCCAGCGGCGGAGGAGTGAGCTGGTTACTGCGACCGGCCGCTTGCTAGCGCGCGCCAACTTTCGCGTCCGGCTCGGACGTCACGGGCGCACCCGCTTCTTCGAGTGGCGCCACGAAGTTGAAGAGCTTGAGACGCAGATTGCCGCGGGGGCCGAGTGTCTCATCGTGCTCGTATGAAGTCACGGAACAGTTTGCAATCTCGGCCTTCTTGTCAATGGCGAGCAGCTCCGCTTCAGTCAGATGCTCAAGGATGTAGCGCATGCAGAGGACGACCACGGCGTGACAGACGATGAGCACGCGCTGAGCGCAGTACTCGCGCGAGATCATTTCGGTGGCGCTCCGCAGGCGGAGTATGACGTCGCACCAGCTTTCGCCACCGGGCGGCCGATGGTAGAACTTTCCGAGCAGCCGACGGAACTCGGCCTGGTCCGGGTACTGCTCTTTGACGCCGACGGCGGTCAGTCGATCCAGGATGCCGAACTCCTTTTCGCGGAAGCGCTCGTCGACTATCAGCGAGTAGGAGTCCTCTCGCATGCCGGCGGTCTTGACGATCAGACCAGCGGTGTGTCGCGAGCGAAGGTAAGGAGATGTGAGGACGATGTTCGGGCGATCTTCTTCGGAAAGCGCGCCGAACCATCGCCCCACCGCGATCGCCTGGCGCTGGCCGAGCTGGGAGAGAGGAACATCGACATCGCGAACATCGATATCGATCATCGGCTCGCCGGCTTCAATGGCGGCGTCACGCGCGACGTTGCCCGCAGATTCACCGTGGCGCACCATGTAGAGTAGCTCGGGCCAGATCTGATTCGGTTTCACGCGCGGTACCAGGTCAAGGAGCGTACCAATTACGATGCAATCAAGTCCCGAACAGCACGATCCCGACTGGCCGCGCTATCCGGAAACGATTCTGCGCTTTTCCACTCAGCCGCCGGTGCAAATAGATCTGCGCGAGCTTCCGGCTGCGGATGCATTGTCGAAGCTGCGAGCCGCCGGACTGGGCGATCCTTTCGCGGTGATTACAGCGTTCGATCCGGCCGGTCTCAATTTGTCGCCCGTCGAAAATGAGAAGCGGAAGCGCGATTTGCACCGACGACTGAGAAAAACGGGTCATCGCTTTGTGGAAGTGGAAGCATGCTCACCCGATGGCTTGCACTGCGAGTGCAGTGTGGCGGTGATCATGGATCAGAATGAAGCGATCGCGCTCGCGCGTGACCTGGAACAGATCGCGGTCTTCTGGTTCGATGGCAAGCGGTTCTGGATCATCGGCGCGCTCGTTGAATCGGATCCGGTGATGCTGCCGCGAAGCTCGTAACAAAGACGGCAAAGCAAAACGACCTGCCGAGAGCGAGGAGCTCCAGCAGGTCGTTTGCACTCAAAGCGTTGAAGGTATCAGCTCAGCGGCTTGTACCTGTAGCCGTACGCTCCACCCCTTGTGGATGTGAGCTTGAAGGTTGCGCTCTTCTTGACGGCAACTGGTCCGACCGTCGCAGTCTGCGTGTCGATCACGGTGCCGCTCTTGTCGAGGAACTCCACGCTCAGGTTGTAGGTCTTCGACGTGGTGCCGCGGTTCTCGATGGTGCCTGCCAGCGTCGAGCCATCTGGTCGCCGCGAGAACTCGGTCACGACCAGCTTCACCGGCGCATTCTCAGACTTGGCATTGAAGTACACGAGTGAATCCGTGTAGATCTTCTGCAGCTTCTTGTCCTTTGTCCCCTTGTACAGGCCCTGATAGACAAAGGCGTAGAGCAGCGGATTTTCGGGATTGCTCGGATCCATCGCCACCAGCTTGTCGATCAGCGGCATCGCCTTCGAGAATTCGCCGATCTGGATATATGTGGCTGCCAGGTTGTTCACTGCATCGCGTGAATACGGATTCTGCGCCAGCGCAGCGTCGAAGAGCTTGTTGGCGTCGGCGTGGTGACCGTTGCGGGTGGCGACGACTCCAGCGTGGACGAGCGCCAGCTCACCGTACTTCGATGGGTTCGCCAGCAGCGGTGCATAGATCGTCGGGATCGACGCGCTGTCACCGGCTGCCATGTACAACCGCGCAATGTTGTCGATTGCATCGGCAAGGAGCAGATCGTTGGTGGCTGTTGCGATGTAGTCCTGCCACGGCTTGATTGCCTCCTTTGCCGCCGCGCGCTTGGCAGCACCTGTTGCGGCATCGACTTTGTCCGATGCAGCAGACGCCATCTCGTAGATCGTCTTGGATCGAACGTCTGCATACGTGGTATCCGTTCCAGCGGCGCTCAATGCCTGCTTCCAGTACTCATTGGCAGCGTTGAAATCCTTGCGGCTCTTGGCGATTGATCCGAGGACGGAGTAGGCGTAGGGCGCTTTGCGATCGAGGAGCAGCGATCGCTTGGCGAGAAGCTCCGCCGAGTCCAGTTGTCCGGCGTTGAGCGCATTGATGGCCCCGTTCAGCGTGTTGAGCCATGGCTTCTGCTGGCGCCACTGCGCGATGACCGCACCGCATTCCGGCAATGCTTTCTCGACGATCGAAAATGCGGAGTCGGCAGCGGCGAAAAGATCGATGGTGCCGGTGGGGTTGCTGGTGAGTCCGAGCGTGCTACGCTGAACGACGGCCGGTGTGTTCGGCTGCATCAGGTAGAGTATGTAAGCTTCGCCGCGCAGATAATTTCGGGCGGTCGGGTTGTCGTTGCCGTTGTCGACGAGCTTGAGGACATCCTGCAAGTCACGCGTCGGATTGCCTTTGTCCGAGGCTGAGATGGCGCGGGTCATCGAGAACTGCGCCCTTGCAATGTCGCCCTTTGTGTTGGCGGTGGGATCGCAGTTCGATGGCGCGTTCTGCGCCGCAAGCGGGGAGGCAGCAGCGATGCCGATCGACAAAGCAGCGGCAATTCTGTTGAGGATTGCTTTCATCAAGGATCTCCCTGACCTGTCAATTAAATGAGGGGTGGGTGGAGTTGGGGCGGGTTGGCGGGTGGGCCAATATGTACGCCCAATTAATATACCGAGCAGCATTCTTCGTTCCCGCTGCGCCCGCGCTAGACAGCGGCTTTTCCTGCTGCCTTGACCACTTCCAGTGCGTGCAGAACGTGGGCTTCAGTGCTGTGAATGTTCCCGATCGCGATACGCAGGGCATAACTGCCGCGGACACGGGTGTGTGACAGAAAGACCTCGCGACCGGCGAGCACTTCCTGAAGAACCCTGGCGTTGTAGTCGTCCAGCGCCTTACCGCTCAGCCCGCGCGCACGCAGGCGGAAAACGACGGTGGAAAAATTGACATCGGCCATTCGCTCCAGCTCCGGGTCGGCGTCGATCTCCTCCGCCAGGCGCCGGGCAATTCGAATGTGCTCGCTGATTAGCGAGCGCAGACCATCGACGCCGAAGCTCCTGATCACGAACCACAGCTTCAGTGCGCGGAATCTGCGGCCGAGCGCGATTCCATAGTCCATGAGGTTAGCGACGCCATCACCCTCGCTCACGACCAGGTAATCGGGGATGTGCTGGAATGCGCGCTTCAGCGTTTCCGGCCGGCGAGTGTAGAGGGCCGAACAGTCCATTGGTGTGAACAGCCACTTGTGCGGATTCACCACCAGTGAATCGGCGCGGTCGCACCCGTCCAGAATCCAGCGCATCTCCGGCAATATCGCGGCGATCCCGCCGTACGACGCATCGACGTGCAGCCACATCTGCTGTCGGGCGCAGACGTCCGCAATAGCCGAGACAGGATCGATTGCGGTGGTGGATGTCGTGCCGACCGTGGCGACGACAGCAACTGGGACTCGTCCGGCGCGCAAATCATTTTCAACGGCAGCACTGAGCGCCTTTGCATCCATCCGCAGCGCTGAGTCCGTCGGAATTTTTCTGAGACCTTCGAGGCCAAAGCCGAGCGTCATCACAGCCTTGTCGACGCTTGAATGGGCCTCCTCCGAGCAATAGAGGACAACCTTTGGCAGGTCCGCGCGGCCAGACATTCCCTCCTCGCGAATCCGAAGCTCAGGGTGCAGCTCGCGCGCGGCGGCCAGTGCATAAAGTGTGTTGGACGACGCAGTGTCGGCGATGACGCCAAAGAATCCACCCGGCAGATCGAGCATCTGCCGTAGCCAATCCATGGTAAGCAGCTCCAGCTCCGTCGCCGCCGGGCTGGTGCGCCACAGCATCGCGTTGACGTTGAGCGTCGCCGCCAACGCTTCTCCGAGCACGCCCGCACCAGTCGCCGAGTTCGCGAAGTAGGCGAGGAAGTCAGGATGATTCCAGTGTGTGTTGGCAGGAACGATCAGTCGCTGGAAGTCGGCGAGAATTTCCTCCATCGGTTGCGCGGACTCCGGGGGCGACTCGGGAAGCGCGGCGCGCAAATCACCTGGCTTTACCGCGGGCAGCACCGGCCACTTCTCCGGCGCGTCTAGATAATCGGCAATCCAGTCGATCACCGCATAGCCGTGTTTGCGGAATTCTGCCGGTGACATGTCGTGCACCGGCGTCGCTGACGTGGCTGAGGAGCGTTCCTGCATCGCCACAAATATAGAGATTCCGCTGGTGTCCGACGCCGCCACATCGCCGGGATATATTTGCGCCAATGGCGCGTAATCCGATCGTCCTCATTCACGGCTACTCCGACGAAGACGCTTCGTTCAAGGTGTGGGAGCGCGTCCTCGAGGAGCGAGGGTACGACGTGGCGATGATTCACGCCTGCAGCTACCGATCGCTCACCAACGAAGTCACCATCAAGGACATCGCTGAAGGTTTCGAGCGGGCGTTGCGCATCCGCACCGGCCTGAACGAGGACGAGCCGTTCGACGCCATCGTGCACTCGACTGGAATGCTGGTGATGCGGGCGTGGCTCACAGCTTACGCCGGACGTCGGGAGAGGCTCAAGCATCTGATTGGTTTGGCTCCCGCCACATTCGGCTCGCCGCTGGCGCACAAAGGTCGCAGTTGGCTCGGCGCGCTGTTCAAAGGCAATCGCCATCTCGGACCGGATTTCATGGAGGCAGGTGACAGGATTCTCGATGGTCTCGAGCTCGCCAGCCGATTCACCTGGGATCTGGCGCATCTCGACCTGCTCGGCGACGAAACGTTTTATGGTCCGTCCAGACGCACGCCGTACGTGTTCGTGTTTTGCGGCAACGAGAGTTACGGCGGCTTGCGACAATTCTTCGACGAGCCCGGCACCGACGGCACCGTGCGCTGGGCGTCGTGTCCGCTCAACACTCGCAAGATCATTCTCGATCTCACCCGCGACCCTGAGCGCGAAGGATCGGAGAAACGGATCTCGGTTGCTGACTGGAAGAACACCGACATTCCGCTCATCTCGATCGACGGCAAGAATCACGGAACGATTCTGAGCGATCCAGGTGACGATCTCGCCGATCTCGTCGACAGCGCGCTCCAGGTCTCGAGTGCGGCGACGTTCAACCAGTGGATCGATGACGCCAGCAAACGAACTCAGCGTGCGCGCGCCAGGATCGATGAGTGGCAGCAATTTGTCGTTCGCGCACTCGACGAGCGCGGCGATCCGATCCCGGATTACAACATTCAGTTATTCAGGCGTGGGAGCGCTGCGGCCGGCGATAACAGCATTCATCAGTTCGACCTCGACGTCCACACCTATCGAGGCGACTCCAGCCTGCGCTGCTTTCACGTGAAACTGTCCGACCTCGACTACAAGAAAATGCCGAACCTGTGGGTCAGAGTCATGGCTTCATCCGGGTCCCAGCTCGTCGGCTACCAGGGTTTCGGCAGCGAGAAGGTGCCGGACGCACCGGCGCTCCCCCGCGAAGCAAAGTGGGATGCAACCCTGAACATATCCTCCCTGGCGGACGATACCGGGATAAAATTCTTTTATCCGTTCACTACCACTCTCATCGAGCTAAGGCTCAATCGCGAGCCGTTACCACTCACGGGAAAGAATGAAGTCTGCTGGTTCTAGCGCATTTGGTCGGAAGGCAGTTGCGCATCTAAGGAAGGTCGATCCGGTTCTGGCACGGGTAATCGACAAAATCGGCGTTTACAGAGGATGGCCGGCAAGCAACGGCACACACTTCGATGCCGTCGCCCGGTCGATCGTGTTTCAGCAGTTATCTGGCAAAGCCGCCGGGACCATTCACGGCCGCTTCCAGGGATTGTACGGTGGTCGGACTCCGCTGCCGGCCGAACTAGCGACTACAGCCGACGAAAAACTGCGGGCTGTCGGATTGTCGCGCCAGAAATCTGCTTACCTCAAAGACCTCGGCGCGAAGGTGACATCGGGAATGCTCCCGATCGAGACGCTTCACGAGCTGACGGACGAGGAAGTGATCACTGCTTTGACGCAGGTCAAGGGAATCGGTAGGTGGACGGCCCAGATGTTCCTGATGTTCCGGCTTGGCCGTCCGGACGTCCTGCCCGATCTGGATCTGGGCGTGCAGAAGGGGATTCAACGGGCGTACAGGTTGCGAAAGCTTCCGACGCCGGAGAAAGTAAAGAAGATTGGTGCGAAGTGGGCACCTTATCGTACTGTAGGATCCTGGTACATGTGGCGATTGTTGGACACGCCAGCGCCAGTTCCACGTTCTGGAGGATGATTGCTAGATCCGCTCGCCCGTGACCTTGGCTTGATGCTCATGTCGACGGTGCACTCAGAGATTCAGACCGCCGCTGCTGGCGCTGACGACAGTGCCATCGGACGCTGCCGGGAAGTGCTGGCGGCGTTGTTCGGTGAGCCGCATGAAAGATCGTTCGATGTCAGGTTCTGGGACGGAGCGGTCGATCGCGGAACAGGCCGCGTACCGTTCACGCTCGTTCTCAATCGCCCCGCTGCTCTTCGCAGAATGCTCCTGCCGCCCAACGAGCTCTCTCTGGTGGAGTCCTACATCTCCGGAGATGTGGATGTAGAAGGAAGCATGGAAGCCGCGGCCGGTCTGGAGGACGCTATCGGTAACCGACTGCGCTCTCCGCTTGCTGTCGCAAAACTGATTCGGCTGGTGCTGAGACTTCCCGGGCAGGCTGCAGACGATCTCAACGACGCCCGCTTCCCGGAGCGCGCCAGAAAACTGGGACCGCGGCACACTCCGGTGCGCGACGCAGCTGCGGTTCGCTTCCATTATGATGTCGGAAACAACTTCTACAAGCTCTGGCTCGACCGGCGCATGGTCTACTCCTGCGCGTACTTCCAGTCGCCGGACGACTCACTCGACGTCGCCCAGGAAGCGAAGCTCGATCTGATTTGTCGGAAGCTTCGGCTGAAACCGGGCGAGCGGCTGTTGGACATTGGCTGCGGTTGGGGCGGACTGATCATGTACGCCGCCGAGCGGTACGGTGTGGATGCGACCGGCATCACGCTGAGCGAGAACCAGGCGACTTTCGCCAGGGAGCGAATCGAGGACGCCGGACTAGCCGATCGCTGTCGCGTTGCGACTCGCGATTATCGCGCACTGACGGAAAGCGATGGCTACGACAAGATCGCCAGTGTCGGGATGGTCGAGCACGTTGGACTCTCGCATCTGCCGGTGTATTTCGCTTCGGCGTTCCGCGCCCTCAAGGCCGGTGGGCTTTTTCTCAATCACGGCATCGTCAGCACTCGTGAAGCCCGGCCCAAATCGATCAAGGAAAAAATCTTCGCCAAACTATGGAAGGCGGATTCATTCATCGACACCTACGTATTCCCCGATGGCAAGCTCACCGGAGCGGCGGACGTAATCGCCGCGGCGGAGGCATCCGGCTTCGAGGTGCGCGATGTCGAGAGTCTGCGCGAGCATTACGCGATGACGCTTCGGCATTGGGTGAGATCGCTGGACGAAAAGAGCCGGGATGCGATCGCGCTGGTGGGAAACCACACCTACCGGGTCTGGAGACTATACATGTCGGGCTCGGCGAACGCCTTCGCGACGGCGGGGATCAATGTCATTCAGACCTTGCTCGCAAAACCCGACGCAGCGGGACGATCGAATCTGCCTCTAACCCGCGACGACATTTACAACGGACCCGGAACTAATCTGAGGGCGCCGAGAGTAGCTTGAGGGCAGCAAGGATTTTGCTCGGCGCGGCTGCCATCGGAATTGCCTGTGCCAGCCCGCCGCCTCCACCTCCGCCCCCACCGCCAGTCGTCGTCGGACCGCCAACGGACACAGTCAGGATTCCGATCAACGAGCTGTCGACACGCACCTACTTCAAGAGTCCGGGGGGTCTCTATCCGAACGGCAACAATCAACCACCGCCGGATCAGGATTCAGCGGCGCGAGCTCGTCGCAACGCGATCAAGCCGCTCGACGTAAATGGCGACGAGAGTCCGTTCGGGAAATACGTTCTGCTCTCGATCGGGTCGGGTAACACCACCCAGGAATGGTGCTCGAAGACTTCACGCCCGCCGTGCGGGTCGTGGACGTTCATGGGGCGCGCGGCGGCAGATCCGACGGTGAACAAATATTCGTTGGTGATCGTGAACGGCGCTGCCGACAGTCTGGACGCGCCGGCGTGGACCAACCCGACATCGCCAAGTTACGAGCGAATCAAGACGGCACGCCTGGCTCCGCTGGGTCTGAGCGAGAATCAGGTGGAAATAGCGTGGGTCGACCTGGCGGATCCACATCCAAAGGTGTCGCTGCCCGCCGACAGCGCGGATGCCTACACCTTTCTCACCAACGTTGGGTTGGTGGTCCGGGCGTTAAAAGTTCGGTATCCGAATCTCCAGCTCGTGTTTCTGTCGAGTCGGACCTACGGCGGTTACTCGACTAACGACTGGAATCCCGAGCCATACGCCTACGAGGAGGGATTCTCGGTCAAGTGGGCGATCGAATCTCAAATAAACGAGATGCGTGGCTTGCCGATGAACCCGCGGGCTGGCACTCTCAGCAACGCGAAGAAGATGGCGCCGGTCATGCTGTGGGGACCGTACCTGTGGGCTGACGGGATGACTCCGCGCAGCGACGGCCTGGCGTGGCAGCGGACGGACTTCGAGGACGATGGAGTCCATCCATCGCAAATGGGCGAGAACAAGGTGGGCTCGATCCTGCTCGAATTCTTCAAGAGCTCGCTCTACACCCGTTGCTGGTTCGTGGGGAATCAGTATTGTCTATGAACCATGGAATGGCTTGGCGCGGCGATCGATGCACTGGTGACGTTCTGAGACGCGCTTTGGCCGAGCGGTGAAAAGAAAAAAACCGGAAGGACTCATTATATGGCGGTAGTTCAAATCGAAGATCTTCCCGATTCGTCACGGACCTGGGTTTTTGGAAGCGACCGGACACTCGATGCGGAGAAATCGAAGATCCTGATGAAGGAAGTCGACGCCTTTCTGCATCAGTGGAAGGCGCACGGTGAGGAGCTTACTACGGGCAGGGATTGGAGATACGGCCGCTTCCTCATGGTAGCCGTCGATCAATCGAGCGCCGGTGCTTCGGGATGCTCGATCGACGGGCTGTTTCGCGCGCTGAAATCCCTCGAGCCCAAGCTTGGAGCAAGCCTCGTTACAAGCGGGCTGATTTTCTACTGCGATGAAGACGGTGCTGTGCAGTCGGTAACTCGTGAGCGTTTCGGGGCACTCGGGGCGCAAGGCAAGATCGGGCCGCAAACGCGAGTGTTCGATCCGACGGTTACGTCATTGGGGGAATGGCGAGCGCGATTCGTACTCGATCTGAAAGACTCCTGGCATTTCAAACTGATCAAGCAGAATCAGCCGGCGTGAAGACTCACACCTCCTACCTGACGTTCAATACCAAGAAGCGGCAGGAGATTATCGACATCACCGACGAAGTCGAGAAATGCCGAGCCGCCGCCGGAATCAACGAGGGGATGGTGCTGGTGTCGGCGATGCACATCTCGGCATCAATCTTCGTCAACGATCACGAGCCGGGGTTGTGGAAGGATATCCTCGACTGGCTGGAGAACAGAATCGCGCCGTGGTCGCCAGACGACTATCGCCACAACAGCGGCACCGGTGAAGACAACGCTGCCGCGCACCTCCGCTCAATCACCATCGGCCACGAGGTGATGGTGCCGGTGACGAAGGGTAAGCTCGATTTTGGTCCGTGGCAGCGGGTGTTCTACGGTGAATGGGACGGCCAGCGGCCCAAGCGCGTACTGCTCAAGGCGATGGGAGAGTAGGGAGACCGGGATCGCTCTTCTGCACAGCCTCCTCGGCGCCGACAAATCCGATCTTGCTGTGCGTGCCATCGCAAAAAGGCTTCATCACCGATCCGCCACATCGACATAAGGAGACTCGCGGTAGGCCTTCAGGAGTTGTCTTTCTTTTCTCCTCGGGGATCGGCACCGGATTGCCATCAGCGTCGACGAGATTGAAATCGCCTATTACCCAGTACGGGCCGTTCCTGCGGACCAGGATTGTCACTTCTGCCATTGTGGATTCTCGGAGAATTGGGGAGTGCCCTGAGCCGGTGTAGCAGTGACGCTGACGTCGAGGTCTTTCAGCAGACCGTCGTGTAAATCGTAAATCCAGCCGTGGACGCTGAGAGGCTGGCCTCGCGCCCACGCGTCGCGAGCGACGGTGGTTTGACTCACGTTCACAACCTGCTCGATAACGTTAAGCTCACAGAGACGGCGATGCCGGTCATCCTCGCTGGGAAGGCCGTCCAACTCCGCCAGGTGCTTCCACCGCACGTCCTGGACGTGACGCAGCCAGTTGTCGACGAGACCGAGTCGATCGTCACGTAGCGCAGCACGGACACCGCCGCAGCCGTAGTGGCCGCATACGATGATGTGCTCGACCTTGAGAACCTCTACCGCGAATTGCAACACCGAGAGGCAATTGAGATCGGCGTGCACGACGACGTTGGCGACGTTGCGATGCACGAGCAGCTCACCCGGCGCGAGGCCAACGATTTCGTTGGCAGGCACGCGACTGTCCGCGCAGCCGATCCACAGATACTGAGGCGCCTGCTGACTGGACAGACGCGAGAAGAACTCGGGATCCTGGCGCGTCATCCTGGCCGCCCAGGCGCGGTTGTTCGCGAACAGATGCTTCAGCAATCGCGTCTCCTACTCGAGGGCATCGACGAAACCGACACGCCAGCTTGGGTAAATCGGCGTCCAATTGAGCTCACGCTTCGCTTTCGCATTCGAGCAGCCGCGGATTTGGGTCATCATGGAGACGCCAGCCTTGCCGACAAGCAGCTCTCCTAGCCAGTGCGGGAGTTTACGGGGTGGTTTGGCTCCAATTGCTTTAGCGAGCGCGGGCAGCCACGTCGACACCTTGGCCGGCTCGTCATCGACAACGTTGTAAATACCGGGTGCTCCGTGTGAGATCGCCGCGACTGTAGCAAGCGCGGCGTCACTGATGTGGATGAACGACCAGATCCCTCCGCCACCGCCGATGACCGGGAGATTGCGCTTCTTTACCATCTTGTAGACAGCACCGCCCTTCCCGATCGAGGTACCGGGACCGTAGAAAGACCCGTAGCGCAGGGCGATCCCTTCCAGGAAACTCACGCTGCGCATCTTGTCCTCGAGATAGCGGATTGCAGCAAGAGTTTTGGTGAAGCTTTCCGGTGGTTTCGGATCGAGCGGATCCTCTTCCGTCTTGACCGGACCGCCTTTCTTCGCGTACGGCCAGCCGCAATAGCTCTGGGCAATGAAACGGCGAGTCCCGATCGTGCGTGCTGCGGCGAGCAGGTCGTCGGTGACCTCGGTCCGGAAGCGATTGGTGAGCGCGAACTCCTGATCGAGCTTTCGAAAATTTCCGACGTCACTGAGCGCAGTGAGTTGATGTATGATCACCTCCGGCTCGGCCCGGCGCACCGCGGCGGTGAGCGCCGGCTTGTCGAGAGGATCAGCGATTACTGCGCTGACACCCATGTCCTCGAGTGACACTGCCTTCGCCGCCGAGCGCGTCAACGCCACCACT
>DASXSL010000035.1:0-38137 GCA_036506035.1 Gemmatimonadaceae bacterium | reverse complement strand
GGACCTTCTTCGTGCCCATCTCCATTCCGGACGGACTCACCAAATCCGCGTTCATCTCGCGTCTATCGGCCATCCTGTCATGGGCGATGACGTGTATGGAGGGGGCGGAGGACGTCGTGTGGCCGGACTTCCTCCCAAGCGGCATTTCCTCCACGCAGCGTGGCTCGCGTTCAATCACCCAGTGACAGGCAAGCCGCTCGATTTCCGTTCACCTCTCCCCGAGGATTTGCGGCGCGCGCTCTCGGTTATCGCCGGCGAGCACGCTCTTCCGGCTGGCGTCGATCCGCTGGTCGCGTTTCGTTTTTATGAGTGACGCCGTTGCGTTACCTCCGGCTCCCCCTTCTGAGGAGGTCGCCCAGGAAGAGCCCCAGATACCGACGAGACGCGTGTTGGTGTTCGAGCTTGGCGGGATTGGGTACGCCTGTGACATGGATTCTTTCCGGGAGATCATCCCGACCCAGTCAATGACTAGGCTCCCGGGCTCGCCCGATAGCGTGTGCGGGTTGATCAATCTCCGCGGCACCATTGTCACGGTGATAGATGGCGGAATCGTGCTGGGCAAAACCGCTTTCCGGCGCGCGGAAGGATTGATTCTGCTCGTGGATTCTCTGGAGCGGCTGGTTGGTGTCGGCGTCGACGATGTTCGCGACATTCAGGACGTGCCGATAGATCAATTCGGTGCTGCGGGCGAGACGGAAATTCCGGTAGCAGGAGCGGTAACTGGTGTGATCGAGATCGATGGACGACGCGTGCTCGTCCTCGACATCAAGACGGTGGTTCAGCGGGTAATCGGACAAGGGAGGTAGGGTGAGCAGCACTGTACTCGTTTGTGACGACGCCGTGTTCATGCGGACGATGGTCAGCGACATCCTGTCGCAGGCAGGATTCACGGTCGTCGGTGAAGCCGAAAACGGCAAGCAGGCAGTCGAGAAGTATCAGCAGCTGAAGCCGGATCTGGTCACGATGGACATCATCATGCCGGAGATGGGCGGCATAGAAGCCGTCAAGCAGATAACTCAGATGGACCCCGCCGCTCGCATTCTCATGTGCAGCGCGATGGGTCAGCAGGCGCTCGTTCAGGAAGCGCTGCAGGCGGGAGCACGCGATTTCGTTGTGAAGCCGTTCCAGCCGAGTCGCGTTCTCGAGGCAGTGCAGCGGGTGCTCGCCTAAGTGGACACCGGCCGCTACGCCAAGCTCTTTCTCTCGGAGAGTCGCGAGAATCTCACCGAGATCAACAGCGCGCTGCTGGAGCTGGAGCGCGGTGGCGGTGATGCGGCCGTGGCAAAACTTTTTCGCGGCGTTCACACCATGAAGGGAATGGGAGCGGCGATGGGCTACACCTCGGTCGCCGAGCTCTCACACGAGCTGGAGACCCTTCTCGACAAGCTGAGAAACGGCACCATTGCCGTCGCGCGGCCGGTGATCGATACTCTGTTCGCTGGCGTGGATTCACTGGAGCAGGCGGTGGACTTGGCAACCGCTTCGACTTCTGAGCAGCTCGACGTGAGCAGAATCATCACCCGCATTCGCCAGGTGGCGAGCGAGGAGCCTTCGACCTTTACGTCGGACTTTGCGCCCGTCGAGAAGAAAGATTCGCCGGCAGCGCCTGCATCTTCTGCCGCGCCGGCTCAAAGAGCGCCCCGACACATCCGAATCGAGTCGAAACGCCTCGACACCCTGATGAACGTCGTAGGCGAGCTCGTGATCGCGCGGGACCGCATCGCGAAGGTTGCCGAGCGCCTCGGTGACGAGGACCTGCTCGAGGCAACGCTGCGCGCGTCGCAGATCCTCGCCAATCTCCAGAACGAGATCATGACCAGCCGCATGGTTCCGGTCTGGCAGGTCTTCGAGAGGTTTCCGCGACTGGTGCGCGACACGGCCAAATCACTTGGCAAGGAAGTCGAGTTCAAGATCGAGGGCCGCGAGATCGAGCTCGATCGGTCGATGCTCGACGAAATGGGTGAGCCGGTGCTGCATCTGCTGCGCAACTCGCTCGACCACGGCATCGAGACACCCGCCGAGCGCGAGAAGGCTGGGAAGCCGCGCGTCGCCACTCTGATCCTTACGGCTGAGCGCGATCGTGCGACGGTTCTGATTCGTGTCACCGACGATGGCCGTGGAATCGATCAGGAGCGCGTTCTGCCTCGCGCGAAGAAACTGGGCCTCGTCGACGCGGCGACCACGAAGCTTTCGGAGCAGGAGCTCGTCGCCATCATCTCGCGTCCCGGTTTCTCGACCGCCGAGAAAGTGACCGAGATCTCTGGACGCGGAGTAGGATTCGACATTGTCGCGAACCGTGTGCGTGGCCTTGGCGGCTCGCTCGAGGTCCACACCGACGCCGGACTTGGCACCAGCGTAAGCATGCGCCTTCCCCTCACCTTGGCGATCTCCCGGGCGCTGCTGGCGCGAGTCGAAAAGGAGACGTACGCGATTCCGCTAACACACGTGCTGGAGACTTTCAGCCTGTCGCAGCCGATGCTGCTCGAGTCGAAGGGCCGGCAAGTGGTTGCGATCCGCGACGATCTCTTCCCCGCAATCTGGCTGCGCGAGCGCGTGGGGCTTCCGCCGGCTGAGAGCCTGGCCAGTGGACAAGTCGTGCTCATCGAGCTCGCTGAGCGCAAGGCGGCGCTCATCGTGGACGAATTCGTTGGACAGCAGGAAATCGTCGTCAAACAATTCGACGGCGTGAACGGCAGTAAAACTCTTTTCAGCGGCGCGACCATTCTTGGCGATGGATCGCCCGCGCTCATCGTGGACGCCTCGAGCCTTCTCTGAAATGACCAATCCCCGCAACACACCAGCTGGCGAGAGCGGCACGACGCTCCTGAGCACGGCACGTCTCGATGCGCTTCGCGAAGTCGCGAACATTGGCGCCGGGCACGCCGCCACCGCGCTTTCCACCCTCACCGGTACGCGCATCATGATCAGCGTGCCGATGGTGAACATCGTGCCGCCGGGAGACTTCGTTCCCGAGCTGGAGCACGGTGTAGAGATCGTCGCCGTGCAAATGGCAATGAGCGGGGACATCTCCGGTCAGACGGTTTTCCTGCTGGCCATTCCGGCCGGCCTCAGACTCGCGGAGCGCATGCTGAGACGCAAGCGCGGCACATCACCCAACCTCGGGAAGCTCGAGCAATCGGCGCTCAACGAGGCCGGAAACATTCTGGCTGGTGCTTACCTCACCGCCCTCAGCGAATTCCTCGACATGCGGCTGATGCTCTCCCCGCCTCGCCTCACCACTGGCGAGGCTGGAATCGCGTTGAGCACCCTTGGCGACCACGCGCCGCGAGTCGAATCACCGATCCTGTGCGTGGAGACGGAATTTTTCCTGGAGGAACCGTCCGAAAGCCTCCACGGATTTTTCCTGCTCGTCCCCGACCCGAAGGCATTCGACGCCATCTTTCGCGCGGTGCGAGTAGAGTAGTCACATGAGCGCAGCGGCCACTGCCCGCCCGACGGCAGCCGCGCACGGCGGTGAGATCGACATCCTTCGCTCGTTCGCTCGCCGTATCGATCCCTCGGACGCCGGCGCGTACAACAACCTTGGTGTCTTCTATTTTCGGAAGGGCCTGACTGAGGAAGCGATCCTCGCATTCTCTCGCGCGCTCGCGCTCGACGAGCGAATGGGTGTGGCGCGGCGGAATCTGGAGATCGCCTACGGCGAGAGTGGCATCCTCGAGCGACGGCTGCAGGAGCTCGAGGAGCGCCTGCGCGCGAATCCGGACGACCTCGAGGCGCTGGTGCAAAGCGGAATCGCCGAAAAGACGGCAGGCCGTCTCGAGCGCGCGCACTCCCTCTTTCAGCGCGCCATCGACAAGGATCCCGACAGCTCGGTGCTGCACTTCCTGCTCGCCGAAGCGCTCTACAACCGCGGCCTCCACGAAGAGGCAATGCGCTCGGTCAAACGCTCGATCGAGTTGAATCCGGAAAATCCGGATGCCCTCTACCTGATCGGATTCATTCTCGGCGATCTCGGCCGCAGCGAAGAGGCGGCAGAAGCGAATCGGCGAGCGGTGATGCTAAATCCGACGCTCGTTCGCGCCCAGGCAAATCTCTCCCTCGAAACCTATCGCCACGAAGTCACGCCCAGCCACCAGCAGAAAACCTCTGCCGGCGCGCACATCACACTTGGCCGTGCTCTGCGCCAGAAGGGCTACTTCCAGGAAGCACTTCGCGAATACGAGAAGGCGATCGAAGGCGGCGAGGCCAACGCCGAAGTGCTTCAGGCAATGCTGGAGCTGTACCTGCTGCAGCGGGACACCGGGGCTGCCATTGCCACGGCGGATCGTTTTGCGCGAGAGTTTTCACCAACCGCGAAAACGTGGAACGGCCGCGGCGTAGCACTGCAGCTCGAGGGACGTCACGCCGAAGCCGAGGAGAGCTACACGCGCGCGCTCGAAATCGATTCCAGCTACCCGTTCGCTTACAACAACCTCGGCGTGCTATTCTGGCACAAGAACGACACCAAGGGCGCCATCAACTCGTTCAGACGTGCGCTGCAGACTCCAAACCCGCCCGTCGAAGCGCGACTCAACTTGGCGCTGGGTCTTTTCCGAAGAAAGCACACCGAGCTTGCCCTCGAGGCGTATCGCCAGGTTCTCGCCTCGGCACCTGAGCATCCCGTCGCATGGAATGGCATCGGTCTGATTCTCGTCGAGCTCGAGAAATACTCCGATGCTCGCAACGCATTTGCCCGCGCGATTCAGGCGAATCCTGATTTTGCCGAAGCTCACTACAACATGAGCTTCACGCTTTCGAACCTTGGCGATTTCGCGTCGGCTTTACGCGAGACAAAGCGCGCGCTGGCGCTCGATCCGATGTACACGCCGCAAAAGCTGGAGCTGGCGATCGAGCTGCCGCACGAGGAGATCAGGCTGACGGTGGCTCCGCCTATCACCGAAAAGGATGAGAGCACGGAGCGCGTCGCAGATTTCCATTTCGACCCGGCGGTCATCGAGGAGCTCTTCGCGGAAAGACCGGCGAGGCTGACACCGACCGGGCAGAGCGCGATGACGGGTTATACGCTCGCGCGTGATCTGATCACGAAGGGTCTCTACGACCGTGCCCAGGGCGAGATCGCGCGAGTTCTCGGTCGGGGCGGCGACAAGGTGCTGGGCCTGGTGCTCGCCGGCGACGGCTTCGCTGCGCAGGGACTGCACGGAGAAGCGCTCGAGCGATACCGCCGCGCTCTGGAGATGGAAGAAACAAATCCTTATGCGCGTCAGGGGATTGCACGCTCGCTGCTCGCGCTCGGACGACCCGATGAGGCACGTCCACACGCCGAAGCGCTGGTAACCGCCGGGAGCACGGATGTGAACCTCCTGCTTCTTGCCGCCGAGGCCCGCGTTGCCTCGTTCGACAAGCCGGGTGCGCGCGAAATCCTCATCAGCTTGCAGAAAAGCGAAGCACGCAACGCGAACGTCCTCAAGCGCGTCGGCGATCTTTACGCTGGACTAGGCGATTCGGCTGAAGCAATCGCTGCTTACCGCGCCAGCCTGAGCATCGACGAGCGCCAGACTGAAGGCAGAATCTCGCTGGGAAGACTTCTCGCCAAGGCGGGCGACGACACTGCCGCGATCCGCGAGCTGGAGGCAGTGCTCGTCACCGCGCCGAATCACGATGCCGCGGTGGTGGAACTGGTCGGACCTTATCGGCGGACCGGCCGCTCGCGCAGTGCACTGCCGCGCATCGTCGCGCTGATCCGAAGGGACGTCTATCACTTCGCTGCCCTGATAGCGCTTGGCGAGATACTGATCGATCTCGCGCGGGAGAGCGATGCACTGAAGGCATTCGAGCGTGTGCTGCGCTTCGACCCGAATCATGCTGAAGCGCTGCGGTACCGCCGGCTCCTTCTCAGAGGTCGGATCTAATGGCGATCGAAGGGCCGCTGCGCGAGCTCGGCATCCACGACGTCTTCCAACTGCTCGATCTGAGCCGGAAGACGGGAACGCTGCGCGTGCATTCTCCCGAGAGAAACAACGAAGGAAGCGTCTACTTCGATGCCGGGACAATCGTCGCAGCGACGATGAAGAGCAACCCGCACCTGCTGGGAACCATTCTCGAGCGCTCCGGCAAGGCGACGGCGGCGGACCTTGCCCGCGCGACTGCAATGCAGCGCGCCGGCGACAAGCGTCGAGTCGGCGAGATCCTGGTGGCTCACGGAATCGTGACTCCGCGCGACATCGACCGGTTCATGCGCCAGCAGATCGAGACCGTGGTGTTCGACCTGATGTCCTGGTCCGAAGGCTTCTTCTCCTTCACTGAAGAGCCACCCCGGCCGATTCGAAAGGACATCGCCGTGCGGGTCAGTACCGAATCGCTCCTGATGGAAGGAGCGCGACGCATCGACGAGTGGTCGCGCATGGCCGACAAGATTCCGGATGCGCGAGTCGTACCACGTCTGGCGCCGCTCGACGATGGACCCGAGTCCTTCATCGATCTGCTCCCGCGCGAGTGGGAAGTGCTGTCGGTGATTGACAGCGAAAGAAATCTGCACGAGATCGCCAAGCGGCTCGTGCTCCCCGAATTCGAGGTCGCGAAGATCATCTACGGCATGTTGAGCACCGGGCTGATCGAGATCGCGCCACAGGAACACGATGCCGCCAATGTCTGAGTCGGCGCGGATGCTGTTCGCCACAGCGATCGGAGAGGCCGAGCAGACGGCGCTGCTGCTCGATCCGGCCGGGGTGCCGCTGGCGGGCAGCTACATCGATCAGCGCGGTCGCGACATTTCGGGCGAAATTGGCGCGGCCCTGAGCGGCGTGAGCAAGGAAGTCTCGCGCTCGATGCGCCTGCTTTCGATTGGTAATTGGACGGCCGTGGTCGTGGAGACCGACGCCGCGACTATCGCTTTGGCGCCGGCCGCCGAGGATTCGGTGGTTTTGCTCGCTTCGTCATCAACAGTTCCGCTTGGCCTCGTTCGCCGCGTTCTGACCCGCTCGGTCGCGCTCGCCATCAACTGGCTGCGGGGGCGCGCATGAAGGCGGTGAGTCAGGTGGTTGCGACATTGTCCCACGTGCCCGGTGTAATCGCAGCGATGGTCGTCGGCTCGGTCGACGGCTTGATCGTCGAAGCAAGCGCAATGATGGGCGCCACCCCCGAGTCGGCAGATACGAGAAAGCACACCGCTGCACTCGCGGCCTACCTTTACTCAAAGGTGACTCGCGCGTCGGAGGCGGCGCGCCTCGGTAGCCCGGCGTTCATGCGTCTAGAAGCCGAAAAGGGTCACATCTGCGTGGTCGGTGCACGCGACGTGGTGCTCGTCACAATCGTCACTCCTGACGCCAATCTCGGACGAGTAAGGCTCGACATGATGACCGCTGCAAAAGGACAACCGTGAGCAATCCGACCGTAGCAGAAGCCTGGGTGGCGGCCCCGCTCAGACGGCTGATGGAGGACGCGCGCCTCATTTCCGGCGTGCTGCTCTATCCGACCGGCCGCGCCGTCGGCCAGTTCGGTTTCTCGAATGCCGCGGACGTGATGTCGATCTGTGCCCTCACCTCGGCGATCAATGCATCCGCGCGTGAGCTCGGGCGACAACTCGATGGCAAGCCGTTCTACGAGATGCACCACGCCGGAGCCGAGCGTCAGGTGTTCATGGCGCGCGCATCGGCTGGCTCACAGGAATTTCTGTTCGTCGGCGTTTTCGATCGCGAGAGCTCGCTCGGTGTCGTCGAGATCTATTTTGCCGAGTTCCAGAAGGCGCTCGAGAAGCTGCGTCCAGAGAAGCAGACGGCCGGGCCGGGCCCAACGGGCGATTTCGAAGGAGAGTTGAATCGCAGTCTCGACGCGCTCTTCGGCCCGATAGGAAAGCGCTAGGATGTCCGTCGTCAACTACGGCACGCGCGAAATCACGTGCAAGATCGTTTACTACGGCCCCGGTAGATCGGGGAAAACGACCAATCTGCAGCACGTCTATTCGCAATTGCCCGAAGAGCGCAAGGGCAAGATGGTGTCGCTGGCGACCGAGACGGATCGCACCTTGTTTTTCGATTTCCTGCCGCTCGATCTGGGGACGATCTCCGGCTTTGCGACCCGGTTCCAGCTCTACACCGTCCCCGGGCAAGTCTACTACGCTGCCACTCGTAAGCTCGTGCTTCAGGGGGTCGACGGAGTGGTATTCGTTGCGGACAGCCAGTCGCGACAGCTCGCCGAGAATATCGAGAGCCTGCAGGACCTGCACGCGAATCTCGCCGACGAGGGACTCGATCCGCGTACAATCCCGCTCGTCATGCAATACAACAAGCGGGATCTGCCGAGCGGCGAAATCAGCAGCGTCGAAGCGCTGGATGAAACCCTGAATTTCCGCGGCGTTCCGCATTACTCCGCTGCTGCAATCAGCGGCAAAGGTGTTTTCGAGACGTTGCGCAGCATCTCAACGCTGGTGCTCGCGCGCCTGAGTGCCCCGGCCGCCAAAGGCTCCTGAGCGTGGCGAAACAGCCAGAGAAGGAAGCGGAAGAAGAGGGCGGCGAGTTCGCCGATTTCCTGGCCGACGTCAGCAAGGAAATCGCGCAGCGCGTCGAGTCGCTGGATAAACGCGCCACGCCAGCGGCGACGGAGAAGAAGAAAACTCCGGTCGTGGCCGATGCCGGCGTCATCGTCGAGTGGCCCAACGTCGCCGAGAGAATGATCGAGGAAATGCGCTAGATGGCTATTAAGGGTAGCCTCAAGGAAGCCAGTCTCCCTGACGTTCTGCAGTTGCTCTCGATGGGCAAGAAGACCGGCTGTCTGGGGCTTTCTTTCCACGACAGCTTTGGCTCGATCTACTTCGACAACGGTCGCATTTGCCACGCGGCGATCGTAAATCGCCCCCTCGACACCGAGAACGCCGTCTACACGCTGTTCACCTGGACGAGCGGAACTTTCAATTTCGAGCAAGGAGTCGAGCCGGAAGAGGGCGCTGAGCGCGTCTCGGTCGATCCCCAGTCGTTGCTGCTTGAAGGAGCACGCCGTGTCGATGAGTGGTCGCTGATCGAGAAAAAGATTCCGAGCTTCGACGTGGTGTTCAGTCTCGATCGGCCGCGCCTGATGCTGAACCGGGACCCACTTTCACCCGAGCAGGAAGCACTGCTGCCGCTCATAGACGGGCACCGGGACATCAACGGTCTGATCCGGGATTCGGGACTGGGCGAGTTCGAGGTAGGGAAAGCGCTGTATGGACTTCTCAACACGAACTTCCTGCTGCCGGTCGGTCGGAAACGCACGACGCCAACGCTGCCCAGGAATGCGAGTCCGCTCGAGCGCCGTGAGCTCGCCAGCGCTCTTTACAGAGCGGGCATGCACGACGAAGCGCTGCGTGAATTCCGGGCACTCGTCGAGGAAGCTGCTGATCCCGTCGCCTCCTTTCACGTTGGGCTGATTGCCCTCCGCCAGAAGGAGTGGGCGGCAGCGGTCAATGCTTTCATGACTGCCGCGCCCAACGCGGCAAACAAGACGACCCTGCTGCACAATCTGGCGCTTGCTTATGAGCAGCTCGGCCAGCTCGAGAAGGCAAGACTAGTCATCGAGCGAGCGCTTACCTCCGGCGGCAGCAGCGATCCGCTGATCCAGCTCGAGGGAGCCGTCGTCGCGCTGCGATTGTCGGACTATCAAACAGCAAAGGTTCGTCTGAGCGAAGCGCGGAGTCTGTGGACGTCGAATCCACCGCCGGCGGTCTGGTTCCACTACGCGGCGCAAGTGGCTGCTCTGACTGATGATCTAGATCGTGAGATGCTTCTGCTCGCCGCCGCGACGGAAGCGCATCCCGAGTCGCCGGTGCTGCTCAATAATCTTTCCGCTGCCTATCTCAAGCGCGGCGAGTTCGCCAATGCGCGCGACGCCGCCGAGAAGGCCGTGGCATTGGCGCCGGAGCTGCCGCAGCTGCGTCGCAATCTGTCCGCCGCGCTCGAGGGAATAGCGCAGGCCGAGCGGGCGGGCGGTGAGCCATCTCGTCGCTCCTGAGCGGATAACTGTGATGATCTACGGGAACGACGCTGGCTTCCGGATGCTGACCGAGAAGATCACCCGCGATCGCGGGTTCCGCTGCGCCAGCTACAAGGACAAGTGCCTGCGCCGGCGCATTGCGGTGCGGATGCGCGCGAAGGGTACCGCCAGCCCCGATGAGTACGCGAGCATCCTCGACGCCGATCCTCGCGAGTATGAGCGGCTCATACGCTCGCTCACCGTCAACGTCACCAAGTTCTTCCGGAATTGGGAAACGTACGCAGCCATCGAGAAGAAGGTGATTCCAGCGCTCTGGGAGCGCGGTGAGGAGAAGCTGCGCGTCTGGAGCGCGGGGTGTGCATCCGGCGAGGAGCCGTACTCCGCCGCCATTCTCATCCACAAGTTTGCGGAAGCGACGCGCACCACTGCACGCCTGGAGACTGTCTCCATTCTCGGTACGGACGTCGACACCGAGTGTCTCGGCGAGGCGGAGCGCGCGTGCTATGCAGAGTCAGCTCTCGGTGAGACACCGGCAACGTTGCGGCAGCGATACTTCCCGCAGGTGGCGGGACTTCACACCATGCTGCCCGAGGTCCGTCGACTGGTGACCTTCGAGCGCAACGACTTGCTTGGCCACCAGCCGCCCATCCAGAACCTCCACCTGCTGCTCTGCCGGAACGTCATCATCTACTTCGAGCGCGAGGCGCAGGACGCGCTGTTCATGGAATTCCATCGCCTGCTGGCACCAGGGGGATTTCTGGTGCTCGGCAAAGTCGAAACCCTTCTCGGCGAAGCGAGGAGTCTGTTTGCGCCGGTCAATTCGCGCGAGCGGATCTTTCGCAAGGCATAGAATGTCCGACGCCAACAAGAGGGAGGCGACCGTTTTGGTCGTCGACGACAGCGCCTTCATGCGCAAGCTCATCGCCGAGATGGTGGAATCGAGCGGGATCTTTCGTGTAGTCGGTGCAGCGGGGGATGGAATCGAGGCGCTCGAAAAAATCCGTGAGCTGAAGCCGGACATCGTCACACTCGACATTGAGATGCCGCGGCTCAATGGCTTGCAGGCCTTGGAGCAGATCATGGCGGAGATGCCGCGTCCGGTCGTCATGCTGAGCGCGGCGGGATCCGAGCTTGGCAACGAGATGACGTTGCGGGCGCTCGAGCGGGGTGCGCTCGAATTCGTGAGAAAGCCCTCCGGTCCGGTCAGCATTGACCTGGCCTCGGTGCGCGAGCAGCTGATGTCGGCGCTCGACGCCGCCAGAGCGGTGAACATGAGGGGGATCCGCGCGCCGGCGCCTACTGCGGTCGCATCTCATGCCGAGCCGCCGACGAGCAAATCACCAGGTGCAGCAACGAGAGTGGTGGCGATTGCGTCCTCGACCGGGGGCCCGCGGGCGCTCGCCGAGATCATTCCGCACCTGCCCGAAGAGCTCGGCGCCGCAGTGGTGATCGTTCAGCACATGCCGCGCGAATTCACGAGGCTGCTGGCGCAGCGTCTGGACGCGATGAGCGAACTTTGGGTTGGTGAAGCGATTGATGGAAAGGTGCTGCGAGAGAATCGCGTTTACGTGGCGCCGGGCGGCTACCACATGACTCTGAGCGGCGCAGCGGGGAACGCATCGATACAGCTCGACACCTCCGCGCCAATGTGGGGTGTGAGGCCGGCGGCGGATCCGCTGTTCTTCTCCGTTGCCGACACCTTCGGGCGCGCAGCGGTTGGTGTCGTGCTTACCGGCATGGGCCGGGATGGCGCCGAAGGTCTGCGGAAAATCAGGGAAGCGGGAGGAACTGCAATCGTGCAGGATCGGGAGAGCTCAATCATCTACGGAATGCCACAGGCGGCTCTTGCGGCGGCAGGTGCTGATCGCGTGGCGAAGGTAAACGAGATAGGGCCGATAATCAGGGAATTGTGCGTCGACAGGACGCGGGAGATCGGCGCATGACCAAAATATCAATGAACGAGGAATTCACCCACGATGCGTAGGATGCTTGTAACGGGAGCTGCCGGTTTCATCGGCAGCAACTTCGTCCAGTTCTGGGCGGAGCACCATCCGAACGACAAGATCATCGGCCTGGACGCTTTGACCTACGCCGGAAATCTGGCGAGCCTCGAGCCAGTCGCTAAGCACGAGCGATTCACCTTCGTGAAGGGCGACATCCGCGATGGTGATGCGGTGCGGGACATAATAAAGCGCGAAGGGATCGACACCATCGTGCATTTCGCCGCGGAGTCGCACGTCGATCGGTCCATCCATGGACCGGATCCGTTCATCGACACGAACGTCAGAGGTACTCACGAGCTGCTCAAGGCTGCCCGCGCCGTATGGAATGAAGATTGGTCCGGCGGAGCACGTCGGTTCCATCACATCTCCACCGACGAGGTGTACGGAAGCCTGGCTCCGACCGCGCCGCCTTTCACGGAGGACACGGCCTACGCGCCGAACTCTCCGTACGCGGCGAGCAAGGCTGCGTCAGACCATCTGGTTCGAGCCTACCATCACACCTACGGCGTGCCCGTCACCACCACCAACTGCTCGAACAACTATGGTCCGTACCATTTCCCCGAAAAGCTGATCCCTCTGGCGATCGTCAACGCCCTTGATGGCATGCCGATCCCCGTTTACGGGGATGGTCAGCAGATTCGCGACTGGCTTTACGTGCGCGATCATTGCCGCGGGATCGAGCGCGTGCTCGAGAAAGGCAGACTCGGCGAGACGTACAACCTGGGCGGCAACGCTGAGCGCAGGAATCTCGACGTAGTGAAGACGCTCTGCGCGCACATCAACAAGATCTTCGGCGCGGACGAGAAGACGCGCGAGCGTTTTCCGAAGTGCCCGGCGGCGCTGGGCGGGGACACCGCCGAGCTGATCAAGTTCGTGAAAGATCGTCCGGGTCACGATCGGCGCTACGCGATCGATGCGATGAAGGCGACACTCGAAACCGGCTACGGCCCGTCGGAATCGTTCGAGACAGGACTCCTGAAAACAGTGAAGTGGTACATCGCGAACGAGGCGTGGTGGCGGGCGGTAATGGATGGTAGCTATCGCGATTGGGTAGAGCTCAATTACGCCAGTCCGAAGAAAGGCGCGAAATAAGGCGCTGAGGATTGCGAACTGACACGGATTGAGGGGGGCGGACCAACCTTTAGTCCGGAGTGCGGACTAATTCAGGACTCGGACCTACTGCGGACTGAGGAGTCAATGACTGCCCAGTCCAGTTCGAGCGTAGCTATCTTCGGCAGTCTACTGTCCGCGTTTCTCGCTGCGTCATAGTCCTCAATTAGTCCGAAACCCGGACTAAAGGTTGGTCCGCCCCCCTCAATCCGCCCTCAGTCCCCTCTCCGCAATCCTCAGCCGTTTGGGTTGACAGGGATTTCCGCGAGCCCTACACTACCTCGCTTATGGCCAAAACTGATCTGGCAAATGGACCCCGGGCGGGACGCGAAAGCGGAACGCGTCGGTCATGGATTTATTGGACTGTCGCAACAATTGTGTTGCTCGCTGGCTTCGCCGACCTGGCGCGTGGTGGCGAGACGCTCGCCCCAATTCTTCTAGTTATTGGCTATTGCGTGCTGGTGCCGCTGGCCATTCTTCGGTGAGACGACAGGCTCGGTTTCTGCACCGGGCGAGTAGCTCAGTTGGTTAGAGCGCCTGCCTTACACGCAGGAAGTCGGGGGTTCGAGTCCCTCCTCGCCCATTTAGGGGATCAAAGGGACCCACGGACTGGGAGGTGGGTAAGAATGTTTACTGATTTGGAGGTTATACCATTGAAGGTAAGTCTACGTCATTCAGGTCTCGTCCTCGCTGCCGTCGCAACGATGGGATCTGCCCCGTTGGTGGCGCAGAGTACCAAGACTGGCGACCGGGTCATGATCCCGACGCTGCAGAGCTCGGACAAAGAGCTCGGTGTGCAAGCGGCTGAGGCCATTCGCAACCAGCTCCAGAAGCAGACCAACGTCCGCGATCTGGTGGTGGTACCAAAAGCCGATATCAACAACAGCCTGATCTCGTCCGGGTATTCGACTACTGAAGCCCTCGCCCCGGGCGACGCCAAGGCTCTGGCGACGCTCGTTCGCGCGCCGCAGTACCTGGAAGGGTCAGTCACCAAGACGCCGACGGGCTACAAGATCGATTCGCGACTGATCATTTCGCGGGACATGACGAAGGGTCAGATCCTGCCGACAGCGCAAGGCGCCAAACTCGACGACGCGGCGAACCAGGTCGCGAAATCAATCAGGGATGCCCGTCGCCAGCTCGGCGACGAAGAGACCTGCCACAACGCCGTCGTGCAGGGCAAGTATCAGGAAGCAGTTTCCGTAGCCCGTAAGGGTCTGGCCGGATATCCGAACGCGAACATCCTTGGCGCATGCCTGGTCGAGGCTTACAACGCGCTCAAGATGCCGGACTCAGTCATCGCGGTAGCAGAGCGGATTCGCGCCAACGATCCGCGCAACGTTCCGGCGCTGAAGATGCTGGCGGAGAGCTATGGCACCAAGAACGACACGACGAAGCGACTGCTGGTGCTCAGCCAGCTCGCTGCCTCGGACCCGACCAACATCCGCCTCATTCAGGATGTGGTCGCCGACATGGCGAGACTGGGTCATCCCGAGCTGGCCGTCCCGCTGATGCGTGACTTGATGCAGAACAATCCAGGCGACCCGGCACTGCTGAATCTGGCGTGGCTCGTCTATCTGAACGCAAAGGACTACGAGGGCGCGATCAACGTCGGCACCGAGATGGTCCGCGTCGATACTGCGGCAGCCACGGCTGATTACTACTCCCGTCTCGCTGCTGCCTATCTCTCGATAAACCAAGCGCAGAAGGCGTCGGAAGTCGCAGCTCTTGCCGCGCGTAAGTTCCCGAACGATTGCAACATTCAGATGTTCAATGCGCAGGGATTGTACAAGGCAGGTCAGCTCCAGCAGGCAGAAGACGCGGCAAAGAAGGCCGTGGCGTGCAACCCCAAGAACGCTCAGGCGTACTTCCTACTGGCGACAATCCAGGGAGCGTTGAACAAGAACGACGACCTCGCGAACACGCTCCAGACGGCCAAGAACAACGGCGCAGATGCTGGCTCGCTGTCGCAGCTCGCTCTGAAGGCTGGAAGCGACGCTTACAAAATGGGACAGCAAACGAAGGCGATCCTGGATTTTCAGCGCGCAATCAAGTTCCTCCAGCTTTCCGATCAACTGCAGGCCTCGGCTGACGCGAAGTTCCTGCTCGGAGCCAGCGCGTTCTCGGTTGGTCAGACAGCAACAATCGAAGCGAACGAGAAGCGCAGCTGCGATCTGGCCAGAACGGCTCGCGACGCTTTCAATCTTGCCTCGATAAACCTGCCCGCTGGTGGACAGAAGTATCCGAACGAGGCCGCTCAGCTCATGACGGCGATCCCGCAGTTCACGCCCGCTGTCGACAATGAGGTGAAGCGCTTCTGTAAGTGATTGACTCGGACACTGTGGCCGGCCGGTGGGATAGCTCCTACCATGCGCCGGTCATGGTCGAAGAGGTTGTTGGGTTGTTCAGTGGTGCCGAGACAATTCTGGACTGCACGTTGGGCGGCGGCGGACACACCGAGGCCCTGCTCGAGTCCGGCGCCACGATCGTCGCAATAGATCGCGATGAGGCGGCAATCAATGAAGGACGAAAGCGGCTGGCGTCCTATGAGACGTCAGGCCGCTTTCGTGCTTTGCGGGGCAATTTCGGCGAAGTTGATCGCATCGAGCAGATCCAAGGACTGTCATTCGACGGAATTCTAGCTGACCTTGGCGTCTCATCCCACCAGATCGATGCCGACGATCGCGGTTTCTCTTTTCGTCCTGGCGCGTTACTAGACATGCGGATGGACCGTCGAGGTACGGGCACCGCTGCCGACTTGCTGAACACCCTCGATGAAGCCGACCTATCCCACGTTTTTCACGCTTACGGAGACGAGCCGCGCGCCGGTCGTCTCGCCAGAGAGATCGTACGCCGACGCGAGCGAAAACCGATGCGCATAAGCGATGATCTCGTCGACGCGATTCGCGGCGCCTACGGCGCGCGCACAGGTCCCACCGACTTCGCGCGCCTGTTTCAGGCCGTTCGCATTGCGGTGAACGACGAGCTCGGTGCGCTCGAGCGCGCGCTGCCGCTGTTGCGCGACAGACTCGAGCCAAACGGAATTCTGGCGATCATCTCCTACCATTCTGGCGAAGACCGTTTGGTGAAGCACACCATGCGCGAGTGGAGCCTCGACTGCATTTGTCCACCCCAGCAGCCGATGTGCACCTGCCGCGGCCAGGCGCTTGGCGCAGTGGTGACCAAAAGGGCGATCACGGCCAGCGGAGCCGAGACAGCGACAAACCCGCGCTCCCGGAGCGCCAGGCTACGGGCGTGGCGAAAGGCGGCGTAGGGCTTCGGGGCCGCAGCCTCGTCGCGCTGGTACTCGGCGCCTTCGTGTTAATCGCGCTGTCGATCGTGTGGCGAAGGACGATCGGCATCAGTCAATCAGAGCATCTGGCTGTGCTGGACGCCCGGCGGGCTACGCTGGGGAGCGAGCGTGCGAGACTCGAGGCAGAGATTCGCGACGCCTCGAGCAGACAGAATCTTGGAACTACTGTGGAGCGACGACTGGGGATGCACGTTCCGACCGACAAGCAGGTAGTCATACTTCCACGAGCGCGACGGGATGAAGCGCCCTAGTCGCACCGCGGTAGTTCACGGCTTCTTCATACTGTTTGCCGTTACGCTCATTGGCCGTGCCGCCAAGGTACAGGTCGTCGAGGGCAAGCAATGGGCGGCGCGTGCAAAGCGCCAGCATTTCTTTGCATCGTCGCTGTCTGCACCGCGCGGCGAAATCCTCGATGCCAGCGGGAATACACTGGTAGAGAGTCGAGAGATGACGCGGGTCGCGGTTGCACTGCCGGAAGTGCGCGACACGGCTCTGGTCATAAAGGCTCTCCATCGTGCTCGGGTCGACGCTGACGCAATTCATTCCGCGATCGCGCGGCGGCGTCGCTGGATCGATCTGCCCGGACTCTACTCCACCGCCGATGTCGCGTCGATCTCGAAGCTGAATGGCATTCACCTGACTCCGGTTCTGCAACGGGTTTACGCCAACTCGAGCGGCATCAAGCGCATCGTCGGCAATCTGGATGTGCGTGGCAATCCACTGGACGGCCTGGAGCTTTCGCTGGACACATTGCTGCGCGGTGATTCTGGGAAAGTCAGGCTGGCGCGAGACCGCGATGGGCGCGCGCTCGACTCACCAGATGGCTGGACCGATCAGCCGAAGCAGGGCTCCACAGTTGTTCTGACCATCAACAATGCGCTTCAGGATATCTGCGAGCGCGAGCTGGCCATCGCCGTCGACAGTTTGCGTGCCGACGGCGGAGACATCGTGGTCATGAATCCCCACACCGGCGAGATTCTGGCGATGGCGAGCAACAGAGTAGGGCGGACGAGCTTCTCCAGCACTGCTGTCACCGAGCCGTTTGAGCCGGGCTCCACTCTCAAGCCTTTCGTCGCCGCTTCTCTGCTCGAAAAGGGACGGGCGCGTACCACCGACGTCGTGAACACGCACAGCGGCCGCCTGGAGCTGGACGGCCGCGTCATCAACGACATGCATAAGGCTGCCTCGCTGTCGCTCGCCGATGTGATCCGCTACTCGAGCAATGTCGGCATCGTTGAATTCGGCCAGCGTCTCACGCCAAGACAGAAATACGAAACTTTCCGCGATCTGGGATTCGGGACGCCGCTCGGCGTTCCGCTTCCCGCTGAAGCGGCAGGTACGCTGCGCGAGCCGCGCCAGTGGTCCAAGCAGACGAGCGCGTCGATACTGATGGGTTACGAGATCGCCGTCACTCCTTTGCAACTTGTGACGGCGTACGCTGCAATCGCCAACGGCGGTGAGCTTCTCGAGCCGCATCTGGTGAAGGAAGTTCGCTCGGTCGAGGGCAAGACGCTGTATAGTGCGGAGCCGCGCGTCATTCGCCGCGTGATGTCATTCGAGGTAGCGCGGACTGTCCAGCAGATGCTGCTGGCGGTTGTGCAGGAGGGAACCGCCACCAAGGCCGATCTCGCGACATTCGACGTGGCTGGCAAGAGCGGCACCGCGCGACGCACCTCCCAAAACGCCGGCTACACAGCGGGAAATTACACGGCGTCTTTTGTTGGGCTGTTTCCGGGCAACGATCCCCAGTACGTGGTGCTGGTCAAGCTGGATAGTCCGAAGGGCGCTCACTATGCCGGTGGCGATATTGCCGCCCCAGTGACTCAGATTGTCCTGCGCGCGGCACTCTCGGCGCGCGACGCGGCGCTAAACCGTGAGGATCTGGCAGCTTCTGAGCGAGCAGCTGCGCCCGACAAAAAAGCGACATCGAGTCAGACACGTGACGCCCCATCGATCGCCGCCGCGGGCCGGCCCGAGAAGCCGAGTCCGCAGGCTTACGATCCAAATCGAAACCTCTCGCCGAAAGACGCGGACGCGCCTCGATCGTACACGATCGATTTGCCGGCGACGCCGCGCCCCGCGCCCGCAGCTGTTACGCCGCGACCGGTTCCTGACGTGCGAGGGCTTTCTGTCCGCGAAGCAGTGCGCGCGCTCCATGGCGCCGGCTTTCGAGTACGACTTCTTTCAGCCGCCGCCGGCGGTACTTCACCTGCCGCCGGAACAATCGCGGCACCAGGCACGATCGTTCAGCTGGCGCGCCCTCTCGAATGAAAGTGAATGTAAAGGCAATAAAGGCCGGGCTCGCCGAGCGCGGCCTGCTGGCCGGCGCGAGAGGGGAAATCCCCGATGAAGTGACTGGAATTGCCGACGATAGCCGCAAAGTCGAGGCCGGGAATGCTTTCATCGCGACTCGCGGCTGGAGCAGTGACGGTCACGATTTTCTCGATGCAGCTGCCAAGCGTGGCGCCATCATGGCGATCGTGGAAGATCCATCTCGTACCAGCTTGCCAACGCTGGCAGTGCGGGAGGGAAGGCGGGCCGCGGCGATCGCTTCGGCAATCGTGTACGGAGAGCCCGCGCGTAGTCTTCGTCTACTCGGCGTCACCGGTACCAACGGCAAGACGACGACGACCTCGATCATGCGCCACCTCTTTGACGACGGCAACGGGACGAGCGCGTCGATCGGAACGCTCGGCATCCTCGTCGGAAGCGACGGCGAGATTCTTCCAGGCGGCAGCGGGCTAACCACACCGGGGCCGGTCGAGTTGCAACGGGTTCTGCGTGCACTCGTCGACCGTGGCGTACGAACGGTGGCGATGGAGGTATCCTCGCACAGTCTCGATCAGCGACGCGTGGATGGTCTCGAGTTCGACGTCGTGGCCTTCACCAATCTCACTCGCGATCACCTGGACTATCACGGCACGATGGAGAGCTACCTCAAAGCAAAGGCTCTCCTTCTCGACTACCTGAAGCGCGATGGCACTGCCGTCATCAACGCTGATGCTGAAGAATGGAAGGCGCTGCACCCGCGAACGAGACCGGTGACCTTCGGACTACACGCGACCGCTGATGTCCGAGCCGAGGCAGTGCGCTTCACTTCTCGTGGCAGCGAATGGCAAATGATCACACCGCGTGGTTCGGCGCACGTCACCCTGCCGTTGATCGGAGACGTAAACGTGGAAAACGCGCTTGCTGCAGCTGCCAGCGCGTTCGCACTCGGACAATCTGGCGATGCAATTGCGCAGCGACTTAGCACGGTGCCGCAAGTGGCCGGCAGGCTGGAGATCATCTCTATCAGCCCGACCGTGCTGCGGGACTATGCGCACACGCCCGACGCGCTGGAGCGAAGTCTGAAGACGGCGCGCGCCTTCACGAAAGGAAAGCTCATCGTTGTTTTCGGCGCCGGCGGCGACCGCGACAAAGGAAAGCGTCCGCTGATGGGCGAGATTGCCGAGCGGGGAAGCGATTGCGCTATAGTTACAAGCGACAATCCGCGAACCGAGGATCCCGACGCGATAATTGATGACATCGAGGCAGGGATGCGCGGGTCGCAGCACGAGCGCATCACCGACAGGCTTAGCGCGATACGTCGGGCGATCGATCTCGCCGGCGAGGGCGACATCGTCTTGCTGGCCGGCAAGGGTCACGAGACGTATCAGATCAGGGGCACAACCGCTTACCCATTCGACGAAAAAGAAATCGTGAAAGAAATAACGAGTAGCCACGCGTGAGCGCGGGGTTCTGGACACTGGATCGGATTGCTGCTGCACTTAAAGAGTGCGCCGTCGGCAAGCTGCCGCGCGGCGGTGCGGCAGTAAACGGAATCACCACTGACACCCGGAAAATCGCGAAGGGCAACGTATTCGTGGCGCTGAAGGGTGAGCGATTCGACGGACACGATTATCTGCACGACGCGGTGCGCGACGGCGCCGCCGCCGTCGTCGTGTCGCGGGCACCGAAGCTCAACACGCTTGATGTTCCCATCTTCGAGGTGCGCGACACGCTGGTGGCGCTCGGAGCGCTCTCCCACTACTGGCGAAGGGCCTGGGGCAAGACGGTGATTGGTGTCGCCGGCAGCAACGGAAAAACGAGCACCAAGGATCTGATCAAGGCTGCATTGAGCCGGGCGTACGAGATTCACGCCACGACCGGCAATCTGAACAATCGCGTTGGCGTACCGCTCTCGTTGCTGGCGATGCCCGCCGAAGCCGAACTCGCTGTGATCGAGCTGGGAACGAGCCTGCCTGGCGAAGTTGGGATCCTCAGGGACATCGCCGAGCCCGACGTCGCGCTCGTCACTTCAATCGCCGAGGAGCATCTGGAAGGTCTCGGCGACCTCGCTGGAGTTTTGCGCGAGGAGGCGGCGGTCTACGAAGGCGTGGAGGTGGGGATCGCACCGTCCGCGCAACGCGAAATCGCCGAAGCTGCCCGTGGCAAGGCCAAGCGGGTCCTCATCGCCGGCCTCGATGCGGGCGCAGATCTCAAACCGGATCGCTGGGAAATGGGCGCCGACGGCCTCGGCGTGATCGAGATCGACGGAGTCCAGGTTCGGCCGCCGGTGCGGGGTCTGCACAACTTACGCAATGCGATGCTGGCGCTCGCCGTCGCCCGCGAATGTGGAGTCAGCTACGCCGACGCCGCGGCAGGAATTGCCGCATTGCCCCAGCCAAAAATGCGCTCGGCATGGGAACAAGTGGGTGATGTGACGTTGATCAACGATGCCTACAATGCGAATCCCGGATCGACGCGCGCCGCGATCGAGCTGCTCAACGGAACTGGTAGCGGACGGCAAAGGGTAATCGTCCTTGGTACGATGCGTGAGCTCGGTGCCGCGTCGGAGCAGTGCCACGCCGACATCGCGGGTCTCGCATTGGCTTCCGGCGCCGACATCGTCGCCGGGATTGGTGAGTTTGCGCCCGCGCTCGAAAAGCAAAACCAGCACGAGCGCGTGATCACCGCGCCTGATGTCGAGGATCTCTGGCCGCAGCTTCAGGCCAGGCTGCAGCGAAATGCGATCATACTGCTCAAAGCGTCACGTGGTGTGCAGCTCGAGCGTCTAGTTCCACATTTAACAACCTGGGCCACCGCATAGTGCTCAATTATCTGCTCGTACCGTTCGTAGGATTGCCGCACTTCGGGTTTCTGCGACTGTTCCAGTGGATAACCTTCCGCGCCGCCGGCGCGGCTGTGAGCGCAATTCTGCTGACGTGGATCGTTGGACCGGGCATCATGCGCCGACTGCGCCGCATGCGATTGCACCAGGTCATTCGCGAAGGGACTCCCGACGCGCATCAACAAAAGGGAAGGACTCCGACGATGGGAGGGCTCGTCATTCTCGGAGCGACTCTCACCAGCACTTTCCTGTGGGCCCGGCTCGACAACAGATACGTGCTGATCGCGATGATCTGCATGGCGTGGATGGGCGCCATCGGATTCTGGGACGACTATCTGAAGCTCAAACAAAAGCTGGCGGGAAAGAAGAACACGGGACTCGTCGAGAGCTACAAGCTGGCGGGCCAAGTGACGCTCGGCTTCGCGGTTGGCTACTACCTCTGGAAGCATCCGCTCTCGAACCTGCCCGGCGCCTCGACTACACTGCCATTCTACAAGTACATCCTGATCGTCCCGCTGACGGCGGGACTCGGCTGGCTCTACGTTCTGTTCGTCACCTTCGTCATGACGGGGGCCAGCAACGCCGTCAATGTCACTGACGGACTCGATGGCCTCGCCGCCGGGCTGACGGCGATCGCAGCGCTAACGTTCGCGTTCTACGCCTACGTCGTGGGTCGCGTCGACGCCAGTCAATACCTCCACGTCTATTTCCTGCGCGGATCCGGCGAGCTTACCGTTTTTTGCGCGGCACTGATGGGCGCATGCATCGGCTTCCTCTGGTACAACACACATCCGGCAGAAGTCTTCATGGGTGACACTGGCTCGCTCGCGCTCGGTGGGGCGCTGGCGGCCGTTTCCATTCTGCTCAAATCCGAGTTCCTGCTGCTTCTCGTCGGCGCGGTGTTCGTGGCGGAGATGCTGTCGGTCATCGTGCAGCGCTTTGTGTTCAAATACCGCAAGCGACGATACGGAATCGAATATGCGCGCGAGCACCGAGTGTTCAAACGAGCGCCGCTTCACCATCACTTCGAGGTGAAGGGCTGGGATGAAGCGCAGGTTGTCGTGCGCTTCTGGATCATCGGGGTGCTGGCCGCCTTCATCGGACTGAGCACTCTCAAGCTACGATGACCCCGCGCGAGCTCGTGCCGCGCGACCGCGAGATCGCAGTGATCGGTCTCGCCCGCAGCGGTCGCGCCGTGGCGATCTTGCTCAGAAAGCACGGCTACAACGTTTATGCGTCGGACGTCGCGTCTTCGCCCGACACCGGACGCTGCGCAGAGGAACTGCGGGCGCAGGGCGTCTCGGTGGATGTGGGGCGTCACGATCTGGAACGGCTCGGAAGAGCGGGGCTGGTCATCACGAGTCCGGGGGTTCCACCATCGGCGAAGCCGCTGGCGTTCGCCAGAGAGATGCGCGTTCCGGTCGCCAGCGAGGTAGAGGTCGCGCTCAATTTCCTCGAAAATTCGCGCATCATTGCGATCACTGGGACCAACGGCAAAACAACTACGACCGCACTCATCGCGCACGTGCTGCGCGGGATCGATCTGGAGGCGGTAGAGGCCGGCAACATCGGCACGCCGCTGTCGGAGATCGCAGCGCGCGACCACCAGCCGAAGTGGATTTCGCTCGAGATGTCGTCGTTCCAGCTGCACGACACTCCCAGTCTCAAGCCCGTTGTCGGCGTTCTTACGAATCTGAGCCCGGATCACCTCGATCGATATCCGACAGCGGCGGCGTACTATGCTGACAAGGCGCGCTTATTCCAAAACGCGGATGCGGAGTCAGCCTGGGTGGTAAACGATGACGACAAGGCGGTGATGCGGATGGTAGAACACGTCGCCGGCCACAAGTTCGGATTCTCCCTGTCCGAGAAGGTGGATGGTTACCTCGATGCACAATCGGGCCAGCTCGTCGTTCTTGGCGCTCCTTTGCTGCCGAGAACCGACCTCCCTCTGCTCGGCCAGCACAACGTTGCCAATACGTTGGCGGCAGCGCTCGCTGTAATGGCGGCGGACCGCTCACATCAAACGCAAACGGCACGAAAGGGAATCGCCAAGGCGATCGAGACATTCCGCTCACTGCCTCATCGCCTGGAGCTGGTCGGGGAGTTCGGCGGCGTGCAGTGGATCAACGACTCCAAGGCGACCAACGTCAGCTCGGCAGCAGTCGCGATTGACGGTATGGAGCGTCCAACCGTCCTATTGCTCGGAGGCAGGCACAAGGGAGAGGCATATACTCCGCTCGCCGAACCGGTGAAAAGGAAGGTGAAGAGAGTGATTGCCTACGGCGAAGCGGCATCGATCATCGCCAAGGATCTGAGACCGGTTGTCGATGTCGTACGCCTCGGCTCCGATTTCGATGAGGTGATGCGAGCGGCGCGGGCGGCAGCTCGTGCCGGCGAAGCAGTGCTTCTGTCTCCTGCCTGCTCGAGCTACGACATGTTCTCGAACTACGAGGAAAGGGGCGAGCGCTTTCGGGAGCTGGCCGCAAAGGAAGCGTAATGGAGTCAGCAACAAACATCGCCGAACGCTGGCAAATGGGTCCCGAGGCGCGCGCGCTCGTGATCTTGACCAGCGTTTTGCTCGCCTTTGGTCTGGCGACAGTTTACAGCGCCAGCGCGATCGTCGAGATGCAAGCCGGCTACGGGCACGCGCATCTACTGGTGCGTCAGCTCCTCGGCATGGGCGTGGGCATTGTGTTGTTCGCCATCGTCGCCAAGGTCGACGCCGAGGTCTGGGAGAAATGGGCCTGGCCTATAATGATTGTCTCGCTGCTTCTCCTGCTGATCGTGATCCTCCCGTTCACAGCGAAGATTGCCCCTCGAGTTCACGGTTCACGCCGGTATCTCTTTGGCAGCTCGCTCCAGCCGTCGGAGCTTGCGAAGCTGGCGGTGGTTGTCTGGACTTCGATGCTGGTCATCAAGAAAGGCGAAGTGATGCGACGGCTCACCAAGGGCCTGGTTCCCTTCCTGGTCGTGATTGGCGCGCTCGATGTGCTGGTGATGCTGGAGCCGGATCTATCGACGGCGATGATGTTCACGCTCATCATGGGAATAATTCTCTTCGCCGGTGGCGTTCGCATTGGACACTTCGTCGCGCTCGGCGTGATGTTGATTCCGCTGCTTTACGTCAAGATCGAACGATTGAATTACGTACTGCTCCGTATGTCGGCGTTCTTCGATCCCGGCGCTGCTCCGCTCGAAGTGAGCTACCAGTTGCGACAATCGCTGATCGCGGTTGGCTCCGGGCAGATATTTGGCGTTGGATTTGGAAGAGGACGGCAACAGTACGGATTTCTTCCGTTCGGGTACGACGACTTTATCGCGGGGCACATCGGCGAGGAGTGGGGTTTCATCGGTGTGGCTCTGCTGGTGGCGGCCTTTGCTCTCTACGCGGCGTTGGGCTTCAGAATCGCGCGGAAGGCGCGTAGCCCATTTCTGCAGCTTGTTGCGGTAGGGCTTACGGTGACTGTGGTGTTGACCGCGTATCTTCATATTGGCGTGGCAACCGGCTTGCTTCCAACTACCGGACTTACGCTTCCTTTCATCTCCTACGGCCGTTCAAATCTGGTTCTTTCTCTCGTCATGACTGGAATCATTGTCAACATCGGGAGCTCTCGTGAGAGAGTGTTTCGTGGAACAGCGGGGAATCCACTTGCCTTTCTTGCGCTTCCCGCGCCACGATGAGGATCATCTTCGCGGGCGGCGGCACGGGTGGACATCTCTACCCGGGTCTGGCGATTGCCCGGGCGCTCAAACGAGCTGACTCGAGCGTCGAGCCATTTTTCATCGGCGCTCGACGTGGAATCGAGCGCGACGTATTGCCACAGGTTGGGTTCGCGTTCGAGTTGCTCGATCTTCATCCTCTTTATCGCTCGCGCCCCTGGGAAAACTGGAAGACCATTCGCGGCGCCATGACGGCGTGGCGAATGATCGGAGCGGAAGTACACAGCGAGCCGCCGGCATGTGTGGTCGGAACTGGAGGCTACGCCTCCGGGTTGGCACTTGCTTACGCCGTCGCGCATCGAATCCCTTTCGTGCTGCAGGAGCAGAACACCCATCCTGGCATCACAGCGAGATTTTTCAGCCGTTTTGCGGCGCAGATACATCTCGGATTTCCGGAAGCGCGTCGTGATCTCAGACCCGGAAAAGCAACAGCGGTATTCGATTCCGGGAATCCGATCGAGCCTCCCCCGCCTGACGCATTCGACAAGACAACTGCGCGCGCAAAGTGGGGATTCCCATCGACAGGCGGCCGCGTCCTCCTGATTTACGGAGGCAGTCAGGGGTCGCAGGCGATGAATGAGGTAGTCTCTCGCTGGATCGAGCGTGGACTTCCGCGCGACCTCTTCGTGATTTGGGCAACGGGGAAGGCGAACTACGACAAACTGGCGCACTTCGAAAGCAGCCAAGTAAGAGTACGAGCGTACATCGCTCCTATCTCGGAGGCGTATCGCGCTGCTGACTTCGCGCTCTCGCGCGCAGGGGCGATGGCGACGGCGGAGCTCTGTGCGTGGGGAATTCCGGCGATTGTCGTCCCGCTGCCCACCGCGGCCGCCGACCATCAGACCGCCAACGCCAAGGCGCTCGCTGCCACCGGAGCAGCCGAGATGATCCCGCAGTCGCAATTGGACGTCGACCGACTGTCGAGTACCGTTAATTCTCTACTTGCGGATCCCACGAAGTTGTCCGTCATGCGCACCAAAGCGCTCGCGCGAGCCAGGCCAACCGCCGCGGCCGACATCGCCGCGCGCATCCTCGCCCTCGTGAATCACAACGAGGCAGGAGCTTGAGTCTCTCCGCGTATCTCAGTGTTGTCGCCAATCGATACCGCTGACCCGCGGCCAATTCATTTCGTCGGTATCGCGGGCGCGGGAATGCGCGCGCTGGCGGAGCTGCTCGCTCGCCGCGGGATCGCTGTCACCGGGTGTGATGCGCATCCGGGCTCGATTGACGATCTGGAGGCGCTCGGCATCAGCGTCATAAAAGGGCACAGCCCCGATCATGTGAACGACGTCCGCGAGCTGATTGTGACGTCCGCTATGGCCAAGAATCATCCCGAGCTCGTTCGTGCCAGAGAGTTGGGGATTCCGATCCTCAGAAGAGCGGAAGCACTGGGAAGGGCAGTGTCGGGCGGAAAACTGGTCGGCATCTCGGGCACTCACGGAAAAACGACGACGACGGTGATGACCACAGCCGTGCTGGCGGCTGCGGGTCTGAGGCCGACGGGAATTGCCGGCGGACGCGTCGCCGAGTGGAAAGGAAACCTCCGGTACGAGAGCGACGATCTGTTCGTAGTCGAGGCGGACGAATACGACCGCTCTTTTCTGACGCTTTCGCCCAGCATTGCGGTGGTGACGAACATCGAGTCCGATCACCTCGACATCTATCGAGACCTGGACGATATCCGTTCGACCTTTGGAAATTTTGTCCGCGATGCCGCTTCGATTGTGCTATGTGATGACGACGCGGGAGCACGCTCGCTCGACGTACCGCCGAGTGCGGAAGTGATCCGTTATGGAATCAAGTCGCACGACGCACGTCTCGTCGCCAGTAAGATCAGCTCCGATGGACACGAGACTTCTTTCTCGGTCAGCTATGACGCGGAAGATCTCGGCGACCTGCGGCTCCGCGTTCCCGGAAACCACAACGTCCAGAACGCGCTGGCGGCAATTGGCGTCGGGTTGTCGCTCGGTCTCAAGCTCGACTCCATGCGCGATGGGCTTGCCCAGTTCCAGGGAGTCGATCGGAGGTTCCAGCGCCTGTTCGATATCGCCGGCGTTACTGTTGTCGACGACTACGCCCACCATCCGACCGAGATCGCGGCAACGCTGCAGGCAGCACGCGCGTCGTATCCCGGTCGCCGCATCGTCGCCGCGTTCCAGCCGCACCTCTTTTCGCGAACCCGGGACTTCTCCAAGGAGTTCGGCGCGGCGCTCGCTGCTGCCGACGGAGTATTTCTCGCCGAGATCTATCCGGCGCGCGAGCAACCAATTCCCGGAGTTACCTCCGATCTCGTCGCTTCTTCGTTGAAGGAGGCTGGACGACCTGTCGCCTGGCAGGGGTCGCGCACCGACCTCGCCGCCGCGCTCAATGAATTCGTGCGTGAGGGCGACGTCGTAATCACCATTGGCGCCGGTGACATCACTCAAACCGGACGAGAGCTCAAACAGCATCTGGAGTCGCGGCAGTGATAGAGCGCGAACGGCTCAGAAAACCAGGCTGGAAAATTCTGGGAGCGCTGTTCCTCGTCGCCGTGATCATGAGCGCGGCGTGGGGAGTACGTGCCGGGGCGCGCCAGATGGCCTTCTTTCGAGTGAGATCGGTCGAGATTCGCGGCGCCAGGTACTTGCAGCCGAGCGAAATAATATCACGACTCAAGGTCGACACTCTCGCTTCGCTGTGGGATGATCTCACGCCTTACCGGGCGCGGGTGCGAGGCCATCCCCAGGTCTCCGACGTCAGCATCAGCAGACGATTACCCGGCACTTTGGTAGTGACGATCAAGGAGAACCTGCCGGTCGCGCTGATACAAACTCCCAACGGGCTGCTGCCGTATGATTCGATGGGCAAGCAGCTTCCGATCGATCCCGCCCGGACGAACCTTGACCTGCCAATTGTTGCGACTGGCGATCCCGTTCTTCTTAAGCTCGTCGGCGCGATTCGCGCGACCGAGCCGCGAGTGTTTGCACGCATCGAAGAAGTGAGAAGAACTGGCAGGGATGAAATTCTGCTCACCCTCTCCCGCAGCGCGATCACGACAGGTGCCGTCACGCCGGAGAAAGGAACATTGCTCGTTCGCGTTCCAGTAGGACTGTCAGTAGAGCGGTTGGCCGATATCTTTCCGGTTGAAACCGATCTTGCTCGCCGGCAGGTACGTGTTGGCGAGCTCGATTTACGCTATCGCGATCAGGTTATCGCAAGGCTTCAATGAATCCTGAAAACATCATCACCGGACTGGATATCGGTTCTTCGAAGACCACTGCCGTCATCGGGCAGGCCGTTCCCGCCGACGCCAAGAGTGCGCCCTATCTGAAAATCCTCGGCGTCGGACAGGCGCGGACGACGGGTCTGCGCCGCGGCATCGTCTCCGACATCGAGGAGACCACACGGTCGATCAGGAAAGCGGTCGAAGACGCGGAGCGGATGGCGGGAACGAAGATCGACACGCTCTACGCCGGAATTGCCGGCGAGCACGTGCGGGCGATGATCAGCAAGGGAATCGTTGCCGTGAATGGCGAAGAGATCTCCAAGGCCGATGTCGATCGTGCAAATGAAGTTGCCAGAGCGCAGCCCGTTCCACAGGACAGGGAGCTTTTGCACGCGATCCCGCAGGAGTATTCGGTCGACAAGAATCAGGGAATCCGCGACCCGATCGGCATGATCGGCACCCGTCTCGAGACGGAGATGTATCTCGTAACGATTGGCGCGTCACCGGCGATGAACCTGCGGAAATCCGTAGAGCGTGCTGGTTATCACGTGCGCGAGCTGGTGCTGGAGCCGTTGGCCAGCGCGCTGAGCGTGCTCACCGAAGACGAAAAGGAGCTGGGTGTCGCGCTGGTGGAGATGGGAGCCGGAACGACGGACATTGGTGTCTTCCACGAAGGCAAGATCCGTTACCTGGGCACGGTGAACTACGGCGGCAATAATGTCACCAGCGACATCGTGCAGGGAATCGGAGTGACCCAGGCCGACGCCGAACGATTGAAGGAGCGCTATGGATGCGCGTACGAGCCGTTGGTTGATCCACAGGAAATCATCCAGCTGCCAAGCACCGTCGCGCAGGGTGAGCGTCACGTTCCGCGACAAGTGCTGGCGCACATCATCCACCAGCGAATGGACGAGATCTTCAATCTCGTCCTCGCGGAAATACAGCGCGCTGGTTTCGCGCAACGCTTGAATGGCGGAGTCGTAATCACCGGCGGCGCGGCAGCGATGCAGGGGGTTGGTGAGCTCGCCGCGGATGTGTTTGGGACTGGAGTCAGGATCGGCACACCGTCCGAGAACATCGGCGGCTTGGCTGATTCGGTCGAAGCGCCGCGGTTCTCGACGGTGGTGGGGCTGGCCCTCTACGGCGCCCACCGGTCGGCCGCTGGATTTTCCCCCAGCGGGCGTCACAAGGCCCTCGCTGGAGCGGGAGTCGACCGTTTCACCAAGCGGATCAAGACCTGGCTCGAGGATTTCTTCTAGACTTGTCACCAGGCGGCTTGTCGGCGCTCGCCCTCTGAAAAAATCATAAAATTGGAGCCCCTCTCGAGCGTGTGGATAACTCGCTTGACAGGGGTTGTACTTTTTTTGACCTCCGTTCGTCTTTGCCTATGGTATGAATCGACTAACGGTCTTATACTAGCCCGAGATTTTTTCCACAAATCCGTCGTTCGGAGTTTCCGACCCGATGATATTCGAATTCGAGGAGAGCCAGTCACAGACCGCCCGCATGAAGGTGGTGGGCGTGGGTGGCGGGGGCGGAAACGCCGTCAATCGCATGATCGAGGAGCACCTGGAAGGTGTCGAGTTCATCTCGGTCAATACCGATGCGCAGGCCCTCCTGAACTCGAAGTCCGACATCAAAATCCAGATAGGTAAGAAGCTAACTCGCGGCCTCGGCGCTGGTGCCAGACCGGAGATCGGCAAGCAGGCCATCGACGAGAGCCGAGAGGAAGTCGCCCGGGCGATGTACAATGCCGACCTGGTCTTCGTGACCTGCGGCATGGGCGGCGGCACTGGGACCGGAGCCGCGCCAGTCCTTTGCGAGCTTGCGCGTGAAGCCGGTGCTCTCACGGTCGGCATCGTCACCAAGCCGTTCCTGTTCGAAGGCCGCAAGCGCATGCGTCAGGCCGAGCTCGGCATCGCCGAGATGCGCAAGAACGTCGACACGATGATCGTCGTTCCGAACGAGAGACTTCTCGCCGTCGTCGGCAAAGGAATTCCGTTCCAGGATGCGCTCAAGAAAGCGGACGAAGTCCTGCTTCATGCCACGCAGGGCATCAGCTCGCTGATCAGCGTGACCGGACTGGTGAACGTCGACTTCGCCGACGTTCGCACCGTGATGCAGGAAGGCGGCTCGGCGTTGATGGGAACCGGCATCGGTCGGGGTGAGAACCGCGCCATCGAGGCTGCCCAGCAGGCAATCGCGAGTCCGCTTCTCGACAACGTCTCCGTCTCCGGCGCCACCGGCGTACTGGTAAACATCACGGGCGGCGCCGACCTCACGCTCGGCGAAGTCCACCAGATCAACGAGATCATCCACGACGCGGTCGGTGAAGAGGCCGAGATCATCTTCGGTGCGGTTCACGAGCCGGCGATGCAGGGCGAGATCAGAGTGACTGTCATTGCCACCGGCTTCGACCGACCACAGTCTCAATCGGTCGTGACTCCGCCCAGCACTTTGATCGCGACACCGTCGCCGATCGTGCGCGGCGCGCCAGTGATTCCGCTCCGTCCGCCACGTGGAAATGGAGCGACGAGAGCTCCGCTTGAGCTTCCAAAACGGAACACTCCCACCAGTAATCCGGCTGTGACTCCAGAGCGTGATCGGTCGTCTCCTGAGCAGGATCTGAGTGATATGGAGATCCCGACATTCATTCGGAGACAGATGGATTGAAGCACCACACAATCAGGCCTATCAGTTATGCAATCGTGGCGACCCTGGCAGTGGTCGCCATTTGGTTTACACCCAGCCTGGAAAAGAAGCAGGTCTTTGCAATGGAGCCCGTCGTCGTCTCCCGACCGGGCCTGGAGCCGGCAGACTTCCTCCTCTCGCCGCTCGTCGTCGAAGCCTCCAACAAGGAATTGGTTGATACGCTGGCAATCGGCGGCGTCATCACTTCGAATCTGTACAACGCGTTGAACGAGAGCGGCGCCGGTGTGCTGCCGCCCTCGGTGCGGCACCAGCTGGCCTGGTCGTTGGCCGACATCTTCGAGTACAAGGTCGACATGAGCCGCGATCTCCACGACGGCGACAAGTTCCACCTCCTCGTCGAGCGGCTGCAGAAGCCCAACGGCGCGATCATCGTCAACAAGATCCTGGGCGCGCGACTCGCGCTTTCCAATGGCCACAGCCCGCTCGAGGCGATCCACTTCGACACGCCGGGATCGAGCACCGGGCAGTACTACGACGCCAGCGGCATGTCCCTTCGCGCTGCGTTCCTTCGTGCGCCGCTGGTTTTCCGTCGCATCAGCAGTGTCTTTGGCGCCCGCAAGCATCCGATCTTCGGCGAATGGCGTAACCACACCGGCACTGACTACGCTGCAGCTGAAGGAACTCCCGTCCGTGCGATCGGCGACGGCGTCGTGATTTTTGCCGGACGCAAAGGCGGTTACGGCAACATGATCGACATCAGGCACCGCAACGGCATGATCAGCCGCTACGGCCACATGCGCAACTTCGCTTCGGGTCTTCGTCCTGGCGCTCGCGTCACCATGGGAAGCACCATCGGTTACGTCGGCATGACGGGATGGGCGACGGGACCGCATCTCCACTTCGAGATCCGCGTCAACGGTGTAGCGCGCGATCCGAAGCTCGCGCTGCAGAGTCGCAGCGGCGAGCCAATTCCGGCCGACGAGCGTTCGCTCTTCCAGAAGATGAGAAATCAGACGCTGGCGAGCCTCAACGAGGCGCGCCTGGTCAACGTCGCCGAGTAAGACGGGCCAGGCGTTCCAGAATTATCTTTGAACCCGGATCCTAAGGTCCGGGTTTTTTGTTCGCGGGCATCAGTCCACAGTCCGCAGCTTTAAATCAGAACCAGCTACTATCTCTCTTAGATGCGAAGCAGAATACTCCGCCGCGCGGGCGACGTGCCGACCCGCTCGTTGTGGACGAAAATAAAGGATGTCGCCCTCACCGACGTCGGAGCGCTCGTTCGAGCCGGCGCGATCCAGGGCTCCCTGGAGAAGCTCGAGGAGGTACTGCTCGAAGCCGACTTTGGGGTACCCACCACTATGCGCCTCGTCGCCGAAATCGAAGGCCAGGCGCGTCGCGGGTTCATCAAGACTCAGGATCAGTTTCTTGACGCTTTGGAGAAGGGCATAGAGGCGTCGCTACGGTCGGGCAACAGCGATCCCGCCGTTCTTCGGGCAGACTCTGGACCGACGGTCGTTCTGGTGGTCGGGGTGAATGGCGCTGGGAAGACGACATTTATCGGGAAGTTCTCGGACTTTCTCAAAACGAATAAGATGTCGGTGCTGGTTGGCGCAGCCGACACTTTTCGCGCTGGGGCGATCGATCAGCTTCGCGCCTGGGCGCATCGCACGGGAGCCGATTTCGTTGGTGGTAGCGCGGGCTCTGACCCCGCTGCTGTCGCTTTCGATGCCGTCGATGCCGGAATCAATCGCAGCAAGCACGTGGTGATCGTCGACACTGCCGGTCGACTCCATACCAGCGGGTCACTGATGGACGAGATGAAAAAAATCAATCGAGTGATCGGCAAGCGGCTTCCGGGCGCGCCGCACGAGACGCTCCTGGTTCTCGACGCGACGATCGGACAGAACGCCGTCGCGCAAGCGAAGACTTTCTCCGAAGCGATTCCAATCACCGGTCTCGTCGTCACGAAGATCGATGGAACGGCGAAGGGCGGCATCGTATTGGCGGTGCACGAAGCGCTCAACGTTCCGGTGAAGTTTATCGGCATCGGTGAGAAAGCGACTGACCTGGAGCCGTTCGATCCCAAAGTCTTCGCTCGAGAGGTGCTGGAACAGTAGATGGTAGCGGCGACCGAGCCGCGCAGCGGCAAAGTCTACCTCGACATGCCCGTGAATTACCTCAAGGGCGTCGGTCCAGCTCGTGCCGAGATGCTTCGTCGGCTTGGCATCGTCACCGCCCGGGACTTGTTGTTCCACATCCCGCACCGTTACGAAGATGCGAGCACCATCAATCCCATCGCGTCTCTGGAACCGGGCATGGATGGGACGATCATCGGCAAAGTCATCTCGAAAGGAATTATTCCAACCCGCAAGGGACTCAGAATATTTCAGGCGGTGTTGCAGGACGAGAGTGGAATGATCGAGGCCTCCTGGCCCGGCCAGCCGTTCCTGGATCGCACGATAGAGAAGGGCGACATGATGCTGCTGACTGGTGCCGTGCGCTTCTTCCACGGCCGCCAGCTGCAACCACGCGAGTTCATCCAGCTCGGGCAGGAAGACGCCGACGTCAAGAGCGGCAAAGTGCTCGCCGTCTATCCAGCCACCGAGGGGCTTTCGTTCAAGATGATTCGCGGAATCATCGACACCCACCTCGATGCGCTGCTGCCATTACTGAACGAATATCTGCCGCCGGAGGTGCTGCGCGCCGCTGATTTGCCCGCTCTGCGTGAAGCAATCAGGATGGTTCACCGGCCCAGGACGATCGCCGAAGGGACTCGAGGCAGAGCGCGACTCGCATTCGAGGAGCTACTCTTCGTCCACATCCTGCACCGGCGGGCGAATGCACTGAAGCGGGAACGTCGCACCGGCATCGCTTTCCAGAACCGGCGCCAGCTCACGACTGCTCTAAAGAACGCGCTCCCATTCACTCTTACCAACGCGCAGACCACGGCCGTGCGGGAGATCGTCGCCGACATGGCGAGCGATCGGAAAATGCATCGCCTGCTACAGGGCGACGTCGGAAGCGGCAAGACCATCGTCGCGCTGTTTGCAGCGCTGCTGGCAATGGAGAACGGCTATCAGGCGGCAATCATGGCGCCTACCGAGCTTCTTGCCGAACAGCACGCTCGAACCTTCACCAGACTGCTCGCTCCGCTGGGCATCGAGCCGGTGTTAGTGACCGGCAGTCTGAGTACACGCGCTCGCAAGGCCGCTGCGGAGAAGCTCGCCAGCACCGATCCCATCCTCATCGTCGGCACGCATGCTCTGGTACAAGAGGCGGCTGCCTTCGGCCGCCTTGGCTTCGTCACTATCGACGAGCAGCACCGCTTCGGCGTCGAGCAGCGCGCCAGTATCTCGGCGAAGGGAGAATCGCCGGACGTACTTCTTATGAGTGCGACGCCGATTCCGCGCTCACTGGCACTCACCGTTTACGGGGACCTTGATGTCAGCACGCTCGACGAGCGTCCCGCCGGACGACAGCCGGTGACGACCGTGTTGCGACCCGAGTCGGCGCGCGATCGTGTGCTACAGTTCCTCGCGCGGGAGACGGAGAAAGGTAGGCAGGCGTACGTCGTGTATCCGGTCATTGAGGAATCGGAGAAGACCGATCTCAAGGCCGCAACGACGATGTACGAGCAGCTGTCGGCAGGACCGTTCGCCGATCGAGTGGTGGCGCTAATTCATGGGCGCGTCCCCGCCGACGAGCGCGAAACCATCATGCGCGCTTTTCGCGACGGAAAAATCGACGTGCTCGTCTCCACTACGGTGATCGAAGTCGGCATCGACGTCCCGAATGCAACGGTGATGCTGGTCGAGCATCCCGAAAGGTTTGGGTTGTCGCAGCTGCACCAGCTTCGCGGACGCGTCGGGCGTGGAGCGGAAGCGTCCTACTGCATTCTGCTCGGTGACGTAGGGGAAGAGGCGTACGAGCGCCTGCGGATTTTCGTCGAGACCGATGATGGCTTCGAGATCGCCCGCGCCGACCTCAGGTTGCGTGGCATGGGGAACCTGTTCGGCGAAGAGCAGAGCGGGGAGGCAACCTTCAGGATTGCCGATCCGGTGCGCGATGAAGAGCTGAACGTGAAGGCTCGTGACGCGGCCGAGGAGCTGCTCGCCCGCGATCCCGATCTTTCCACCAACACAAACGCGGGTGTGCGCAAAGTCCTCAGCGGGCGCTACGCGCGCGCTCTGGACTTGTTTCGCGTCGGCTGATACTGCGCTAGTTGCTCGGGTTCGCCAGCCGCTTCTTGATTCGGTCAAGCTCCGCGCTGACCTTCGCCAGCTCGGCCTTGCTCTGCGCCAGCTGATCCTTTAACGCAGCTATCTGCTCGTCGCGCGATTTGCTGACAACGATGACCGTGTCCTTCACAGAACCGGCGGCGGACGAATCCGTCGCTGCAGCTAATGCTCTGCTGGCGTTCGCGATGCCCTCGGCGACAGCGGCGGTTCGTCTCAAAACAGTCGCCTCGTTGCGGTACCAGCCGTCGGGATTTGCGCTGAGGTAGCCGTCGAGCCCCGCGATCCCGGACGCGAGCGACCCTTGCTGATTGGCGGGATCGAGCAAGTACGCGGCCTTCCAGAACGAAATCTCACGAGCCTCGCGCGCGTCAGGATGCGTCCGCACAAACTCGTCGAGAATCTTGTCTGCCGCGAAGTAGTTTCCGCTGTCCACATTCTGACGCGCGTGGTACAATGTCCGATCCCAGTCAACTTGTAGCTGCGGATCGAGCGTTCGCATGTGCGCGCAACCAATTACAGCAAGTAGTGACAATGCAATGGGGAGAGCTTTCGTCATCCGACGTCCTCAGCCTTGTAGTGCAGGCTCCCGCCGCGACTTCGCCTCGCTGGGCTCGTTCGGCAGCGTAACGACAAACGTTGTGCCCTTGCCTACCATGCTATCGACCTTCACCTGGCCGCCGTGGGCTTCAACGATTTCTTTCGCAATCGCCAGGCCTAAACCCGTGCCCTTGCTGGCGGCAATGGCCTGATTGTCGGCCTGGAAAAACTTGTCAAAAATGTGTGGCAGTTGTTCCGGGGGAATGCCGACGCCGGTGTCGGCAACCACTATGACGACGTTTCCGTCATCGGGAGCCACCGTGAGCGAGACCTTCCCGCCGCGTTCCGTAAACTTGAAAGCGTTGGACAGTAGGTTGCCGAGAACCTCGTTGATGCGGTCCTCGTCCCAATGAACCGTGCTTGGAAGGCCCTGCCGGTGGTCGACTGTAAAAGCTATGTCACGTTGAGAGGCGAGCACTGAAAACGAGCTTTCCAGGGTCTGGAAGAAGTGCTGAAGATCGACCGGCCGAACGTCGATCTTGCCACCGCTTGCTTCGAAGCGACTAATGTCGAGAAGCCGTTTGACGAGTCTCGTCAGGGCATTTGCCTGCTTATTGATGGTCGCGAGTATTTCCTTCTGCTTCGCGTTGAGCTCTCCGAAAATGCCTTCCTGCAGCAGATCCAGGTATCCGATGATGACGTTGATTGGCGTCTTTAGCTCATGGGACGCAACGCCGACGAACTCGGCACGCAAGCGCTCCAGCTCGGACAGCTGTCGCGCCATCGTTTGATAGCTCGCTGCAAGTCTGCCAAACTCGGTTTCCTGGTTCTTTGGCAGAGCAAGCTGGTGTGAAAGGTCACCCTCGGCGATGGCGTGCATTCCGCGCTCGAGCTCGTAGACTGGCCGGCTGATCGATCGCAGCAGCCAGATGGCAATCACCAGTGCGATCAGAAGGGCGATCACCAACGCACCGGCGACGAATCTTTCGGCGTTGAGCGTTTCGGCCGTCGCATCAGCCACCCGCTGCCTCGTTCTGTTCCGCAGCATCGTCGCGCTGACGCCGAGCGAGCTATCGACCGCCGCGATCGCGGGCCTGGTACGCTGCTGGGAGATCATCTCCGCGACTGTGCTCCTGCCCGCCGATGCCTGCTCATACTCCTCACGCGCCGCAGACCGCAGTGCGTCAAGCGAGCTTCGGATTGCCGATGCTGAAATATCGAGACGGTAGCGGTCGAGCGAATCGGTCAGCGAGACGAGGCTATCGATCTCGCTCTGCATTCGGGCGGCGCTCTTCTGGTCGTGGATGAAGAGGAGCGCATCCTCGGCGCGGCGGGCATCGTCAGTCCGCTCGCGGAAAGATCCAAGCAGCATCGACGCGGCAAATTCGCGATCGCGGAGCAGTCGGCTCGTCTCGTAGAGGTGCTCGAGTGAGCGGAGCGAGATGAGCAGCGGTACGATCAGTACGACCGCTATCGCAAACAAGCCCCACCCGAGGCGGGCGCGCAGCGTCATTTCAACGGATATGAGATTGGAAGAGCGTGGAAAGTTACCGTTTAGCCCAGGTGGACGGAACCGCGACGCAATAGTACTCTCCCTTATATGACACCCAACCGGATGGTGCGCGTCACTCAATGGCGTGCAGGCAATCTCGGCGCCCTCGGTTTCGCCGTGCTTGTCTGTGTTGCTCACGCGGAGTCCAGCGCAGCCCAGAACTTATCACCCACCGAGCAAAAAATTCGCGATTACGTGCGATCGCACGAAGCGGAGCAAATCGCTTTTCTGGAGAAAGCGGTCAATATCAGCAGTGGGACTTTCAATCTCCCTGGGGTTCGCGCCGTCGGGCGACTGTTCGAGCCCGAATTCTCAGCACTGGGATTCGACTCGAAATGGATTGCGCTGCCGGATGTCGTTGGGCGCGCGGGCCATCTGTTCGCCGAGCGAAAGGGCACGCATGGCAAGCGGCTGCTGCGATGCGAACCATCGTCGCTGATCACCTGCCCGGCACCACTGCTTCGATAACGTTCGAGGACGGAAATCCGGCGATGCCTCCCACGAAAGGAAACCTCGCTCTGCTCGCACTGCAGGACACAGTGAGTCGGGCCTTGGGGCTGGGGCCGGTAGAAGCTCTCGATCCCGGGCGACGCGGTGGCGGCGACATCTCCTATGTCTCGGATTATCTCGATGCTCTCGATGGACTTGGCGTCAAGGGAATGCGATCGCACACGCCCGACGAGCGGGTGGACCTGCGATCGATCGTCCCGGCGACGGAACGTGCTGCATTGCTCATCTATCGCTTGACGCGGCAGCGATAGGAAAAAGCA
>DASXSL010000034.1:0-10975 GCA_036506035.1 Gemmatimonadaceae bacterium | reverse complement strand
CACGCGCGCGACTTTGCGCAGCGCCGAATTGGGCTTCTTGGGGGTGGTAGTGTAGACGCGGGTGCAGACGCCCCGCTTCTGCGGATTCGATTTGAGCGCTGGCGCTTTTTCTTTCTTCTGAACGTCGCGGCGACTCTGCCGGACGAGCTGATTGATTGTTGGCATTAAAAGTGGTTAGTACTACGTCGGCCCCAAAAGTAATTCGGTACTACGCCTGCCCGAAATTAAATAGTCCACCCAATCCTGGCGCGGACTAGCCTGTAAAGTTAGACAGTGACGGAAGTTATGTCAACTCGCAGCCTCGGCGGTGTCCCCTTTTCATTGTGACAAGTACGTTGCAGTGGAAGCTTCCGAAGGACGGGCGCATCAGGGGAACTACGGTTTCCTCGCTAAGAAATTTTACATTGCAAAAAATTCTAAATGGCCGCTGCGAGCGCCGGCAGCCGATCGCGCTGGCGAACTCCTTCTGTGAACGGGCCGAGGAGGTGACTGATGCTGTTGGCGTAGTAGCTGACGAGCGGACGGTTGCCGGGTAGCACGGAATATCCGTCGCCGACGCGTACCAGAATCCGTCGCATGCTGAGCATCCGCCACGCGCGATCGAAGATCTCTTCGACACTTCCCTCACGGTAGATCACTCGCGCATTGAGCTCGCGCAGAACATCGCGCATCTCACTCATGCGCGCGACGAGAGCCGGGTGCGAGATGAAATCGCCGTCGAAGCTTTGCACCGCCGCGCAGGCGAGCGTAACCGACGTCACCGGAATTATCGCCGCGATCTTGTCCAGCACTGAATCAGAAAGAGTCTGCACCCGCGCCAGCCGCTGCGCTCTCTCGATCGCGAAGAAGTTGCCCGTGATCCGATCCTGCTCGTCGAGCCACGGCGAGACTGCAAACGGCTCTCCGATGACGACCGCCGCGCGCCCGTAACGCTTCCAGCGTCGCGCCACCAGCCTCGCACTGTTCCACCACAGGTAACGCAGGACCTCGGCGAGTTGCACGCGTCGTGGCGGTCGCGTTCGCCCTTCGCGCGCGTCGAGCTCGCGCAGCAGCGACCGATCCTCGAGCACGCGGTCGTAGTTGATCGCTACTGGTACGATGTAGAGTCGTTTGCGCAACTCGGAATCTCTGGCCACCCCGAGCACGTAGTCGAGCAGACCGATTTTCGCTTTGCCGAGTTTGCCGTCCCGGCTTAGACCGCCCTCGAGAAAGATTCCTTGCGTGACGCCGTTACGTGTGATGAGCTGGACGTATCGCTCGAGGACAGTGTGATAGAGCTTCTCCCGGTACTTGCGGCGAACGAAGTAGGCGCCGAATGACTTGAAGATGTACTCGAGGGGAAACGTGCGCGCCCATTCGCCGACGGCATAAGAGATCGCGACCTGTCCCGACAGCACGTATCCGACGAGGACGTAGTCGGCATTGGAGCGATGGTTCATCAGATAGACGACGATTGCATTCTTCGGCAGCGTCCCTTGCGATGAACGGCCAGCGTACTCTGCTGAAACCTTGTAGAAGAAATTGAGCAGGACCCGGGCGACGACCAGGCCGATCTTATAGTAGGTGAGGATGTTGAAGAACGGAACGATCTCGTCTATGTAGGTCTCGACGCGTTTCCAGGTTTCCGCTTCGGGAAGAGAGTGCTCAGCGGTGTGCTCAGCAACCGCCCGGGCAATCGCGTCGTCGGCGAGGAGCATTTCGCGAATGAAGGGTTTCTTGGTGAGCTTGAAGCGGTCGATGCGAGAGCGCGATCGTCGCAGAGCGCGTAACGCGATTCTGGTGGCCCGACGTCGAATGAGGACTGCGGCCACCAGAGCGGCACCGACCAGAAGCAGAATGGACCACAGCGCAACGGTCACCATGTGCTAAGATCCTGTCGCCGCTTCTGACGTGCAATAAAAAAAGCGCGCCGCCGGACATTTCCAGGGCGCGCTTCGCACTCGGGGCGATGTCGTTCTAGTGTCCGGCGCGCGTATGAACGACGATCGCACCGCTCACGGAGCTGGAACCGACGCCGGGCAGGCTCGCCGTTGCCGTTGCCGCGTCCATGTACTGAATGGAGCCTATTCCATCTGGCGTAATGTCTCGCAGAGCGTCCAGCCCACCGAGTCGGGTGTTGTCCAGGTAGGCAACGAGCCCACTCCCTGAATCGGTTTGCACGCCGCCCCCACCTCCAACGCGCACGCCGATTCGAGTCGGAGTGCCCGCTCTCTTGGTCAACCAGCTCGGACGGAGGCGTTGAATCACGTCATACGCGTTGCGAAAATTCTGAGCCTCGATCTCCGCCATCGTGATGAGTTCAGGGTCGGCTTTGGTGGTTGGCGACTGGGATGCATTCGACGTCGCCTGTGAGCAGCCGGGAACGACGCACGTAAATGCCGAAAAGAGGACAATCAAGCCAAACCGATTCATCGCTACCTCCTGAACTTGGCTGTCAAATCGGAATCGCAAAACTTGCACACCGAAAAAAGCGCCGCACGGAAGCCGCGCGGCGCTGGGTTCCGTTACTGAACGACTCTTCTCCTAGGGCCGCGGCGGATTTCTGTCGATGGACAGGCTCACGCCCGGATTGGGGAAGCTCGGAGCGCGGCTGCCTGACACCGACGGTGGAAACACGAATGCCGAGAAAACGGATCCGGAGATTTTCGAGCCAGCGACCGGATCGAGCGGACCCGACACCCCGGGCACTTCTGGCTGAAATGGTGTGCCGGCGGGCATAAGGACCGTCGCGACGACAGTCGTGGTGCCAGCGGTTGTAGCCACCACGGTATAACCGCTGGTGGCTCCGGCGACGTTGCCAGTGATGTAAGAGCTAGCCGACAGCGGAGCAACGTTGGTGATGACCGGTGCCCCGCTCGCCGCTGTGGCTTGCGTCGAGCCCGGAACCATATAAATGTCGACCGCATCAGCGGTGAGATTGACGGCGCGTATGGCTATCGATCCCGCGGTCGCCGAAATGGTAGGCCTGCCGTCGGTGGTAGTGAGGAATTTCTGACCCTGCGATCTGGAGGGTCCGTAGAAAATGAGCGTTTGAGCAACGCCATCGTTTACGGGGAAATCCAGGTCGCCCATCACGGTTGAAACAACGGCCGGATCGGTCGAGCCGCCGTTCATGAAGACCCTAATGTGATGATTGCCGGGAACTGTGCGTTGATAGGCCACGGTCGTTCCCGCGCGGAATGCGAGACCTACGAATTCTACGTTCGGCACGCCGTCGACGACATCCGTAAACCGGAAATCCATCGATCCGGTGTCGGGCACCGCGTTTACGATTCGCAGCAGCCCGGCCGGACCAGGCTGCTTGTTCACCGGCGCGGTGGTGTCCTTACCGCAACCAAGGAGCACGCCGATCGCCGCGCTCAAGACAAATAGACGGGGAAGATTCATTACTGACTCCACATGATTGAAGTTAGGGTAGCCGGAAAGCCCATCTCAGAATCCTGATTGTCGTCCCACCGGGCGGTGGCTTGGTGTCGCCCGGGTTCTTGTCTCCCGAAGCATACAGACTGTTCGCCAACAGCGCTCCGCCAACGAGACCGGCGCCTGCAGCTACGGCGGCTGCGGTCCGTCCGGAGGAAAACTTCTTTTCAAACGTCGACTTCACGAATTCCTGCTTCACGGTGACCGGTTCGCCGCTCCATTGCGAAGTCCGCCCATTGAGGTAGGTCATGGACTCGACGCTGATCGTGTAGTCTATGTTTGTCTGATCGCGAAGAACTCCACTCAGCTGCATCACTTCCGGTCCGATCTGATTGGCGAGACTGACCCGTCCCACATCGTTCAGGTCGAAGGCGACAGCAGTCCCCACCGGAAAAACGGAGCGATTCGTGGGGACGAAGCTGTAGCAGCTCGCCAGCAACGCGATCGCCGCGACGGCTCCCGGAACGAGAACGCGTCCTCGAGACATCGGAGTAGGCCGCAACTCAATCGGCGAGTAAGTCATCGAATCAGTAGCCGTACGTACCTTTTGGTGCGCCTGACCCCTGCTGGTTGTAGTACGGTTCACTACGCGTATCCATTTCCTGATACGGTACTGGCCATTCGAGCGCCGTACCCTGAGCAAGATCACCCCAGCCGCGGCTGTCGAAATACCACGAGCCGTACTGCGTGAAAGCGAGCTCCATTCGCTTCTCCCACTTGAGAGCCTCGAACAGCGTACCGCAGGTGCTGGATGTGTAATTCGTCGCCGGGTCAGGTACGCGAGGTACGCAGGATACACCACCGGGCACCGGATCCGTCGCGGCCATCGTCGCCGGCAGAGGCGGCAGATTTCCCTTGCTCACCCGCGTGTTGTTTATGAGCGCGATCGCACTCGGCAGATCGTTGAGTCGATAATAGGCCTCGGCGAGAAGCAGATCGTTCTCCACCTTCTGGAACATTGGGAACTTGCCGATCCGGTTGGCATTGAACAGCGCCTGGAAGCGATACCAGTCGTAGTACGAGTTCGCGTAGGGCTCGCCGGAAGGATCGGTTGCCGTCCGGTTTCTGAAGTAGAGATTCGGACGCGAGGGGACCTGCACCGTTCCCGTCTTCGACGAGGCCTGCTGTGCTGCGCGCGTGTCTCCCGGAGGGAAGCGCTGATCGGCGCTGCGAATGAGGAATGCAGACCGTTGGGTTAGCGGCGTCGCCAGCCAGGCGTCATACGCGCCAGAGCTGTCTGCCATTCCGATCATGATCGGCGACTGCTGCGTCCACGTGTCGAACAGGAAGTGCTGTATGTACCACACCACGTCCCAGCCGCCCGCTGGATTCATGTTCGTGCTGACGTCCGCCGTCAAGCCGTTCAGAGCATCGTCTCTGACGGCTGCCCAGTCGACCGCCGCTCTTTCAGTAGGAGTGCGTGCAATCTCGGCTCTGAAGCGCGCCTTTACAAATCGAATCAGCCGAACGAATTCCGCGCTGCTGAGCCCGTTATCCGTCGGTATCCAGATCTTGTCGAGCGTGATCGTCATCTGCCCCGCGTACTTCTGCGCGGAGTCGAGTTGTTTGATCGCTTCTTTCATCAGCACACCGTGGTCGAGCAACGGCGGGTACGGAATGTCGTTTCCATTGAACTCGTTGACGACCGCGCCCGAATCGTAGACCAGGGCCATGTTGCCGTTACTCAGCCCCATCACGAAATAAGCGAACGCCCGGGCGCGGATGTCACGCTGCGGGCTTCCGATCGAGAACCCGATCTTATTCAGCTGGACGAGTCCATCGGCAGCTGAGCGCGCGGCGCGCGCGTCAGTGCGGTAGTCCCAGAAATTACCGACCAGCGCCGGATTTCCTTTCTGATTGTTGAGGGGATTGCGTGGCAGCGACCCGCGCGTTCCCATATTGAAGTTCGCCAGTGACGACGAGTTTTCGAACGACATGACGGACAGCTGGTTATTCACGTTGTCGTTCTGACCACCGAGCGTCGCCTGCCAGGAAATGTTGTACGAGCTGCCGATGAGCGCCTCGACATCTCCTGGGCGAGCACCCGCACGCGCTGCGTCGGCGGCGTTTTCGTTCGTGACGCTAAGTGGATCGTGGCACGCGAACATCGCTGCACTCACTGCGACGCCGGCAATAACAGACAATCTGCGCATGTATGATCCTCGGAGAGAAGGATGTCCGCTGTAGGAGACCTTGCGGTCTCCTACAGCGGACAATGGGTACTTAGAAGGTTGTTGAGAGCGAGAAGGTGAACGTGCGGAGGTTCGGGAACTGGAACGCGTCAATCGCGTTGATCGCAGCCGAACCGGAACCATTGGCCGTGCTACCTGCGCCGCTCACCGCGCCGTAGCCAACCTCAGGATCGAACCCCGTGTACTTGGTCCAGGTGTGCAGGTTGCGTCCGATCAGACTCAGATTCCAGTCGCCGCCCGTCGAGCCGAAGCGTCCGAGACGGAAACCGATGTTGATCTCACGCAGCTTGACGTAGCTGGCATCCTCGGTCACTGCGTTGTTCGGACCCAGGATGTCGTACAGGCCACCAAGCCGGCTTTGATCGGGCGCTGCCGCACGATAGTAGTAGCCCAGAGGCTTGGCCGTCTCGACCGAGGCTCGCTTCTGGTTTTCGCGGCCCTCGAGGAAGTCGAGGTAAGACCAGCCGCGGCCTTGATTGTAGACGTGCTGACCGCGCGCTGCGTCGATCAAACCGTACAGGCTCAGGCGCTTATAACTGAGCGTCTGTGATAGACTCCACCTGAAGTTCGGGAGCGGATTACCAAGCGGGGTCTGAACCGCCGAACCCGTCGAGTCACGGACGATGATCGGCATGCCCCAGTTGACCGCCACCGACGGATTGAAATAACCGGTCTTGCCATTCGACGACGTGGCGTAGAACGGCGAATTCCCCGGCAACCGCGACATCCACAGGTTCTTGAGTATTCCATCCGCAATCGAGTTGCCCTGACCGACCCAGACTATCCAACCGTCCGAATTTCTCTGGAAGGCATCGCCCGGATGACCGCACGATGCCGCCGCCTGCGCGGGCAGCTGACTGCAGCTCGTCGCGAATGCGCGTCCGTAGAACGTCCCGTAACGCTCGCCTTCGCGAGCGAGGAAGATCTGATCGGTCGCCTGAGCCGTCGCACCGAACGTGAAGCTCGGTACGTACAGATGCGTGATTACAGCGCGGTTGCGATCGTAGTTGATGCGCGTTGAGTACGTTAGATCGCGACCGGTGATGATCGGAATGTTGAGTGAGGCTTCCCAGGTCTTGTTCTGCAGCACGCCGGCGTTCTTCCACTGCTGGCCAAACCCGGTTACTACGGGCACTGGTACGAGCAGAATCTGATCGCGGGCGTTGGACTTGGCGTAGTTCACCGTCAGGCCAAGGCGATGGAATGCTTCGAGATCCACTCCGTATTCATTTTCGCGAATCGACTCCGGCTTCAGGAAGCGATTGCCAAGTGTGCTCTTCGAGACTACACCGTTGTCGATGGTGTACGTCTCGTACTGGTATGTGAATCCGGGTCTTCCGCCGGCGGTACCGACGCTCGCACGGAGCTTGAGATCGTTGATGGCCGGAATGAAATACCAGGGCTCCTGCGACATGCGCCAGGCAACGGAACCTCTGCCGAAGGTCTTCCAGCGATTCGCGCGTCCGAACAGAGAGCTGCCATCGCGACGAACGAGGGCGTCGATGATGTAGCGATCCTTATATTCGAAGTTCTGAGCGAGGTAGTAACCGATGCTCCTGATCGACTCGACATTGGAGTTTGCCGCGAGTGTCGAGCTCTGGACGTTGGCCAGGCTGGGCACGCCGACGACGGTCAGGATTCCGCCATTGACACGGCGATAGTCGTTGTCCTGACGCGTGAACGTGTAGCGGAGGCTGGTACGGCTGTTCAAGTCGGACCGCAGCTCTCGGGTAATGTTCATCCCCATTGCCGCATTGTACGACTGGAGCTGCTCCGACGACTTCCAGACTCGAGACGCGTCGCCGCCCGGAGTCACCGTTCCACCGGTGTTGATGCGGTAGCCCTTGTTGCGGAAGTTGTCGAGGTTGGTCTGCGACCCGTCGTAGTCGACGTTGCCATCGAAATCGAGCCACGTCGTTGGTGCGAAGCGGAGCGTGCCGCCGCCAGTGAAGTGGTTGGTCTTGCTGGTCTGGAAATCGTTCTGAAGGAGGTAGAGCGGGTTGTAGTTCTGGGTTCCACCGCCGCCAAGGTTCGGGCGAACGAAGAGTCGGCCGTGTGTGTCGACCGCATCCAGGTTCGCGATCGGGACCTGGCGAGTCAGTCGGAAGAATGCCGAGCCGCCATCCTCCTGATTCCAACCGTCTTTCTGTCCACGTGAGAAGAAGGTCGTCAGCGTCGCCGTCCACCGAGTGCCGATACGCTGATCGAGATTCAGACGAGCCGTTTGCCGCTGGAAGCCGCTGAGGTACTTGATCGCGCCACCCTGATCCAGACTGGAGACGCTGCTGTAGAACGACGTGTTGCCGTAGTGGCCGCGCATGTCAATCGAGTTGTTGATCATTGGCCGTGGTTTGACGAATTCGGCAACGGCATCATAGTTCAGGCCCGGCCAGTCACGAATCAGGTAGCCCGCGCGCAGAACGGGATCCGTTCCACCAACCGCCGATCCCGGGTCTACAGGGAAGGAACCAACAGGGGCCAGCGGGAAATCGAGCGCCTGGTCGTTGATGCGAAGCGCTTCAGCATTGTAGTCGATGCTTTGCGTGCAAGTAAAGCGATTCGGCCCGCTGCTTGGCCCGATGCAGAACCTCGTTCCCGTTTCATCGACTTCGAGCGCATTACTCTGATTGATCGCGATGTGGTGCTCGATATCGCTGGTTCCATATTCCGTGCGCGCCGTGAAGTGAACGCCTTCACCCGAACCGATGCCGCTCTTGGTCTTGATGGTGATGACGCCATTGCCGGCGTAGGCGCCGTAGAGGGACGCCGCCGCCGCACCCTTCAGCACCTCCACGCTCTCGATATCCTGGGGGTTGATATCCGGTATTCCGCCCCCACCGGTGTTGCTGCCCTGGTTCGTCAGCAGCACTCCGTCAACTATGAAGATTGGAGACTGTCCGCGTCCGGCTCCGGTAATTGCCGTCGGGCCTCGCAGAAGAACGGCCGGGGCAGCGCCTGGACGTCCCGACGCTGAAACAATGTTCGCCCCCGGGACTTTGCCGGCGAGTTGGGACAGAGGATTGACCCCCGGCACCTTCATATCCGACGTGTCGAGATGTGTAACGGAGAACGGAACCTTCGACTGGGCCGTCGCACCGATAACACCCGTCGTAACAACCGTCTCGAGTCGATTGGCGTCTTCCGTCAGAGAGAAGTCGGCCACGTGGCTGCCGGGAGTCAGGCTAACGGGCACGGTTTTCGGAAGGTAGCCGATCGACCGGACGCGGACGACAGTTGCCGAACCACTCAGTCGCGCCTGGGGAATCACAATCGAGTAAGCCCCGGCGGCATTCGTTACGACCGAGATGTTGAGGTCCGGTATCGTCACGTTCGCGCCTTGGATTTCGCGGCCCTGAGCGGAAGTAACCTTACCAGTGATGACCGCGCCTTGCCCTTGCGCCACGCTGGCGCTGGCAGCGAAACCGATCACGAGCGCTGCTGTAAAGCAGCGGCTAATTGACTTGCGAATGTCCATTCTTACGTCCCTCGGGTCAGGGGAATTTCGACGGGGAAGGCGACGCCTTCGGGATGAGATTTGAGATCGCGCAGTGCGTCAGGGCGGGACTGGACGCAAATCGAAAATGATCCCGCGCGAGCTGTGCGCGCGAGACGACTGACTATGAATACCGCATACGCCTCCCGGGTGGGTGGATGGCTGCATGTAGACCGACAGCAGGCTCTGCCGGTTCCAGAAGATATGTCCGGTTCTTATGCTGTCAACAACCGTCTCGAACTTTTCCGCCGCACTGGGTGTCTAAGGAAGTCTTTTGTGCGGCTTGAGTTAGGATCAACTCCCTCCTCGAAATTCGAACGGCTGGTGGACCAGCTGCCGGACCGGTGTTCCTTTAATTAGTGCTGGGCGAAACGTCGCCTTCCTGATCGCATCTCGGACGGCTTCGCTGAAAAGTGGGTGGGTCGAGGAGATGACGCCGAACGTATCCTCCTCCACCTGTCCCGCGGCGCTCACGACGAATTCAGCGATTACCAAACCGTCGATATGCGCGGCGTTGAGCGCCGGCGGATACGCCGGTTCCAGCGAGACGCCGGATTCAATGCGGGCGGCCTCATCGACCTGGTCTGAAGTGAAGATCGCGTGCGATGCCACCAGATCCTCGATCTGGGCTGCGGTGCTCGGCAAGTCCTGTGGAAACTCGGTGTCGCCACCTCTGGACCATAGCAATATCGTTCCGCAGTTCGACATGTCGCGACTCATTAGATAGCGAAATGGTGCCCCTACCGCGCCAAGGTAAAGCTCGATGCCCTGGAGCGAGTTGGGGTGGAAGCTGTCAAGATCGATCTCGCCCGCTGGCAATGCGTTGCCGTCAAGCCAGATCAGCGGAGCACAGGTTCGGTCACGCAGCCTGATCCCGGTACTCCCGGCGCGAAGACGGATCAGAGTCACACCAGGAACTCTCTGGAGAAGCTGCGAAAGCGTTCGCGGCCGATCCTGGTCGATTTGCTCGCGGGTGATGAAGACACCCCCATTCCGGTGTTCCAATCGCTCATAGTACCCGGCGAGCCTGCCAGTATAAGTGAGCTTGCGCGCCCGCACCGTTATGGGGATGAGATTCTCGGCGACGACTGGGAGCTTTACGCTCAGCTCCGCGACGCCGGACGGGGGAATTTGCACCGATGCTGAGTCGGGACGGAATCCGAGCCGCCTGACTTGAATGTTCGCTTGACCAGGGGGAATGTCGGTCAGCCGGAACACGCCCTGATCGTCGGTGAACGTGCGAAGCTTGGTCCCCTGCACCTCGACGCTCGCTCCCGAGAGAGCAATGCCGTTCTCGGCAGTTACTTTGCCTCGAACTCCACCTCCTCCCCCGCTGCCGCCGACCCCGCCTACCTGTCCGAGAATGCAAATCGGGCTGAACGCCGCGTTCACGAACAGAAGGACAATGACGAGCGAGCGCGAGCAAATCCGGCCGTTCACGGTGCGGCTCATCTTCCCTCCGGCGAGGCACCCGGCTTTTCTCGCTTACGGACTGCCCGCCAATGGTCAAGATATAAGCCGCAAAAGATCGGTACAATAGCCTCAAAAGGAACGGGGCGCAGCGCCAGATCTCGCTGCGCCCTGCTCCCAGCAAACCCAGCTGGAGCTATTTGCAGCCATCCACCTTATGCGTGTCGAGGTGCAGCACGCAGCTGTAATCGCCGAGTGAGATCGGCACGTCAGCCGTTCCGTTGAAGGTCACGACCACACGCTTGTGAACCGACCTCGTCTCGAGCTGTTCTCCCGTCGAGACCACGGTGTAATCGACGACTCGGATCGCAACACCCGAGAGTGGATAGGGATGCTGAGCGCGCTCGTCGACGAACGTCACCGCTTTGAGTGTGTCCACGGATGAACCGGTGTACTTGCG
>DASXSL010000033.1:0-19440 GCA_036506035.1 Gemmatimonadaceae bacterium | reverse complement strand
ATCGGAGGCGACTTGCAGCTTTGCCTCGACGACGTAGCTGTTCCCCGGACCGACGATGCGATCCACTCGCGGTACCGTCGCCGTTCCGTAGGCAAGCGCCGCAATCGCACCAGCACCGCCGATCGCGAAGACACGATCCACACGGGATATAGCCGCAGCAGCAAGTACGCTCCTGGACGGGCGACCAACCTTGTCCGGCGGCGAGCACAATACTACTTCGCCAACTCCAGCGACGCGCGCTGGAATCGCACCCATCAGCACGCTACTCGGGTACGCTGCGCGACCACCGGGTGCGTAGACCCCGACACGACGGAGCGGATCCGGACGACGAACGATTCTCACGCCTGCCTCGGGCGACAAATCCACTTCGGCAGGCATCGACGCCCGGTGAACGGCTTCTATATTCGCCGCTGCGCGAAGCATCGCCCGTCGTACTCCGGCCGGCAAATCTGCCAGCGCGGCCTCACACTCTTCGCGCGGGATCTCCAGCGAGCGTAGTTCCACTCCGTCGAGCTCAGCGGCGAGGGCAAAGAGTGCATCATCTCCCGAGCAGCGCACTCGCTCGATGATGCGACGCGTCACGTCGCGGACAATCGCGTCGGTCGAGGTCGATCGATCCAACAGCAACGCGCGCTGTTCACGCGACAATTCGGACAAATTGCCGACGACGCGAAAACCATCGAGGCCGGTTGACCAGGTCATGGCGTGAGCCGTTCGATGCGGGTGACCAGAATTCCGCGACCACCGAGCTGCTTTACCGCCGCGATAGTTCGGTAAACCGATTCTGCTGCCACTACCGCGTGCACCGCGACGCAATCTCCACCATTGAGCACATCGATCACCGTCGGACCACTGAGACCAGGCAGCACCCGCTTGATCGCCGGCAGCGATTCTCGCGGCACGTTCGCCATCAGGTAGCGCTTGTCTCTCGCACTCAGCACCGAGGCGAGCGCCGTCACCAACTCATTCAGCGCACAACTATCAGCCGGCTTTCTCTCTGCCGCCGTCACCAGTCGCGCCGTCGAGCTCAGTATCGTCGAGATCTCACGCAGGCCATTGATCCTGAGCGTCGAGCCGGTCGAAGTGATATCGACGATCAGATCCGCGATGCCCAGGTGCGGCGCAATTTCTACCGCGCCCGATACGGGAACTATCTGTACGGATTTGTCGTGCGCCGCGAAGAAATCCGTCGTCAGTGCCGGAAAAACCGTTGCGACCTTCGCGCCTTCCGGAATGGTCGCAATCGAGGTGGTATCGCTTTCCTCCTTGGCCGCGACGACCACTCGGCATTTCCCGAAGCCGAGGTCGAGCAGGTCGACGATGTCGCGCTTCGACTCGCGAACGAGATCCCAGCCGGTGACGCCAGCATCAGCAGCACCGTCGGCGACGAACTCGGCGATGTCAGTAGCACGCACGAAGATCGCCTCGAACTCGCCGCCCAGTGAAGCGGTGAGCGATCGCCCGGACTGCAGACGCACGTCGAGCCCGGCATCGTTGAAGAGATCTCGCGTCTCGTCGGCGAGACGTCCCTTGTTTGGCAGTGCAATTCGTAACATGAGTGGGTAGAAAAAGAAAAAGCCCGTCCATCTGGACGGGCCGAGGGTAAACCAGCGCTAATGTGCCGTTACGCTATCACACGGACGTGCGCTCGCTGCCCCAGCCCGTCGGGCTGTGGAAGTGCGCATGGTGATGGCGACGGCAAAACGCTGAGGTCATGGCCAGCAAGTTATGCGCGGGATGCCGCAATTGCAACTGGGCACATTTGGAGTGTCAGCCTGTCGACAGCTTGAGATCACTTTCCTGCTTCAGTTGCACGCGCAGGCTGAAGTCTGTACGCCGCGTAGAGAAACACCGCACCGATGACGAGAAACAGCAGCACCCGCCAGACAGTTTCCACGCTGGCAAGATCGGCGAAAAACAAACGCGCCACGACGATCAGCATCGTCACCCCGCCAAGCTGACGCAGCAGTCGCTCGCCTCCACGTCTCCTGCTCATCACCAGCAGCACCGCGCCGAAGACAGCGTAGGTCGCCGTCACCAGCGGCGGCCACACCGGCGCCAGGATGTTCAGGATCACAACCAGCGAAGTCAGATACGTCAACACAGCCAACACCGCACCCTGCAACCGCTCGGCGCGATCAACCACGAGAGTCCTGCTGATGATCGCGCTCGCTCCAAGCGCAACGACGTCCGCGGCAATCCAGCGCCAGCGCAACAGCCCGCTCTGCACACCGGAGAGCTCGTGGCCGGCGATGACGGCCAGCGTGATGACGATAGTCGCCTTGGCGATCGTACGCGGTCCGATCAACGCCTTTCGGATGTAGACAAGCACTACCGCCGCGAACAACCCTGCCACCGCCAGCCACTCCGGACTTGGCGCAACCTTCAGGAGCCCGAGCAGTGTCCAGAGCGCAGCCGCCGTGAATACGACTTGTCGAAGCTCTCTGTCGGCGAAGGTGCTCATGCCGTAGTAGAGCGCGGCCGAGCCAAGACCAATCAGAATCAGGCCGGATCCTTCAGCTGGAATGCTCACCCAGATATTCGCCAGGCTGCTCACCGCGAGTACCGGACTGAGCAGAGTCATCACCCACAGCGCCAGACTATCTGCTGCGCTTTTTCCTCCGCCCAGCGATTTCGAGAGTGCGTCGAGTCCCTCCATGACGCGTTGTGTGGCTTCGCTCACGGGGGCCGGCGTGTACCGTTTGGATCCCGTCGCCAGCAGCTGTCGCCGCAACGATGGGACGCGCGTGAACGCTGCGCCTGCCAGGATCAGCAGGACGGAAATGGCAATCGCGCCAGACGCGGCCGAGCGAATCTGACCGCCGGAGATTGCGGTTCCATTGAGAAGGAGCCAGAACGCGAGGAACGTTATCCAGATCGTCGATGGCCAGCCGTGTACCAGGTAGATGAAGAGCCCGACTGCCGTGACAGCACCCAGGTAGAGCGCAAATGGAGTCAGCGACGTAACCGGCGAATACAAGATGAACGGTGTTGCAAAGCCGGTCGTTACGGCGATGAACGCAAATATCTCGCGACGCTCCTGCAGTGAGATCCACGCCGACACAATCGTCAGCACGAAAAAGAGAAGCCTCGCTGATGGAATCGAGATGATGTTGTACCATACCGACGCGGCGTAGGCGGTGACGTACCAGATCGCCAGCGCGCCGCCATAAAGGACTTGTCGCAAGCCGAGACCATAGGCTTCAGTCTGCTTCGTCTCGTCCGTTTTCGTCGCCGCCCAGAACAGCGCCGTTCCCACCAGTGCGCCAGCCAGAACGCGGAGCAGCGGCGTGATCCAGCCCCTCTCGATTGCGTAGCTATACAGGAACAGAATCGCGATGACGACGAAGCCCATGCCGAGTCGGCTCAACCACCATTCGGGTGACCGCGACGAGAACCATTCGGAGATCGTGGCGCCGAGGTCGTCGACGGGCGTAGCGCGCGCTCGTGAAGCAGCGCGTGCGGCGTGGGAGCTCGAGCTGTGCTCCCGCTGGTGCGGGCCTGCAGCGGACGTGGCGCTGCTGCGCCTCTCGCCGATCAATTCATCGATCGATCGTTGAAGCGCGGCAAGCGTGCTCTCGATGCTGGAGAGGCGAGCCTCGATCTCCTGCTCCTTCCTGGGGTCCATCAGTCTCCGGGTGAACGTGTCACCTAGCAGACGGCGGTTTTACCCTTGGCGCAACGCCCCAAGTACTGCCGGCAGTGCCCCCGCAACCCAGGTAACCACGGCAATTATTGCCGCCTGCTGCTTGGTGACCTTGCCGACCACGTAGATCCCGATGCCCAGCAACACCGTGATCCAGATCGTGAAGAGATCGAACCTGGCCGCCAGCGCGATCGCCACCGCTGAGGCGTGGTCAGGATCCATGAAGCGCGCCGGATTGAACCCGACACTGTTGATGGCGTTGAGCTTTTCCGGACTCATGAACAGCGCCTGCGCCGCGTTAACCACTATCTGGACGATGCGCGGCACCTCGGAGTATGTCGCGATCATGATCGCCGCCGCTACCGATTCCTTGGCGTCGAACAGCTTGCTCACCAGCCATAGCACCACTCCGGTGCCAAATACGCCGAGGGTCAGCCCGATGGCGAAGAAGAATGGAGCAAGGGTCTCAAAGAAGCCGCGGCCCGACGCGATCTGCTCTGCAGTGATATTCGGATTCCTCCGCATTGCCGCGGCGGTTTGTCTGGCGAACTCCGCATCCATGATCGGCTGCATCGCATTTTTGGTCAGGAAGAAAAGAACCGTCCCGACTACGATGAGGAACAGCAGCGGAAGTCCAAACTTCCCATCCGCGCGCCGCGCGAATACGGAAGAAGGAGCATAGAAGATGTCGACGAAGTCTTCCCACAAACTCGCCTTCGAAGGCGCTGGTTCAACTTCTCTGACCGCATCACCGTTGCTGCCCATTGACTAGTCTCGGAAGGGGAATAACCGGAACAACATTACTACCGCCTTGCGCTCACCACCACCCAGGACCCGACCCAGGAGCCATGCGGTTGCTTTCCCATAGACGCCGGAGGACAAAGGTTCGCCCCGCAGTTAACCGGCAACCGTGAACGGTGCTACCCGCAACACGGAACGCGTTACGGTTGAATGCGAGTAGAAGCGTCGTTCATTTTACGCCCGGCGGCTTGTACCTCTCCACATCCGTAATCAGCCTCACCCCCGCCTGTGATGTGAAATAAGCGTACGCCCACCCGAACAGCACCACGATCCGATTGCGGAACCCGACCAGGTACATGATGTGGACGAACAGCCAGAACACCCACGCGAACCAGCCGGAAAAAGTGATCCAGCCGAGGTCGGCGATGGCGCGTGACCTTCCGATCACGGCGAGGTCACCCTTGTTCCAGTAATGAAAAGGCTTGCGCGGCGCGCGCCGGAGCTCGCGCAGAATATTTCGCGCTGCTGATTTCCCCTCCTGGATCGCCGCTGGGCCGACGCCGGGTACCAGGCGTCCGTCCTGAACAAGCGCCGCCAGATCGCCGACGATGAAAACATTCGGGTGACCGGGCACCGACAAATCCCGATTCACCTCGATTCTGCCAGCGCGATCGAGGGGGACGCCCATGAACTTCCCGAGCGGTGACGCGAGATTTCCCGCCGCCCAGAACGCCGTGCGCGCGCGAATTTTCTCGGCACCGATACTCACTCCATCCGGCCCAACGTTGGTGACCGCCGACGCGATCCGCACCTCTACACCCAGATGGTTCAAGTCACGAACTGCACGTGCGGCCAGGTGCTCCGGAAACGTCGGCAAAATGCGCGGGCCTGCCTCCACCAGAATCACCCGCGTCCGTCGGGTATCGATTCTGCGAAAATCGGAAGCGAGCGCCTTCTTCGCGATGTAAGGAAGCGCACCCGCCAGCTCGACACCGGTTGGTCCGCCGCCAACGATCACGAACGTCAGTAGCTCTTCCCGCTCCTTCTCGTCGTCGGTCTTTTCCGCGTTCTCGAATGCGAGCAGGAAACGGCGTCTGATCTCCGACGCATCCTCGATTGCCTTCAGTCCCGGCGCGTATGGCTCCCACTCGTTGTGTCCGAAGTAGGCGTGACGAGAGCCGGTGGCGACGATCAGGTAGTCATATGGGATCTCTTTCAGCTCGTCATCGATCCGCACCACCCGGCGCTCCGGATCTATCTCGCGAACTTCCGCCATCAGCACTTCCGCGTTCCGATGGTGCCGCAGAACCCAGCGGATCGGCGCTGTGATGTCACTCGGCGCCAGCGCTGCGGTTGCAACCTGGTACAACAGCGGCTGGAATATGAAATGATTGGTTCGATCGATGACCGTTACGGCGACATGTGCGCGCTTCAGCGCTTTTGCCGCGGCGATGCCGCCGAACCCGCCGCCGATGATGACGACACGCGGACGGTTCAGGACGTCAGGCAAGTCTTTCCTCGAACGACCGTGCTGCCAGAGTCATCAGCAGGACCAGCAGAATCAGCAGCACACTGTAGGCAGCCGCCGTACCGAAAGCCAGCGCGCGAAGCTGTGCCAGAATCTCCATTGAGATCGGCCGATTCGAATGTGTGTAAAGCACGACGCTGGCGACGAACTCTCCGACCGCCGTAACCGCCGCAAGCAGCCCACCGGCAACCAGACCTGGACGTGCAGCCGGCAGCACGACGCGACGCATCGTCATCAACCATGATGCGCCCAGCCCGCGCGCAGCATCCTCGAGTGACGAGTCCATCTGCCTCAGCGATGATTCGACTGCCGACGCCACAAGCGGTGTGTCACGAATGAAATAGGCGAGCGGCAGGATCCAGAACGTCCCCACCAACAGCACCCGACCAGTGAGCAGATCATTCCGATTGAAGGTTGCGGCAAGTCCAAGTGCGATCGCCGTCGCCGGGATCGCCCAGGGAAGCGCGACCAGCAGCTCCAGCAGTCTCTTACCAGCGAATTTTCTGAACACGATCAGATAAGCGGCCACGAAGCACACCACGAGATTCGCGGCCGTTGCGATCAGTGCCATGGATACGCTGTTGGTGATCGGCCGCCACAGCTCGCTCTCCGAGAACAGTCGACGATAGTTCTCCAGCGTGTATTCTGGCGGAAGCACCTGCGTCGTCCATGATCCGTCGCGCGCGAATGAGACGAGCACCACCATCAGGTGCGGCAACACCAGCGCCACGACTACGATTGCGGCAGCGATGCTCGTTAGTAATTGAATCCGTCGCGAGCGAATCGTTCTCCTCGACCGTCCGCCTTTGCTGGCGAGGGTGTACTTCCGCTTTCTATCCAGCCAGCGGAACAAGGCGAGCCCGGCCACCGCGCTCAATGCCAGCACCGTAGTCTCGACGTACGCCAAGCCCATTGCACCGTTCGTCTTGGAGGCGAGGATCTGCGTCGACAACACGCGCAGTCCGCCGCCGAACACATACGGCGCCGAGAACGAGCCAAGTGCATTCATGAAAACGAGCAGCATCGAGCCGGCGACGGCCGGCATCAGCAGCGGCAGCGTCACTCGCCGCAGTCTCTGCCAGGTGCTGGCGCCGAGTCCCGATGCGGCTTCGTCGAGCGTGGCGTCAAATCTTTCCAGCCCGGCCGACACGAACAGAAACACGTAGACGTACATCGTGTAGGCGTGCACGAACACGATCGCGCCGACTCCCTGCAGTCGCCACGGTGCTTCCGCCATCCCAAACGCCCGTTGGACTGCGCGCGTTACTACTCCGCTCTCGCCATAGAGAAAGAGAAATGCGATCACCCCCACCAGCGGCGGCAATGCTGCCGGTAGCGTTGCCACCGCTCGCAATAGTCGGCGTCCGGGGAACTCGAAGCGACCAAGCAGAAACGCGAGCGGAACTCCGATGGCTAGCGATGCAAACACCGAGGCGACCGAGATGACGATGCTCGTTCGCAGTGCCTCGCGATCGGCCGGGCTGGCCATGAACTCGCGCCAATGTCCGAGTCCGTTCTCGAAGCTGCCGGCGATCACCGCCGCGTTGGGGTAGATCACGCTCCACAACAGCAGCGCGATCACCGGCAGTGCGATGATCCAGTTCTGTCGCTGCTGTGAAGATGTCATCCCGGCACCAGCGGGAATGGGCCTTTGAGCGGTGAGACCGAGACGTTGTCGTCTTCACGCGCTTCGGCCGCATCGGATTCGACGTCGACTGTTACGCCGTCGGCGAGCTCGACACGATACACGACGACCCCTCCGGCGAATCGCCGGTTGGTGACACGACCTCGCCAGGCGAAGACTCCCGCCCCGAGCGACATCTCCAACATGTCGGGTCGCATCAGCACAAACGCTTTCTCGAATCGCGGCTCGGCGCTTTTCGGCCGCGTGACGGCGAGATCGCGCTTCACACCGCCGATCGTTACTGCCGCCGTCGGTCCTTTGTCATCAGCCGGTACGATGCTGCCGCGCCCGATGAATGCGGCGACTTCCCGCGAGGCCGGGAAGTGATAGAGCGCTTCCGGCGTCCCCGATTGCAGGAGCTTTCCCCTTTTCAACAGTGCGATGCGATCGGCAATCGCGAATGCATCTTCCTGGTCGTGGGTAACGAATAATGCCGGCACTCCAACTCGGCGCAGCATCGCCCGCAGATCATTGCGCATCGCCTGCCGGAGGGTCGGATCGAGATTGGAGAGAGGCTCATCCAAGAGAAGAGCGCGGGGCTCGATGACCAGCGCGCGTGCCAGCGCGACGCGTTGCTGCTCGCCTCCGGAAAGCGATTGAATCGCCCTGCTTCCAGCACCTTCGAGTCCGACGCTGGCCAGCGCCGTCCGTGCCTTGATCAGACGGTCGACTTTGTTCATGCCACGCGCTTCGAGACCGAACGCGACATTCTCCTCGACCGGCATGTGCGGGAACAACGCGTAGTGCTGAAACACCATCCCGAATCCACGGCGCTCGGGTGCGACGCGCGTGATATCCTTCCCGCCCAGCGTCACCGTTCCGGAGTCGGGAATCTCATAGCCGGCAGCGATCCGCAGTGTCGTCGTCTTGCCCGAGCCCGATGCTCCGACGAGAGCGAGCAGCTCCCCCCGGCCAACCTCGACCGAAACATTGTCGACCGCAGTGAAGTCGCCGAAACGCCGAGTCACCCCATTGAGCGCGAGAGTCTCACGCTCGCCTGCTGCTTCAGCTCGCGCCTGCGGCGCGGGGGTCACTGTTTCTGCCCGCGATTCCTGATGTTCGCGTCCCAGTACTTCATCCACTCATCGAGGTGCGCGGCCATCACTTCGCGATCGACAGGCATCGGCTTGATCTTCGCCATCGCGTCGCGGATCCATGAGGGAAGCTTCGATAACGGAATGTCCTTCCGCGCCGGAATACGAAGAAAGGAATCGGCGGCGGCGATCATCGCTTCCGGAGTCGTGACGAACTCGTAGTACTCCTCCGCCTCTTTCGGATGCTTGCTGCCGCGCACTATCGCGATCCCGTCGACGAGCAGCGGCGTCCCGCTGGTCGGAATGACATAAGCGATCGGAATCTTCGTCCGCTGCTCGAGCGTCGCGAAGTCGGGCATGTCCCACAAGCTCACCACTCCTTCCTGCCTGCCCAGCTTCTGGTACAGGATCGTCGGATTGAGAGTGTACTCTCTGGTGTTCGCATCCAGCTTGCGCAGCCACTCATATCCCTCATCGGGCTTACCCGTTAGTCGATAGGATCGGGCCATAATAGCCCCAAAGATCGCCCGCATCGTACCCGATGCAATCGGATCGCGAATCACGATCTTCCCTTTCCACTTCGGATCGATCAGGTCATCCCAATCCTTTGGGGCGTCCGCGGCCTTGATCGCGTCCCGATTGTAGCCGATGACCTCAGGCGTCAGATAGGTCCCGTACCAGTTGTCGTGTGCGTCGCGACCCTCCGGATCGATTGCGTTGGCCCAGGTTGGCTTATAGGGCTGGAGCAATTGCTCCCTGGTCGCCCGATCGAAAGCCTCGGCCGGCGCGCCAAACCAGACATCCGCCTGTGGATTCGGCTTTTCGGCGCGCACGCGCTCCAGAACTTCCTGTGATCCCATGTCGACCCACTGAACGTCGATGTCGGGGTGCGCTTTCTCGAATCCTTTCTCGAAGTACTCGAGCAGCTCTTTCCCGTGCGGCGAATAAACGATGAGAACTTTTCGATTGTCCGAGCTGCACGCACCAAGAGCAGCGAGCACGAGGAACGTTATCGCCCGGCGAAGCGTGATCTCTAAGCTCGGGAAAAGCTCAGCCCCGGTGCGGAGCTTCATTTGATTGTATTGCCGCCGAGCAGGTTGGCGAAAATGCGCGCGCCACCAGGAACGCCGGCTGGGAGCTGTCGGAAAAGAGCGAGCGGAACGTAGATGTAAGTGCCACGCCCATAAGCCGCCGCCAGAATCGCGGCACGATTGGGCTGCTCCCCCGGATCATTCATCGCCAGCATCGTTCGATAGTGAGAGTCGAACGTCGACGGCATGTACGTCGATCTCTCCTGCACCCAACCATCGAAATCCGTCTGCGTGATCTTGTTCGGCGCGTTCAGAAGCGGTGAGCTCGGATCCGTGAAAGTCACCGGCGCGTTCTCGTCTGTCACTCGCTCCGCCGGCTGCCGCAACGTGATCGGAAAGGGCATGATCCCCGGTCGCTGCATTTCGGCCTGACCGTACTGCACCACCAGCCTTCCGCCGTTCCGCACGTAGGACAACAGATACTCGTTGTTGTCCATCAGTGTCTGACTCGCCTGATATGCACGCGGCCCAACCACGATTGCGGTGAAGCGACTGAGATCCGTTTGTGGAATGTCCTCTGGATCGACGATGGTAAGAGGAACGCCAAGCTGCGCGAGTATGGGCGCGACGTTGTCTCCCACGCCCGGCACGTATGCGACATTCAACGCGGCCGGCAAGACGACATCCGCCGCGGCGATCGTGAGTGTCGACGGACGGTAGATGCGCTGTGGGTTTATGTGCGGATACTCGATCGGGATGTAGCCGCTGCGGAAGGAGGCGCCTTTGGCGGTTGCCGCTGCCGTAACCTGGTGCGGACCGCGCCCGAGTTTGCCCCGCACCCGGAAGGCCAGTGTACGAGTTCCGCCCGGAGACATCATGATTGTCCGCGATGTCGAATCGACAGTCAGCCCGCGCGGCACGGCAAGACTCACCGTGACCGGAGTGGAATCGGCGTACGCGGAGCGCAGCGTCGTCTTGATGAGCTGATTGAAGGGTGCGTTTGCCCGCGCCATCTCGACCGCCTGATCGAGAGTGATCGAGATCCCCGGAGCAACGATCAGTGGACGCTGCACATCACCGCGGACACGATCGACGTAGTGATAGACGATCGGCGCGGACAACGTAAACGTCTTCCCGTCGACCGTCACCGATGCGCGCTCCCATTCCTTCTTGCTGCGCTCATCCTCTGAGATTCCATCGACGCGCGGAGTGAACAGGTCACCATTGCGTGGCTGGGCAAGCCACCATGGCTGGGTGATTTCGGCTCCTCTGTAATCATCGGTCCAGCGAATCGCCGAATCAGGCAACAACGTCATCGAGCTGCTCGGCACACCCGAAGAGGCGTGAGCGAATTGAATTGGCGAGCGACTGCGATTGTAGATCGTCACCATCACGCGCGCGATGTCACCCACCGCCAGGGCCTGCCTGTCCGCGATCGCTTCCATTTCTACGGGCGACTCCAGCTGCGGTGGCGCGACTCTGCTATCCTGGACCTGCAGCTTCGTCGTATCGAGCCCGGCGAAGATCGACTTCTCTTCCTTCGCCGGCGGTGCGGGCACACGCGAATCCTCACGCATCAGGTAGTCCCACACCACGCCCTTCTGCCGAACCGTCCCCTGACCCTGCGACTTGTGCTGCGACCTGCTGTCAGCAGCAATTTCCTGGTACGACAAGCCGAGGTAGGGATTGTACTCGCCGACGTTGATGGCGAGCGTCCGATCCTGAGGTGAAAAACGCGCCAGCCGATAGAGCTTGAGTGGTGTCCACGGCTTTCCGAATTGCGCCACCGGGAACCGCACCGTGTCGGCCGCCATGTTGTAGGCATCACGCGCCACTATCGCCGAAATCTGATGGTGGCCGTGGCCGTCGCGCGGCGTCCCCGAGAACGTGGTGATTACTATGTGCGGCCGAAACGCGCGCATCACTGTCATCACATCGTTGAGCACCGAGTCCTGCGGCCAGTGTTTCCTGGTCTCGTCGGCAGTCTTCGAGAAACCGAAATCGTACTCACGCCCGAAATACTGATGCGCGCCGTCGATCCGCCGCGCCGCCAGCAGCTCCTCGGTACGAATTACGCCAAGCGCTTCGCCGAGCTCGTTGCCGATCAGATTCTGACCACCATCGCCGCGCGTCAGCGACATGTACGCCGTGTTGACGTTACGGCCGCGGGCGAGCCAGGCAATCAGATTGGTATCCTCGTCGTCGGGATGCGCGGCGATCCACAGCACGCGCAGCTGCTCGACATCCGCTGGCTGCCCAATCGAAGCAGCGGTTTCTCCTCGCGTCTGCGGCATTGGCGCGAACGGCAGTGAAGCAGTCGCAGCCGTCGCAGCGAGTAGAATCGCTCTCTTCATTGTGGCGTCAGAGAGCGGTTAGGTCTTGACCGCCATCCCGCGGCGCTTCGCGCCGGCAGGCTGCTGCAGCGGCGCATTCACTTCGGCGATGATGCGCTCCTGCTCCTTCCTGTGCGCTTCCGCATATCCTTCGGCAGGACTGGCGCGATCCGGGCGCCCGACGTAGCGCGTCAGCAGCGCGTTTCCCGTCGACATCCGCAGGCGCGGCGAAACGTAGGACCACGCACCCTGATTCTTCGGCTCCTCCTGCGCCCACACCACTTCCTCGATCGCAGGATAGAGGTCGACGATCTGCGCGATCTGATTCCCCGGCCACGGGTAAAGCTCCTCGACGCGAACGAGCGCGACGTGCGGCGCACGCTTCACCGCGAGATCGTAATAGATCTTGCCGGTGCAGAAGACGAGGCGCGTTATCGCTTCCCGGTGCTGGGACGCTACCGGGTCGTCGATCACTGGCCGGAAACTTCCACTGGTCAGATCAGTGAGCTTGGACGCTGCTTCCGGCAGACGCAGCAAACTCTTCGGCTGCATCAGAATCAGCGGCCGCTGCTCGTACAACTGCGCCTGGCGCCGCAGGATGTGGAAGTACTGAGCCGGCGTCGATGGATACGCAACCCGCTGGTTTCCCTCAGCGCAAAGCTGGAGGAACCGCTCAAGCCGTGCGCTCGAGTGTTCGGGCCCCTGTCCCTCGTAGCCGTGCGGCAGCAACAGCACCAATCCCGAATCCTGTCCCCACTTGGCGCGATCGGCGGCGATGAATTGGTCGATGATCGGCTGCGCCACGTTTACGAAATCGCCGTACTGCGCTTCCCACAAAACCAGCGTGTCCTCTGCCGCCGTGCTGTACCCATACTCGAAGCCAAGCACCGCCGTTTCGGACAACGGGCTGTTGTAGATCTCGATTCTGGCGCGCGATCCGTCAGCGACGTGCTCCAGCGGAACGTAGATCTCGCCCGACTCCGAATCGTGGAGCACTGCCTGTCGATGCGAGAACGTCGCGCGCTCCGAATCCTGACCGGTCAAACGCACCGACGTTCCGTCCATCAGCAGCGACGCGAACGCGAGTGCCTCGGCGTGACCCCAGTCTATGCCGCCCGCATCTCCCATCGCTTCAGCGCGACGCGCCAGCGTCTTGGCGAGACGCGGATTGACCTTGAAGTTCGGCGGCCACTTGAGGAGATGATCATTCAAATCCCGCAGTCGATCGGCATCCACCGCCGTGTCGCCGCTGCCGGCACCCGATTGATCTGCCTCCGCTTCTTTCGCCGGATTGTATTCGGGCGGATGAATCTCGCCCGCCTTCATCGCGGTCAGGATTCGATCGAACTCTGCCGCAGCATCGACATCGAGCTGCTTCATTTCTTCCGCCGTGACGACTCCTTCTGCAACCAGGCGGTTGCCCCACACTTCGCGCGGAGAAGGATGCGCGCGAATTTTCTTGTAGAGCGTCGGCTGGGTGAACGCGGGCTCGTCCGTCTCGTTGTGTCCGTGACGGCGATACCCGACGAGGTCGATCAGGAAATCCTTGCCGAATTTCGCTCGGTACTCGATCGCCAGGCGCACGACGTGGATGCACGACTCGGCATCGTCTGCATTGACGTGGACGATCGGAACCTCGAACCCCTTGGCGAGATCGCTGGCGTAGCGCGTCGACCGCGCGTCGATCGGGTCGGTGGTGAAGCCGACCTGATTGTTGACGATGATGTGGAGCGTCCCACCGGTTCGGAAACCATTGAGACCAGAAAGATTGAACGTCTCCGGCACAACGCCTTCGCCCGGGAACGCCGCATCGCCGTGTACGCAGATCGGCAGCACCGCCGCTTCATCGCGCTTGCCCTTGCCCGCCATCACCTGACGCGCTCTCGCCACTCCCTCGAGAACCGGATTGACCACCTCGAGGTGACTCGGATTCGGAATCAGTACTACTTCGACTTCGGCGCCACTCGCAACCTCGCGCTTGCCTGTCGCACCGAGGTGATACTTCACGTCGCCGGTCTCGCTGACCGCGTTGGTTGCGGCGTGCTTGCCCTCGAACTCCTCGAAGATCGACGCGTACGGCTTGCCGAGGGTGTGTGCGAGGACGTTGATGCGCCCGCGATGCGCCATGGCGAGGTCGACCTCGCGCGCGCCGTGATTGGCCGCCGCTTCAATCGCTACGTCGAGCATTGGCACCAGAACGTCGCTGCCTTCGATTGAGAACCGCTTGTAACCCTGATAAGCGCGCCCCAGAAAACGCTCCAACCCATCGACTTCTGTAAGTCGCTTGAGGATTGATCTCTTTTCTTCTTCGCTGAGCGGCTGATGCATCCGGCCGCTTTCGATTTCCTGGCGCAGCCATTCCCGCTCCTCGACCTTGCCGAGGTGCGAGATCTCGAATCCGATCTTCGACGAGTAGAGCTCGCGTAGACGCGCCACCACATCGGCAGCGCTGCCACCTGAAGCACCAAGGGTGACGCCAGGGATACTGGCGAGGTGCTCCTCGGTCAGACCATGGAATTCCGGAGTTAGCTCGGGCGTTCCTTCGGGCGCAGTACCCAGCGGATCGAGCGGGACGGCAAGGTGTCCGTAGCTGCGAATGGCGTCAACGAGCTCAGCTGCAGCAGCGACATCGCGAAGAAAAGCGGGATCAATCTGTCCCGCTGGAGAAGGCTGACCAACAACGGCAGCTGGCGGTGCAGTGCCAGCTATGCTTTCGGCAAATCGGAAGAATTGGCGCCACGACTCGTCAACCGATGCAGGATCGCGCCGGTACGCTTCGTAGGCCTCCCTTATGTATCCGTCGTTATAGACGCCCGTAACGGGCTCGTTACTCATACCTCTAAATTTAACTGCGCTCTACCGCCCTCGGCGCGTTGAGAAGGGAGCCAAGCGTGTACTTCGGGCGGCCTGCGGCAGCCCTCAGGATCTGCATCGCCGACGCGGGCTCCAGCGTCGGTAGATAGAGGAAACCGGCAATGCCGTTGATGTCGAGCAGGTGCAGCTCTTCGGCGCGCCGGGTGAGGCTGACCGCGATCACCGGCGTCTTCGCGAGCAGGCTGTTGTGCTCCCATCTCTCCAATGGGATGTTCGCCAGCACATCGTAGTCGCAAATCACGACGTCGGGTGGAACGTCGCCAACCGACTCGGCGGCGGAATCGATTCCATCTGCGTTAGTCGTGACGACGCCCATCTGGGCGAAGTACCGCGCTATGTGCTCACTGAGAAAGCAATGGCGTGCGATACACAGTGCGCGGATTGGAGCTGTGGATCCTGTCTCTAGATTCATGCGCGTTCATCGTAAGTCACACCCGCTCGGAGCACAAGACGCAACCGGCGAGAAAAAAAAAGCGTCCTGCACAGCCATGTGCAGGACGCTTGAGCCACAACGAAGCTACTTCTTCGTCTTATCGACGTTGTTGCCGATGATACCGCCCAAGATTGCTCCGGCCGCACCACCGATGATCGCGCCCTTCACCTTGTTCTTGCTGGTGACGGCACCGATCACTGCACCCGCGCCAGCGCCGATTGCTGCGTCACGCTTGGTGTGCTTCACGACCGTCGGCTGAGGAGCCGGGGCGCTGTAAACCGGAGCGGACGAATAAGTGCCACCGGAGGAGGTAGAACGACGCGCCGTGCTGGTTCTGCGGACAGTCGTCCGCGGAGCAGTCGACGTGCTTCTCAGAGCCGTTGGCGCTGTCGTAGCTGCTACACCCGCACGCTCGGCAGCGGTGATACTGTCAAGCGGAGTGTAGGGCCGGCTCGCTGCTGCAGTAGACAGATCTGAATTAAGAGCACTGTCCGCAGCGGTCATCTTGTTATCGCCCTTGGAGCAGGCGAACGCGAGGACCGCGGCCGGAAGGATTAGTAACTTTTTGAACATTTTAAAGCCTCCAGGTATGACCCCCGCGTATTGCGACGGTCCCCTATAGAAGGGCAGACAATGTGCCAAATCGGGCGTTTGGTTATGCCACCGTAGCGGCGGATAACGCAGGCTCATGGGCCAAATCGTCCTCTAGAGAGGCCGGTAGGGTGAGACGAAAAGTGCTCCCTTGGCCCGGCGTCGAACACACGGTCAAGGACCCGTCCAACAGCTGAGCCAGTCGCCTCGAGATCGGAAGCCCAAGCCCGGTGCCGGGCTGCTTCGACTCCGAGACTTGTACGAACTCCTCGAAGATCCGCGGGATGTCTTCCGACGCTATTCCAACTCCCTGATCGATTACAGCTATCTCTACACCCTGCTCGTCGGTTTGTTTGCAGGCCACACGGATCGGTTTTCCTTCACCGAACTTGATCGCGTTCGAGAGGAGATTCAGTAGCACCTGCCGCACACGCCGCGGATCGCTGACGATGTTGAACGGTGCCGATTCCATCTCGAGGCTCAGCGTCGAGCCATAATCATCTGCCAGCGGACGAATGGTGACGAAGAGGTCCTCTATCAACGACGGGAACATCACCGGCTGCAATGACAGCTCGATCTTTCCTGCTTCGATCTTGGAGAGATCGAGCACGTCGTTCACCAGCTCCAGCAGATGACGCGCCGCTGCCATTGTCCGCTGCAGACCTTCCTTCTGCTTGGCATTGAGCGGTCCGTAGATGTTGTCGAGCATCAAAGTGCTGTAGCCGATTACCGCGTTGATCGGCGTGCGCAGCTCATGACTCATCGAGGCGTAAAATCGGTTCCGCGCGCCCATGGCTTGCTCCAGCGCCAGCTGTCGCCGGTGCAGCTCGTCATTCATCTGCGACAGCTTTGCCGCCGAGCGGGCTTCGGCTTCGAGCAGCGATGTGCGGTGCTCCAGCTCCAGCTCACGCTTCTCGGCCTCGCGCAGCAATTCGCCCTGGCGCTGTAGCTCACGCTGCTTGACGAAAAGATCGACGAATACCGCGACCTTCGAGCGCAGCACGTCCGGATTGAAGGGCTTGAACACGTAGTCGACGGCTCCCATCGAGTAGCCCTTGAAGACGTAGGCGTCTTCCTTGCTGATCGCGCTGAGGAAGATGATGGGAATGGTCCGCGACCTCTCGCGCGACTTGATGATCTCCGCGACCTCGAAGCCGTTCATGCCAGGCATCTGAACGTCGAGCAGGATCGTCGCGAATTCAGACTCGAGCACGCATCGCAGCGCAGCCGGACCCGAGGTAGCGCGCACCAGATGTTGCCCGAGTGGCTCCAGAATCGCTTCCAGTGCCAGGAGATTTTCCTGCCGGTCGTCGACGAGAAGGATGTTGACGGCTTCTTCCGTCATGCCACCGGTCTCCTCTCCAGTCGTGACTTCGAATCCTCACGCGAGAGCTCGATCAGCCGCGGTGCCAGGCTGTGGAGCGGCACTATTTCGGCACTCGGCACGGCTCGGACTGCTGCCCGAGGCATGATCGGAATCTCAGCGGTCTTCGGATCCTGCACCAGCGCGTGCCCACCGCGCCGCACTATGTGCGCGAGTCCGCGTGCGCCGTCCTCATTGGCGCCAGTCAGCACTACTCCAATCGTGGCAGGTCCGTAGGTATCTGCCGCCGAGTCGAACATCACATCGATCGATGGTCGGCTGAATCGCACCGGCTCTTCCAACGTCAGCGACAGGAAGCCCGGCTCCAGCATGACGTGATAGTCGGCGGGGGCGATGTGGACTCGCCCCGGTTGCAGAACGTCCTTGTCCTCGATCTCGCAGACGGTCAGATCCGTGGAGTCCTGTAGCAGCTCCGACAAGAGAGTGTCCGAGTCCTTGCTGCGGTGCTGCACGACGACGATCGGAATCGGAAAATCCTGCGGCAGTCCGCCCAGCACTTTCGTCATTACCGAAAGCCCGCCCCACGAAGTGCCGACAGCAACGACCGAGTAATGCATTATTTCACCTTCCGAAAGATTTTTTCCGGAGGCGCGACCGGCTGGTAGGACTCCTCGTGCGGCATGAAGCGGAGTGTCTCCTTGCTACCGAGCACCAGCACGCCGAACATGGCCAAGCTGTCATAAAACAGGCCGTGCACCTTCGACTGCAGCGTCTTGTCGAAATAGATCAGGACATTGCGGCAGAGAATGACGTTGAACTCGCTGAAGGAGCGATCGGTCACCAGGTTGTGCTGGGAGAACACCACGTTCTTCGTCAGCCCCTGGTCGAACAGCGCTCCCCCATACTTCGCCGTGTAGTACTCCGAGAACGATTTCTTGCCGCCGGCGCGAATGTAGTTGTCGGTGTACTCCTGCATTCGCTCGAGTGGGAAGATTCCCGCCTTGGCCCGCTGCAATACCACTTCGTTGATGTCGGTCGCGTAAATGCGCGATCGATCGTAGAGCCCTTCCTCGCGCAGCAGTATCGCCATCGAATAGACTTCTTCGCCGGTTGAACAGCCGGCATGCCAGACCCGGATGAACGGATAGGTGCGCAGCAGCGGCACCACATGCTCGCGAAACGTCACGTAGAATCCAGGATCTCGAAACATCGCCGTGACGTTGATGGAGAGGTCGAGCAGCAGCTTCTCCATCATCTCGGGCTCGTGGAGCACACGCTCCTGGAGCGCGCTTATGCTGGAGAGACCCTCCTCCTCGATGCGCTTCCAGAGTCGCCGCCTGATCGACGCGTAGGCGTAGGAACGGAAGTCAAATCCGTAGTGGCGGAAAATTCCTTCCAGCAGCAGCTCGATCTCGATTCTCTCGAGATCCGGCTTGAACGCCTCGGGAGGCTCGGCCGCCGTTTGCGGAGGGCTCGGCGCTTCCGCTATCTGTAGAGCCATACTCGTAGCAGCGACAACAGCTGCTCGGTATCGACCGGCTTCGTGATGTAGTCGGACGCGCCAGCAGCGATGCACTTCTCGCGGTCTCCCTTCATCGCTTTCGCCGTCAGCGCAATTATCGGCAGTGTCCTGAACTGCTCCATCGCACGGACGGCCTTGGTGGTCTCATATCCATCCAGCTCGGGCATCATCACGTCCATCAGAATCGCATCGACGTTCGCATCTTTCTTCAGCTGCTCGAGTGCCTGCTTTCCGTTCTCGGCAAAGCGCACGATCATGCCGTGATCCTCCAGCATGCTCGTCAGCGAGAAGATGTTGCGGACGTCGTCATCGACTACCAGCACCACTTTTCCCGCTACTACCGAGTCCGCGTCATGCAGATGCTCGAGCATTTTCCTTTTCTGCTCGGGCAGCTTCGCTTCCACGCGGTGCAGGAAGAGCGCTGTTTCGTCGAGCAGTCGCTCCGGCGACTTCACGTCTTTGAGGATGATCGTCTCCGCGTACTTCTTGATACGCGTCTCCTCATCCTGGCTCAGCTCCTTGCCGGTGTAGATGATGATCGGCAGGTCGTGATTTTCGTCGTCTGACTTCACTTTCTCGAGCAGGTCGAAGCCGCTCATGTCGCTGCTGTGCATGCCGAGGTCGAGCACCATGCAGTCGAAGTGCTTCTCGTGCAGCTTGTCGAGCGCTTCCTCTGCCGACGCGACGGCAGTGATCTCG
>DASXSL010000032.1:0-3164 GCA_036506035.1 Gemmatimonadaceae bacterium | reverse complement strand
AAGGAGTCGATCAGTTGTGTACTGAATGCTCGCGCCAGTTCGCCCCTCCGCTAGTGCCCTGCCTTGTAATCCGAGAGATTCGCTTTGCGAAGTATGCTGTCCCACCTCGGGTCACCGCGCACGGGATCCCACGTTTTGTCCAATAGTAGTGAGTACGCCGTGAAGACAGCGATCTCGTGGCTCTTCTCGGCTGCTTCCATCTCGTCGAGCGCAGCCGAGTGCTCACCCAGTCCGAGGTGGCAGATCGCCAGCGGCACCCAGGGCGCGCGTTCCTTTGTTGCTCGCGCTTTGATTTCCCGTAACAGCTTTTTGGCGTCATCGGTTCGGCCAGCGATGCCGTAGGCGTGACAAAGCCTGCCTTTGGTCAATAGGATTTCGTTATCGACCCGAGCCGCCTCTTCGAGCTCGTCGACAGCTTTCTGTTTTTCGCCCATTTGAAGGTGAGTATCGGCGACGAGCTCCCGCGTCAGGCCAAGACCGGGCGCGAGCTCGTCTGCCTTCGCGAATTGCTGCAGCGCGTTCCCGTATTCGCCGGCAAGCGTGAGTGCGTATCCAAATGCGAGAGCTGGCGTCGGCGCCAGCGGGTCGAGCGACATGGCGCGTCGAATCTCGACGAAGCTCGAATCGAGTCGTCCGGTGTGATAAAGCAGCTCACCATACCACTGATGCGCCGTCGCATACTGAGGGTCGACCGCGATCGCCCTCTGGTACTCGGCTTCGCCGGCGCGAAAATCCCAGGCGTGTACGGCTGCCAGTCCAAGAGCGGTGTGGGCTTCAGCGAGCGTGCTGTCGAGCGTGAGCGCGCGCGTCGCCGCCGTCTGCGTCCTGGCCAGCACGTCTGGTGGCGGCGCATCGGTGTACTCCGGAAGAATCGCCAAAGTGATTGCCAGTCCCGCATATGCCCGGGCAAAGCGCGTATCCCTGGTGATGCTTTCCTCGAAATAGGCGAGCGCCCGGCGGAGATTTGCCGCGCCGCGCAGATTCCAGAAGTAACGCCCACGCAGGAACGAATCGTACGCATCCACGTTCTCGGTGCCGTGAGATGTCGAGGACAATTCCGCAGCACTGCTGCCAAGCTTGAGCTTCAGCGCTGATGCAATTGCGCGAGCGATGTCGTCCTGCACAGTGAAGACGTCGCTGGTGCGTCGCTCATAGGTGTCCGACCAGATAGCGAGGCCATCGCTGACGTTGGTAAGCTGCGCGCCAACACGCAGCCGGTCGCCGGAGCGACGCACTGCGCCCTCCAGTACCGCCTGCACGTGAAGCTTTCTGCCAATCTCACCGACGTCGACGTCCCTCTTTCCTTTGAACGCGTAGGCCGATGTTCGCGACGCGACGCGAAGACCCGGCAGCTTGCTCAGCGCATTTGCCAGTTCGTCGGTCATGCCGTCGCTGAAGTATTCATCTCTGGCGTCACCGCCGACGTTTGCCAGCGGGAGCACGGCGACCGAATGTAGCTGGGGTGCTTGCTCCGCGGCGCCCGTTGCACGCTTACGGAGGACTGTCGCATACAGCACCGCGGCTGCGATGACGACGATCACTGCTGCGGTCGCCACGATCTTCATCCTCCGCGTCCCGCCCCCCGCCTCGCGCCTCCCGCCGTCTTCATGATCGGCATGAATCGAGTCGAGCGTCACCAGCAATTCAGCCGCGCTTTGTGGCCTGTCCGCTGGGTGCTTTTCGAGACAGCGCATCACCAATGCGGCCAGTGGGTGCGGGACAGCAGGTCTTCTCCGCGCGATGGGCTCTGGGTTTTCGACAACGTGCGCGGCCAGCATCGCCTGCGTCGAGCGTCCCTGGAAGGGATGCGACCCCGTCAGCATCTCGTACGCCATGACACCGAACGCATATATGTCGGCGCGGTGATCGACAGACGGATCTCCCGTCGCCTGCTCCGGCGCCATGTACGCCGGCGTCCCCAGCGTCACGCCGAGCCCGGTCAGCGTTGCTGATCCGGGCGCTTTGGTGGACTCAGTGAGCGCTTTAGCGACGCCGAAATCGGTGACGAGAGCGAATTCGTCGCTGAGCATGACGTTGTCGGGCTTGATGTCGCGATGCGCTACACCGTGCTTGTGGGCATAATTGAGAGCGCTCGCGACTTCACGGAGGATCCGCACGCTCTCGATCACCGGCAGCTCGCCGGCACGGGATAGCCGGGAGCGCAACGATTCGCCTTCGACGAAAGGCATCGTGAAATACGGCGCGCCGTTCACTTCACCCGCCGACAACAGCGGCACGATGTGCGGGTGCTGGAGCTTTGCCGCGAGATGGATTTCTCGGCGAAAGCGCTCCACACTCAGCTCGGCGGCGACGTCGGCGGGCAGAACTTTGACGATGATCTGCCTGCCGAGATTCCGGTCCATCGCCACAAAGACGCGACTCATTCCCCCGCCGACGATCTCGCGCTCGAATACGTAGCTATCTCCGAGGGTACGCTCCAGCGTCGCGCGAAGGTCCGGCATCCTGCAAACTTGTGGGTCGATTATTCCCTGCGACAGAGGCAATAGAGGAAAGACTACGCCATCCTCTGGCGGAACCAGGCCGCTACCTGGTTGTCTCCCATTTGGTGCGTTGCGACTCTGAGGGTGAGCTCATATAGCTCTTTCGCGTCGGCCTCGAAGCTCATCGAGTTCATTCCCAGAAAAACAAGCGCACAGGCTAATCCTGTGCGCTTGTTGCCATCGTTAAATCCTTGGGTTCCGGCGAAGGCAACGAGGTAAACCGCGGCGAGGTCGGCGAAGTCTGTCGATTTTTCATATCCCCACCTATTGATCGGTCGCTGGAGGGCGGCCAGCACCAGGTTCTCGTCGCGCACTCCGTGCGCGCCTCCGTAGCGTTCGATCTGTTGAGCGTGGATAACGAGGAGGATCTCCTCGCTTATCCATCGAGGTTCTTTCTTCTTTCCTGATGGCTTCACTTAGCCAGAGCACGAAACACGGCGTCGTATTTGTTCATCACCGCCTCGTGAATTTCCACCGCTTTCGCTGTCGCTTCAGAGAAGGGGGTGACACGAAATCCGCCGAGGCCATCCTCGACCCAGGCGAGCGTAGTGCCAGCGGCGATCCCGAGCCGTCGTACGATTTCGGGCGGAACAGTCGTAACGGCGGAGGAACCCTGTTGGCGGACCGTGGTTGTCAGAGCGGCCATCTGAACTCCTGGTGGAT
>DASXSL010000031.1:0-24089 GCA_036506035.1 Gemmatimonadaceae bacterium | reverse complement strand
CACGCTTCCGGGGGCGATACGCAGGGTGCTCGTCGATGTGCCGAATGACCTGGCGACCGGTGACTACGTCGTGCTCGCGCTGATCGACTTCGGCGGCGCCGAGCTCGTTGCGGGTCAGATCGATTACCAGGCCCGGTAAGGTCGAATGCGCGCGCTTCAGCGGAAGCTCCGTGGCGTTAGCACCAGCACGGCCATCCTGGTCGCACTGGTGTTCGTCGCGTCTCCGCTGTTCGCCCAGAAAACGAGTCTCACGCTCACAGGCGGAACTATCACTTTCCCGGCTCCGACAGCCGCCGATTACATCGCAGGTTTCGTCAACTCTGCGTCCGGCGTCACCTTCACGGTCAACTCACAGAGCGGCATCACGCGAACGACGACGGTCAGCATTCGCTCCACATCGGCTGATCTCGGAAATGGGAAGTTGCTAGGCGACCTGCAGTGGCGGCGCTCGGATCTGGCGAGCTGGAATTCGATCACACTGACGGACGCACAGGTCGAGCAGCGTATCGTCATCAACAAGGGTCTGAACGATCCCTGGAGCAACACGATCTTCTTCCGGCTGGTGCTCAACTGGACCACCGACGCGCCGGCAACCTACGCGGCGAACTACCAGATCACGCTTTCCCAAACAGTGCCGTGATCGGGCTCCCGCGCTCCCGGATAGTCGCGACCTCGTTTATGGCGGCCTTGTCTGCTCTCGCTCACTTAGCGAGAGCGCAAGCGTCTCCACAGCCAGCAGCGTCACCGCCAGTGAGCTTTGCATCGGAGGCGATCTCGAAAGACTCGCGCGCAAACGAGGTCATGCTTCAGTCAGTGACCGCTGCCGGTGGTCCACGTTCATATCAGGTGGTCTCCATTCCATTGCCCGACGAGCTGGTACATTCGTCTCGAGTCGAGATGGTGATCGTCACTCGTGGAGACTTCATGGTACTGGGTCCGCGCAGTCGCAGCTTCGACGCGGCTTCGGGGCCGAAGCGAGTTGGCGTTACGATCGGCATTCCGGCAAACGCGCTGGCGGGCAAGCTAACCGTGGCGGAAGTCACTTTCTTTGCGGCCGGATCTTCGTTGAAATTCGTCGTTCCAATCGAGATCGATGTGTCTCTCGTCCGCAGAATCGTTCTGCGTCCGCCCCAAGCTCCCCTCAACGCGCAGGCCGGCAGCGACGTGATGCTTCCCATCGAGATCGCGAATTCGGGAAACGCCGTTGAGAAGGTAAACACCCAACTGTCGCTGCCCACCGGCTGGTCGACGCGGGAACTGCATCAGGGGACGTTCTCGATTGGGCCCGGCGAGATTGCAAAACGTCGCGTCCGGCTCAAGATCCCCGCGCTCTCGAGCACGGGATCGTCGTTCGTGCGTCTCGATCTGCTCGCCGGCACCGACACCCTGGCGTCGGAGACGATGACGATCGAAGTGTTCAATTCCAGCTCGATCGGACGCCAGTCGGGCCCGCTCATCACATCCGCGTACTCGCACGCGGTCGACGAGAACGGACACCCCAACCGGCTGATGACTTTCACCGCCACGGGTGCACTCTACGACTCAGTGCGCGTCGACGCGCGTGTGTCACAGGGATCAGCGCTCGGCGGCGCCGCCAGCAATGCATTCGCCCACCTAGGCAGTTATCAATCTTCAGCATCGGTGGTTCTCACCGCACCGTCCGGTCAGCTTAGCCTTGGCAACACCGGCACGTCGTTCTCAGAGCTGACCGGCCTCTACCCGTACGGACAGGGCGCGCTTCTCAATCTGCGGCACCCGGAGTGGAATCTGCTCACCTTAGGCGCTCTCTCCATGGCGCCGGTCGGATCAACCGAGCGCAAGCCGATGCTTGGCTTCCGCGCGGAGCACCAACTCGGCGCCGCACAGCTCAGCACTTCGATCTCTCATCTCGCGGACGCAGGTCTCTCACCGCGCAAGCTCGATGCGGTAGGAGTAGGCGCCGCCGTCCCAGCGCCACTCGGTAGCACGTTCAAAGCAGAGATCGCCGAGCGCCGCTTTCAGGGAGGGGATGGGCTGGGTTGGTCCAGTGCGCTGGTGAGAATGACCGGCGAGAGCAACGAGGAGCTGCGCATTACGCACGCTCCAGGCGGCAGCGACGCTTACGCACGCGCCACCAACGAGCTTGTCGTCAACGCCTCGGAACGTCTGTCATCTCGCGGATCATTCAGCGCCAGTGCCTGGCGCACGACAGACGCGACGTCGGTGTTCAGCGGGCTCAAGTCCAATGGCTTCTCACTGAGGCCGCAGTACGCGGTGTTTGGCGGAACGACCGTTGCGCTCGAAGCGCGGTCCTACCTCTTCGACGCGACGTCGCGCGCGACTCCGTCAGGCAACGCCGGCGCGTTTGGCAGCCGTGAGCAGCAGCTCGGGATCAGCCTCAACACATACCTGCGGCAGTATTACCTGAACACAACGGCTTATCTGGGCAACGTGACACGAACCGTCACGCCGGTCGGTCAGACCATGATCTCGGATCGGACACCCAGAAATTACTGGACGACGAACGCGGGTTGGTCCGCTGCCGGCGGCGTGCTCGAATTGCAGATGCGCATTGAGCAGACCCGAGACAGAGGCGGTTTCGTCAACCAGCAAAGTCTCTTCGGGATCCACGGCGAGCAGGTAGTCTTGCCCTGGCTCGGTGGAATTCGCGGCGAAGGCGAGCTGCAACGGGTGAACGGTTTTGGTGACGAGAAGTCGGCGATCGTGCGCGCCGGACTCGCCATCCCACTGCTGAACGGTCTGGCGCTGAGGATCGACGCCGAACGCAATTCGATTTTCCGTTCCCTAAGCAGGCGCGTGCCGTGGATACTCGGCATTCGCTTCGAGCACGCGCTCACAGTTCCGATGTTGCGTACTCCCGGTACGTCCGGATACGTGTACGAGGATTTGAACGGCAACCAGCGACGCGATGCCGGCGAGCCCGGCTTAGCTGGCGCAATCGTCAGGCGCGGCGGAGAAACTGCAGTCGCCGACGGGAGCGGAAAGTATCGCGTTGGTGGGGATGCCAGACAGCCGGTCACCATCGATGAAGCGTCGCTGCCGGAAGGATGGTCGGCCAACGGCTCCAGCCGCGGCGATCTCAGCGTCTCGCTCTCAGCCAGCGCGGAGATCGAGCTGGTAGTCGCTCCTCGCTCAGGAATCTCGGACGTGCAGGTCGATCTGAGCAAAGCTCACGTGATCGCGCGCGATAGCGCCGGCCGCGAGTGGGGCGCCATCATGACCGGGCCAACAACCGCGACTTTCCAGTCGCTGCCGGTCGGCACCTATAGCCTCGAATTCGATTTGTCGGAGCTGAGCGAGCCGCTGGTTCCGCGCGCGCCGGTTCCAGTGCTCATCGTCACTGGCAAGGACGCGAAGTCGATCACGATCACGCTGGATCCGCGGCCGATTCGGATGTGGAATGGCGGGACCAAGAGCGGCACGGAGAAGAACGACACGCAGAAGAACGACGCGTCCTCGAGCACCACGCCGAACAAGAACGGGTCATGAACCACGTTCTCACCACCCGGCTGCGCTTGTCGACAGGCTCGCTGATGCTTGTGGGCGCGGCGCTCGTGTCGGGATGTCTGAAATCGACCGAGCCGCAGCCATCAACGCTGCAGCTCAACGGATCGTGGAATTACACGGGGATCCAGACGGGTCCGGTGCGCGAAACTCTCTCCGGAACGCTCACGATCTCGCGCGAATCGGGCAGCAGTTTTCAGGGCCGCCTCGATCTCGTGGCCGTCAATTCGCAGACCGGACAAAGCCGAGTGCTCGGCGGTCTTGTCAGCGGGTCTGAGAGCGGCAACGACGTAATCGATTTCGATGCCGATGTGGAATCGAATCCGCGTCGTCACGTCGGCCAGATCGTCGCTGACACGATTTCCGGAACCTGGGTAGGATCGGCGAGCGACGGAACGATGACCTCGGGAACTTTCAGAGTTGAGCGGGTGAGCCAATGAAGCGTGTTCTAATCGCCGCAATCGCGAGTATCCTGTGCGCGGTGAGTGCACCGAAGACCTCACTGGCTCAGTGCACCGCCAGTGGCGCGCCTGCTAACTGCGGCGTTCCGGGGAGCGTGTCGATGACAGCGGGAAGAGTCGTGCGACTGCAAATGAGCGCTGGATCGACTACACTCACCGCGCCGACGCCCAACGATTTTGACGCCGGGTTCAACGCCACCACGGGCCCGACGCTCACCATAAGCGCCAACGCGGCCTGGACGCTTCATATCCGTTCTTCGACCGCCGTCTGGAATGCGACCAACACATCGCCGGGTGCGCCCGCCCGAGCGAACAAGCCGGCAGCGGACCTGATGTGGGCGACCGCGCCGAACGGAGGGTTTGCCGCGCTCACGACGAGCGACGCCAACCTGGTGGGCGGCAACGCGACTGCCAGCAACGCGACCACTCTTTATTTCCAGACGCTCTACAACTGGACGCTCGACACGCCGGGCAACTATAGCCTGTCGATAGTGTTGACGCTGACCTCTCCTTAGCGGGAGGCGGGAGGCGGGAGGCAGGACGATGCCACGTTCATGCGAATTGCAACTGCCCGCCCTGCTCAGGTTGGGCGGAAGATGGAATTGGTGGCCTGGCAAGACCTACCCCCTGGTACGCACTGTGCCTACTATCTACCTGGAATCCACCGACGGACGGCTCGATGCCCCTTCGCAATCTGTTTCCTGAATCGATCTTCGGCCGCAAGCTGAACCCCAACGCCGAGCGCCGTCTGCGGCTGTCTCAGGCAAGGGCCGAGGAGACGATCATTCGTGGTCACGTCGACAACGCTTTGATGTTTGTCGACACCCTGGCCGAGGACCTCTCGTTCGATCGCGCGATCGATACGTACATCCGCGTGATGGGGATACCGGAGCCGCTTGCCAGCACCGTCGCTACCCGAGCGCTTGTTCACCTCGGGCGTGATTTGGTGCCGTTTAGACGCCGCATGCAACGCGAAGGCGAGGATGTCGCGGCGGAGAATAAGCCTCGATTGAGACTGGATGAGGCGTCGCGGGCGGGGGACATTAAGCGCGCCTAGATCGTGACTGCGCATGCGTTCAGGCAATGAGACAACGGCCTGCTGGGCGCTGTCTTTGGCTGTCGACGCGACTAGGTCCCTAACTCACTGTCGACGATGCGAAAATCACGCAAATCGGCGACGCCTACCACGAAAATCAGCGCGACAATGATGGCTGATGTCACGCACCAGATGCATATCGCGTGTAAGACGCCGAGCTCGATATAAGTCAGCCACGCCGAAAACAAAACGCCAACGGCTGCCTCGGCGACCAGAACCACTGAGATGACCCGCTCGTCCTCGAAGCGAGGGAACGTCCCAATCAGCGAGATGGCGAACACGTCGAGATAGAACAGCAGTCCCCACGCTGCGACCGGCAGGCCGAGGAAGCGCGACCACTTGCTGGTGTTCACTGTCTCGCATGAGCCGATGCTGCAGCTCAGCTCACCGATGACGCCGAGCTTGTAGAGAGTGAGATAGAGGCTGATGAAGATCCCGGCCAGCGCGAGCGCGGCCACGATCATCCGCTTGGTCACTTCTTGGGTGCTGGTGTTGTAGAGGCGCTCTTCGCAGTGGGAGCGATCGCGGCGGTCTTAGCGACTGAATCGACCAGTGATTTCAGCTCGTCGTACGCGCGCATTCCGGGGTACAACTTGTTGCCGATGATGAACGTCGGTGTTGAGTTCACCCCGCGCCTGAGGCCGTCGGCGAGGTTGGCCTCGATGCGTTTCTTGTACTTCCGCGCATCGAAGCAGGCCTCCCACTTGGGGACATCGAGTCCGATTTCACCAGCGTAGCGCTTGAAGAAGGGCTTCGGCTGCTCAGTCGCTTCGCCGTTCCATTCATCCTGGGCCTGAAAAATCCGATCGTGCATCTCCCAGAACTTGCCTTGCTCGTCGGCGCAGGCAGCGGCGTTGGATGCAGCGAGAGTGTTTCTATGCTGCTGGAGTGGAAAATCGTAATAGGTGAGATTGGCGAGCCCGGCGTTGATGATGCGGGTGCGCACATCGGGCTCGGTCACAGTCGCCCAGCCTCCGCACGACGGGCACTCGAAGTCTGCATACTCCAGAATCTTTACCGGGGCATCCGCTTTGCCTATCAGGTAGCCCTGCGCCGGACCCGCGTTGGCAGTGTCAGCGACCTCGCGAACGGCAGTCGAGGGGGACTTCGGTTTGCTCACCACGTATCCAAGTGCAGCCACACCAATCAGTGCAATCAAGCCGAGTATCCAGAAGAACGCCTTTGGCCGATTTGATGCACCAGGCTCCCTCGCCGTGTTTCGAGGCGGTACGTTCCTGTCGCTGGGTCGATCGTTGTTGGCAGGCATCTTTCGTAGTTGATTGCGTGTGCGCTGATGCAGATCCGTGGTGTCGCGAAAGCTAAGAGAGGGGTATAGAGATGCAAGCTGATATCCTGCGAGCTCCGGTTGGACCCGGAGCAATACACGTCGAGAGATACGGACACGGAGGAACAGCCGTCATTCTCCTCCACGGATTCGGGACGTGCAATTTTCTCTGGCGCGCGATCGCTCCGGCGATCACATCGGCTGGACACACTGCGTACTCAGTGGATTTGCTGGGCCACGGCCAATCGGATCGCCCGTTGGACGCCGATTTCGGGATCGCTGCACAGGCTGAATACATCGACGCGGCAATGACGGTGCTGCGCGTTTCGCGCGCCGTGGTGGTTGGCGTGGACCTCGGCGGCGACGTGGCGATGAAGCTCGCCGCCAACCGGCCAGATCGCGTCGAAAAATTGGTGCTCATCAATACGCCGGCTTTCGAGGATCTTCCGGCCAAGGACATCACTCAGATGCAGCGGCGCACCGCCCGATTCGCGTTCAGTCTCACCCGCGGTGTTATGGGAGCGGCACCACTGCTGGAGGGCGTGCTCCAGGGAAGCGTCGCCGATCAGGAGCACATGCCGATGAAGCTCATCGCACGCTATCTGGCGCCGTTCGTCGGAAAAGACGGCGCCAAGCATCTTCTGACGCTGGCGAGCGCGGTCCATAGGGGTGACTTGGACGAGGACGAGTACGGTGAGATCAAGGCGCCGACGCTCATCATCTGGGGCGACGAGGATCGGTGGGTCGACCCGAAGCTCGCCGACAGGCTCGTCAACGCGATCCCCGAAGCGAGGCTCGTCAGACTGGCAGGAGTGGCGCGTCTGGTTCCCGAGGAAAACCCCGATCACCTCTCGGAATTGCTTCTCGATTTCATCAAGAGACGCGCTGCGGCATGAACCTTTCTCCTATGAAATGGTGTCTAAAAACAGTAGATTAGAAGTGTCATTTCATAGTTTTTTCACTCCAACCGAATTAATGACGACAACCACAAAAACCAGATTCCGGAAGGAGCCAGTCCGAGCGGCAAGCCCATTTGAAGAGGCTCGGGACGAGCTGTTTCAGCAGATCATGCGCTGCGGCGTAATTGGCTCGGCGCCCGAGGACCAGAAGGATTGGTTCGACAACACGATGGATTACCTGACGGAGCGCTACCATGAGCTGGCGCCGTCGGAGTTAGAGCAGCTGCGGGTTCTTGGCGAGCGATTCGCTCAACCTCCCAAAGCAAGAAAGGCTGTGTAGAAAAGGGCGCCGATTGGCGCCCTTTTTTTCAAGGCGGCCGTAGCCCGCCTCGATCACCTCCTCCCATTAATCCCCCGCCGGAGCATCACCGCGACCCTCGCCCCGCCGCCCAGCCCAAGCTCGACCGCTGGCACCCAACCTTCCGTTTGCCCGAGCGGCAACCCGCCCTCGACACCAAGAAAAATCAGCAAGAAGGCGCGCGACCCGCCATCGCGGTCAGAGCGATAGCGACCGGAAATTCCTCCGCCCGCATACGGCGCCCAGCGACTCTGCCGGAACGGATCGAGACTGAATCTCGATACGAAATCCGTTCTGCCTTCCACACCGTGCCGCCCAGCTCCGACCCCCGCGACGAGACCAGAGCGAACGTAAATCCCTGCCGGCACCGTTAGTCCCAGTCCTGCCTCCACACCGGTAGTTCTGGCGAAAATGCCGTCGATTCTCCCTTCGACCTGCACCGGCAGCTGATTTATTTGCCCTGCGGCGAAGCGTGCCTGCGCACCGGTCATCACAAGCACGCAAAGCCAAAGGCATGGCGTCAGCTTCATCTAATCGCCGTCAGGCGACGCTTGACCGCGCGCGTCCCCGCCAGAGCGCGATTGTGTAATCGACAATCGAGGCGGCCGAGACGACACCGATCGCCGCAATCAGAATGTCCGTCAGCTCCGGCAGCACCACGACCGCAACGAGCGTTATCAGTTGAAGGATTGTGACGATTTTTCCTAGTAACCTGGCTCTGAAGACAGCGGGCCGCAGCGTTGGAATAATTTTGGCGACTAGAAAGCCGACTGCTGTCGCAAGGTCGCGGGTGAGGAAGATGAAGTACTGGCCAGTCGTCACCACTCCTTCAACGAGGTAGGTCGAGATCGCTACGAAAACAAAGATGCGGTCGGCAAGAGGGTCGAGGAGCGCGCCGGTGGTACTCTCGTTTTTCCCGTGCCGGGCGAGCCAACCATCCATGAAATCCGTGAATCCAGCGACCGCAATCAGGGCGATCCGGTCCCACCGCTCCGACACCAACACGAACGCGAGCGCCAGCACGACACGCGACAGCGAAATCGTGTTGGGAAGATTGAACAGTACCCGGCGTGACATGCGAGCGAAAAGTACGACTCGCTACGGGTGGTTGCCACCGGGAGTGAGCGGGCGTCGCTGCTTGCAAGCGCGTGTGAGCGTGTCTAGCTTCGCTCGATGACGTCGCACAGGCTGCTCGGCGCGATCTACCTCGCGCTGTCCGTAGCAATGATCGCGTGGGACATCCTGATGGCGGGTCGAATCGCACGGCTGCGTCGAATCCCGCGCGGCTTTCAGGCGATCACAGGCATCGCCGGACTACTGATCGTTCCCGCCCTCGTCGTCGCCTACACCGCGCAGTCGCTCCTCTACGGACGCGCGATTTTTCTGGTTGCCTGGCTCTGGCCGTTCACGGCGCTGCTATTCGTAATCCAAACCGTTTACGCGCTCGGCCGCAGGCTGGTTACGCCGATGCTCGGCTTCCCGCTGCTCATTTACAACTTCGTGATCGCCGTTGTTGCGGTGACCAAGTTCATAATTACACGCGGTCACTCGCCAACCGAATTCGAGCTCGCCCTCAACGCTGCGCAGGCGAGCATGCTTGGCACTTTTTTCGGCACGCCGGCGCTCTGGAATCCGATGTACATCCAGGTACCCATTTTTGCGCCATCGCTGCCAGCACGCTGGGGATTCACGCGCCTGGCGCGCGTCGCGCTCGCCGGCGCCGCGATCGCGATGACCGCGCTAGTGGTAGTGGAGCTCCCTGGCGCATTCGCCGGGATCAAGAGTTACGCGGTTCATGACAAAGACAAGCTGCAGGAGCATCCGGAAGGAGATTTCAGGATCGGGCTGAAGATTTTTCCCGATCTGCGCAGCGGACCGCCGCCGGTAGCGATAAGCAACGACCTCGCTCTCGCCGACACCCTGGATGTTGACGCCATCAGCGTGGTGATCGACCCCGAGGCAGCCCGCGGCATCGCCCTCGATTCATTGGCCCGCTCGATCGAGCAGGCACGGGCAGACAGCACCGTTCTTATCGTCGCCATGGGTTACCCTAAGAAGGGTGAGCAGGAGTTCAAGCAGTCGCGCGAAGCCTACACCCTGGCGCGACTCAAGGATGTCGATCGAATAGCACGGCGACTCAAGCCAGACTACCTGATCCCCGCCACAGACCCGCTCGAGGAAGGCACGCGAATCCTGGGTGAAGAATCGCCGCAGTACTGGATCGATTACTTCGCGCGCGCAGCGCGAGTCGCGCACTACATCTATCCACGCATCAAAGTCAGCGTGCCGATGAGCAGCTACGGAACGCGGGACAGCACACTATACGCTTGGGCGGCCGGACCCGGCACGCCAATCGACGCAGTCGGCTTCTCTATGCTCGCCGGATTCGACGGTGCCCGCTCCCTGGACACCCACATGCGTGTGGCGCAGCGGTGGATGCGCCAGTTTCCGAAGCCGAAAGAGCACTGGGTTTTCGCAGCCGGCGGGTACCCGCTCGCGCACGGCGAGGAGAATCAGCTGCGAGCGCTGAGAGGAGTGCTGGCGTGGGCGACCGCAGAGCCGCTGATCAAGGGACTGGTTGTGTACGAGGGCGGAGACTACAACACCGTTCGCGGACTCCGAGCCGCGGGAGGGCGGCTGAGGCCAGCAACCGGAGAGATCCTGAAGGCAGAACAAGGCCTCAGAGCCAGCGCGCAGTAGTGGCTCAGACCGTTCTGCCAACTCCGCGAACTATTCCTTCTACTCTCTTTTCCGGATCAAAATATCTGCGGGCGACATCGCGCATCTGATCCGCAGTCACTGCGCGCACGCGCGCATCATACTCCAGAAGCTCCTGCAATCCCTCGCCGAACATCCAGGCGTCGAGCATCTCGCCGAGCAGCGCGGCGCCACTTTCCTGGCTGATCGCGTGCGAACCAACGACGTACTCCTTGGCGCGGGATATTTCCTCCGCCGAGACGACACCGTCGCGCAACTTGGCGAATTCCGCGAGCAGTCCGTTGCGGGCCACTCCTTCCTTCTCCGGCGAAGTAGCGATGTATGAGAGAAACATTCCCGCCAATCGTTTTCCGCTCGCTGCCGCCTGAACGGTGTACGCCAGTGATTGGCGATCGCGCAGCTCGTCGAAGAAACGTCCGCCCAGTCCGCTCGCAACGGTTGCGATCAGACTGGCTGCGAACCGGGAGTCCTCGCTGCGAGATGGCCCGGGAAAGGCGAGTGCGATTGCCGTTTGTGCCTTGTCGCGCGACTCGGCTGCGATCTTCACGCTTTTTGGCCAGCGGGGCTTGGCGACCTTTGGCGCTTTTGCCGGCTCCAGCGCGCCGAACTCCTGTGCGACGAGGTCAGCAACCTCTTTCACATCCATATCCGCCACCACGCCGATCACTACCGCCGACTCCAGCACACGCGACTTGTGCCACTCTCTCGCCTGCTCCGCCGTAATAGCGCGCAGCGATTCCTCGGTGCCGAGTGGTGGCACGCCGTAGGGGTGTTTGGTGAACGCGACGGAGGTGGCGAGCCGCATCGGGTATCGGTACATGTCGTCGCGCAGCATTGCGACATTCGATAGCGCAACGGTTCGCTCGGTCTCGAACGCATCATCAGGAATCGTCGAACGCTGCAGCACGTCAGCAAGAAGCTCGAGCGCTTCCGGCACACGCTGCGTTGGCACCGAAAAGGACCAGCCGAAACTGTCGCTTCCCGCACTCGCTGAAATGGTCCCGCCCAGCATCTCCGCATCCTCTGCGATCTGTGCCGCGCTGCGAGTCGTCGTGCCCTTGAGCATCGTCCGGGCAGTGAGGAGCGTCAGTCCGGCGTGCTCTGCTTCCTCCTCGATCGCGCCACCAACGATGTAGACGCCGATGCTGGCGATCGGAGCTCCGCTTTTGCGCCGGACCAGAATTGGAACTCCTTCCTTGGTACGGAACACCGCAACGCCCGCCTCTTCCTTCTCCAGCTCCGCTCCTTTTTTCTCAGATTTCGGCTGCGGCGCGCGCGGAGGGATCTCCGGCAATCGCTCGGACCCCCCCTCGCCAAGAATTCGCTTCATGTCGGTTGCATCGTGCGCGACGACGGGCGCACTCTGAGGGCGGTAGACCAGCGCCGCTGCCTTTTCCTCAGCCAGGTGCTTGCGCACAACACGCTGCACGTCATCCGGTGTTGCCGACATGTAACGCCTGAAGTAATCGTCGCCGAGCTGCCACCCGCCGAGGGCTTCCCACTCGGCGAGATAGTTCGCCCGCCCTTCAGCCGTTTCCAGACGGCGGGCCCAACGCGCCTCGAAGATGCGACGCACGCGCGTGATCTCATCGTCTTCGATTGAGCCTACTCGCAGCTGATGGAGCTGGTCCCAAATCACCCGTGCAGCTTCAGCGGTCGTCTCCGGCTCGCTCTCGGCGTGTACGACGAAGACACCGACCTCGGTAGGTGTGTAATCGTACGCGCTTACTGACGACGCGAGCTTCCTCTCGCGCACCGCTCGATAGAGCCGCGATGCGCGTCCGGTCCCCAACAGCGAAGCGGCTACGTCCAGAACGGGAGTATCCGGATCCAACGTACCTGGAGTTCGCCATCCGAAAACCAGCTGACTCTGCGCGATGTCGCCGGAGAGCTCCCGATACCTGAATCCGGTGTGGTCGGGTTCATCAGGGCCTGGACGACGCACCGGATCGCCCGATTCCAGCGAACCGTAGTGCTCCGTCACCAGACGCAATGCATCCGCAGGGTCGACATCTCCCGAGATGCTGAGGATGGTGTTGCCGGGGCGGTAGAAGTTCTGGTAGAAGCCATTCATCATCTCGCGCGTGAAGGCACGGAGTCCCGGCTCTCTGCCAATACGCCATCTCCTCATGCGGTGTGCATCGTACAACAGCTCGTACAGAGTCTCTGTAGCAACTGCCGACGGATGGTCTGCTTTTCGCTTGGCTTCCTGGATGATCACTTCCATCTCGCGGGCGAGCTCACGCGCATCGATCGCCGAGTTCGCGTAGGCGTCGGCCTGGATCTCGAGACCTTTTGCAAAGCTGGACGACGGCAGAACCGTGAAGTACGTCGTGGTGTCGTAGATCGTATGCGCGTTCAGGTAGCCGCCGCTCGCCTTCGTCTCCTTGGCGATCTCGCCCACACCGCGTTTCGCAGTTCCCTTGAAGAACATGTGCTCGAGGGCGTGGGCCAGCCCATTCTCCGGATCGGTCTCGTCGAAGTAACCGGCTTTGACGTATGTGACGATCGCCACGACCGGCGCCGAGTGGTCCTCCTGAATCAGCACGGTTAAACCGTTCGGCAGGACGGTTCGGTTGATGGTTTTTGGATCCATTCGATAATGCAGGCAGTTAACGCGACGACTGGTAACTCGGCTGTGTACGCTAAGGCAACTGATCGGGTGCGAGCAGTGAGAAGTATAGATGGCAGCCGCGAGTTCACTACGCCGGGACGTACCCCGGTGGCATTAAAGCCACTGCTTGTGCTTCGAATGCCATCAGACACGTCCCGACGTCGTGAAACTGGATACTGCAAACTTTACTTCTCCACTGCTCGCACCCGATCAGTTGCCTCGAAACCTTCAATACCGAGATGCCAGTTGCTCGCACCCGTTCAGTTGGCTTTTGATTTCAGTTCCGAGAAGCCCACTAGTCAGCCAAGGAGCCGTACCGAATGATGACGAGCCCAAGCACGAAGAAGAAAAGCCCATACCCGACCAGCCACATCACGTCCGTGGTGTTGGCGGTGCCCTTCCCGATCAAGGAGTTTGCCAGTTCGTCGAGCCGATGAACTGGAGGGAGAAGCTCTACCAGCTTGCTGCGCCAATCGTGTTTGGGTCCGTACACGCCGCGAAGAACTCGCGAGCCGAGCCAGATTCCGGCCAGTGACAGCCAGTCGTATCGAGTGGCAACAGACAGGAAAAATCCAATTCCACCCATCGCTACGTAAATAACGGCGGCGTAGAGGAGAAAATTGACGATGCTGAATGCCGGGAAGATCAGGTGAAAGAGACTCGACAACACCAGCATCGCCGCCAGCACACCGACCCCGTACACAACGAAGAGCTGCGTATAGTACCCGACGGGGTTGACCGGTTTCGAGAACAGAAAGCGGTAGTAGCCGTTCTTGCGATCGCCCGAGACGATTCCGTTCACGGCGATCAGAACCGATAGCGACGCGACCGCTGCCGCGACCTGGAGCGCAATTCCCCAGACCGGGGATGCCTGGTCACCTGTCCATTGTGCGCCCATCGTCCTGCGGAGCGGCTCGAACATCACGTAGCCCCAGAGGAATCCGATGATGACGATTCCGATTCCGCGCTCGATCATGAAATCACGGAATTGCCAGAGCGAGTACCTCGCCAAGTTTCCCCTGCTCATGGAGATTCTCCGACTGCTTCTCTGAACTGTTGCTCGAGAACAGAGCGCTCCGGCACCACGCTCGCCACCAGCACTCCCTGGCTGATCAGACGCGCCAGCGCCGAGTTGAGCTCCTGGATGCTGTGCACCGTGACATCGTACTCGTCGCGGCCGGCTTCTTCAGCCTGCGGAAATACGGTGCGAACCAGATCGTGTCCGCTGGCGATGGCGATGCGAAATCTGGTGATGGCCGGAGCGGCATACTCGTAGCCGGTGCTGACCAGACGCTGGAGTCGTCCCCGGTCGATGATCGCGACGCGATCGGCGAGGCGCTGCAGCTCGTCGAGATTGTGCGACGCGATCATGATAGTGCGATCGGGCCGACGGAGCTCTTCGACGATGTTGCGAAAGCGCTGCGTCCAGACCGGATCGAGTCCATGGGTCGGCTCGTCGAGGACGAGAATTTTTTCGTCGCGCAGCAGCGCCTGGGCGAGGCCGAGTCGCTGCAGGTTCCCCTTGGAAAGCGCTTTGACTTTCTTGTCGCGATGCTCCGCCAATCCGAGTAGCTCTACCACGTAATCGACGCGCTTTGGAATCTCGCTGTCGGGAATCCCGGCCAGCGTAGCGTATCTCACCAGCGCGGTCTCGGCGCGCCACTTCGGAGGGATCGCCACCAGCTCCGACAAATAGCCGATGCCATTGCGCTCGACATAGTGCCGCGCCGGAATGCCGTCGATTTCGACGCTCCCCGTCGTCGGACGAAGGTAGCCGAGCATCATCGCTATGAGCGTCGTCTTGCCGGCGCCGTTGGGACCGGCGATGCCGAGTATCTCCCCCTCGCCGACTACCAACGAAAACTCCTCGACCGCTTTGACAGAGTTGCCGAGGAGTGATTTGTAAATCTTCCCGACGTTTTTGAACTCGATCACAAGGGCGGCGGAGCGGTAGTGGTTGCCCGCTGCAGACAAGCGGTCCAGGGACCGTTACCCGCTTTGGTGATGAAATTGGTGCCTTCCTGCACGCGATTCAGTCGCATCAAGGCGCATCCGAGGTAACCTTGCGAGGCACGATCCTGCGGATTCACCTGTACGGCTCGAATGAAAAACCTTCGCGCCAGGTCGTACTGTCGGCTGGAGAATAATACCAGTCCCATCTCGCGGAGCGCGATTGCGTTGCGTGGCTCCAGTCGCAGCGCCGTATCCAGCTCGGCGCGGGCTGTCGCCAGATCTCCCTGGTCGCGCGACAGTCTGGCGAGGAAGACGTGCGGCGTCGCCGCTCCGGGATCCGCCTTCACAGCTTTGGCGAATTCACCGCGCGCTTTCTCGAGCTGACCGTTTCTCATCGCTTCGATGCCGGTCGTCACGTTGTCGCCGCCGCCGGAGCCGCGGCCGAAAAAGAGAAATCCGCCGACGATCAGCACGATCACCGCGCCGATGGCAATCCAGACGGGAGTCGAGACTCGCTGGAAAACACTTCGGTTTTCCGCGGCGGCGAGCGCGTGCTCGACGTGACTGCGGCCCACTCCGCCCGTGCTCGGCGGAGTCTTGCCGGTTGCGCCTGAATCCGCCATGAACGCACCGGGAAGCTCTATCGTCGGGGGTCCAGCCATCTTGCGGGCCGCGTATGCCGGTGGCTGGCGGTATCCGCCGCCTGCTGACGGAGGCGCGTAAGGTGAGGCTGGTTGTGATGGTGGCGGCGGTGGCGGTGTGACCGGTCGCGACTGGCGAGGGGTGTAGGCAGCTTGAAGCGGGCTCGTCGGAGCGGGTCGGCCGGCAGCCGCGGGTGCAGCGGTCAGCGCGGACTCGAGCGCTTTGAAGCCGTCGACCGCCGCATCTCCATCGGCCTGGGTCGGTTTGTAACTGGTTCGATTGGCTCGATCTCGCGCGGCAAGAAACTCGAGAAGTGCGTGCGCGTGATCGAGGCTGATGACTTCTGCCTGGCGCGCGGCGCGAATGAGCTGTTGCCCGGTGAGAGAGGAATTGCCGACCAGCGCCTGCAGCGCTGCTTCAGCGCCAGCCCAGAGGTCGATGATGTCGGCGGCGAGATCTTCTGCGGAGCGCGGAGTGTCGAAATGAGCCAAAACAGGGCGCGCGCCGTTTAGTGCGGCGAGCGCCCTGGGTGTGTTCTGCGGACTCATCTCAGGATGCGCAAAAGCCCGGCATCCGCGCTACGTCGAATGAAGCTCTCTGCATCCTGCTCCGGTTTTGGACTTTCCTTGAGGCAATTTGCATCGCGCATCTTGTCGACGATTTCTTCCCATGTCCCTTCAAATGTGTTGCCATCGTCGGTCTTGATGCGGTGTGACTCGGGCGTTTTGACGTCGGCGAAGCTGGAAAGGAGCGCGCCGAACAGCTCGAGCTGCCCTTTCGCCTCGCTCTGCGCCGCATCCATCGCCTTGGCTTCGATCTCGGCCAGCATCTCGTCGATGTCGTCGAGCTCGCCCGACAGATCGCGCAGCCTGTCCTCCCATGGGCGCAGCTCCGGATCGTTGTCGCGCAGACGATAGATCATTTTCTTGAGCTCGATCAGTCTCCAGATCCCGAGCTCGTCCCAGTGATCTTCGGGTGTCGAGCGATCGAGATGATAGAGCGCGGCCTCGTAATCTCCGCGATCGTAGAAGATGTTGCCGAGGTAGATGCGAGCTTCGGTGTGATCGGGATCCATCTGCAAGGCCCGGCGCAATGTCGATATTGCCGATTCATCGTTGCCGAGCCTGTGCTCCGCGTAACCGATGCACGAGACGGCTTCGGCGGCGTCGGGCGTTTGCTGCGCGGCGATCTCGAAGAATTGCTTGGACTCCTCGATGAGGCCTTCGCGAAAGAGCGCGCGTCCGATCTGTAGCATCAGCTCGACATCATCCTGGTATCCCAATTCCAAGGTATGTCTGAAGCTGCGCAGCGCCTGCTCTTCCTGACCGAATTTGAGCAGGGTCTCGCCTAGACCAGCGAGCGCATCCTCGTGATCAGGATCGAGGACGAGTGCTTCCTCGAAGCTGCGACGTGCCCAGGCGTATTCTTCGCGGGCGTGGTGTGCGTAGCCAACTCCTATGTGGAGCTCTACCGAATTCGGGTAGAGGCCGAGTCCCTCTCTAAGTACGTCCAGAGCTTCGTCATACTGTCCTTCGTTGTACAGCTGATGTGCTCTTTCGTCGTACTCTTCAGAACTCAAAAAAGGTGTTGGCATTGCTACGCACCCTCCGAGGAGTCGAGTATAAGTCTATTGTACTCTTTAGACACTGCATTGTTCAAGCTAGTAACATCGAGGGTCAGCACGGCTCAGGTGACGACAGCGACCTTCTCCGAAAAGCGCTGCCAGCTTCCGGTCTCGAGCGCGGTGTCGACCTCGAAAATCACCTCCTCCAATTCATCCTCCCTGGTGAAGAAGTGAGGCGCAATCCTGATACCAGCCCCTACGCGATAGTCGACCAGTATGTTCCGCGACAACAGGTGTTGCGTCACCTCGTAGCCGTGCGGAACATCCAAAGCAACCGTCCCGCCTCGCCGCTGCTGATCGCGCGGCGCATTCACGGTATAGCCGCGGGCATCGGCAAGCTCGATCAGTCGTGAGGTGAGGCGCTGACTCTTTTCCCTGATCGCTGCGATCCCCGCTCGCCGTAGAATCCGGGGCCCTTCGGTGGCCGCGTAGAGCGCCGGGATGACCGGAGTGCCGTTCAACCAGCGGAACGCGCCGGTGGTGTACTCCATTTCTTCTTCGAAGGCGAAGGGGCGCGAGTGCGCCTGCCAACCGGTCAGGGCTGGCTTCAGCTGATCGCGGACCGTCGGGCTCACGTAAAGGAAGCAGGCGCCCGGTCCACCGCATAACCACTTGAGAACGCCACCGGTGAGAAAATCGGGCTTGCTCCGTTTCACGTCAACCGGCACGATGCCAACGGCGTGAAAAGAATCTAGCGAGACCAGCGCGCCGACTTCGTGGGCCCGCTGGCAAATGGCGTCAACATCCATCAGGTAGGCGCTGCGAAACAACACGTGGGAGACGGCGACCAGACGCGTTCTTTCGTCGATGGCGCGCAACAGTTTGTCGCGATCGATGCCGATTCCATCGTCGGACCGAACCGAGACGACGCGTGCTCCGAACCGCTGCGCCATCTCGGCATAGGCATAGCGCACCGATGGGAAATCGAGCTCCGTCATCACGACGGTGTCGCGTCCCTTCGGGAAATCGACCGATGATAGCACCGCCGTCTGCGCGATCGTGACGTTCGGCATCATCACGATCTCGCCGTCGTCGGCGTTGATCAGCGGAGCGATCTCGTTGCCGACCTCGACGGGATACTCCCACCAGCCGCGGTTCCACGCCTTCACGCCCAGCTCGCCCCAGTCGCGCGCGTACTCAGCGAGCTTCTCGGGCACCGTACGCGGCATCGGACCGAGAGAGTTGGAGACGAGATAGTTCGTCGTGCTGAGGATCGGAAATTCCTCGCGGAACGCGAGCAGTGGATCGTGCCCCACGCTCTTCTTTTTCCTGGTCATGCCGAGCTCCTCACGGAGCTCACAGACCCTTTCGCGATGCGTCGCGCAGCGCCTTGAACTCGGCATCTGCGTTCCAGGTCGGAACCGTGCGCCCATTTCCAATCAGGAGCCCGAACCGATAGACGATGTTGGCCAGCTGGGCCAGCCCGGTGAGATCGAAATCAGGCCGGTATTCGTCGGACGGCTGGTGGTACCGGGTCGCTGTGTATTCGTCGCTCTGCTGCCGACCCCACGACGCGGGATGCCCGACATAGTCGTAACCGCTCTTGATGTCGACGGCCGGAATTCCGACTTTCGCGAAGGAGAAATGGTCTGAGCGATAAAAGTGGCCCGCCTCCGGGTGTTCGTCGGGCACGATGCGGATCCCTTCAGGCCGCACCATGGCGGCAAGCTGCGGCCCCAGCGAGCTCTTGGTATCGCCGAGGACCTGAAGGTCGCGGAACCGACCGAGTATCGCAGGATTGTCGATGTTCAAGTCGGCAACGATTCTCGAGACCGGCACCGGCGAGTGCTGACCGAAATACGCGGAGCCAAGGAGTCCCGATTCCTCGGCGGTAACGAAGATAAACAGCTGAGAGCGGCGGGGCTTGACTCCTTCTGCAGCTGCGTGGGCGATCGTCAGCACCGTGGCGACGCCTGAAGCGTTGTCGGCGGCGCCGTTGTAGATCGAGTCGCCGTTGACGACGGGACCAATGCCAAAGTGATCCCAGTGCGCGCTGTACGCCACGTATTCGTCGCGCACCTTGGGATCGATGCCACGAACGACACCGACGACGTTGCTCGCGGACATGTGCTGGAGGCTGTTCTGCATCGAAGCATCGATGATGATGCCGGTGGAGACGGGTCGGAAATCTCGGGACTCTGCCTGCTTACGCAGTGTCGCCATGTTGAGACCCGCCTGGGCGAGCAAAGCGGTGGCAGCATTGTCGGTGATCCAGCCGCGCACTCCGATGGGAGCTGGCAATGAAGGATCACGTGGAAGCAGACGATGCTCGGTCGAGTTGGAGTTGACGACAACGTGCCACGGGTAGCCAGCGGGACCAGTGGTGTGCACGATCAGCACGCCCGCTGCGCCACGCCGCTCGGCTTCCTCGTATTTGTAGGTCCAGCGGCCGTAGTAAGTCATCGCCTTACCGCCGAACAGGTTGGGCTCGGAAGGGGGTGCGGGCGGGTCGTTGACGAGGACGAGCAGGACTTTTCCGCGCACGTCGGTGCCCTTGAAGTCATCCCATCTGTACTCGGGCGCGGTCGCACCGTAGCCAACGAAAACCAGCTCGCCATGTGCGCTGCTGGCGTCGGTGGCTGATCCCGGCCAGACAACGACATCGTCGGTGAAGCGCAGATTGGCGTTGGCCTTGCCCGTTGCCGTTACCTTGATGGTCTTCGGATCGGCCTTTACAACGTCGATCGGCACTCGCTGGAAGTAGGAAGAGTCACCGACGCCCGGCTTTACGCCGAAAGTCTTGAGCTGGGATGCGATGTATTCTTCGGCGATCCGACCGCCGCGGGTGGCCGGTGCACGCCCTTCGAGGAGATCCGAGGACAGAAAGCGGAGGTGCGCATCTATCTCCTCTGGGGTAATACGAGTAGACGTAGTTCCGGCTTGCGCACCGGCACTGACTGCCCAAAACGCGCAGGCAAACAGAAAGGAGACCGAACGGATGCAAAAGCGAAGCTTCATCGATTACTCAGTGTATGTGATGGACGTCCTTACATTATAGTCTCTCGCACCCGACGTCAGCATGACTCGTCAGACCCCCCGCAAAATCTCACGACTCTCTCCCGGCAAGCCGCGTCGTAAAGCGCATAAGATCGCGCTCGTCCTCGGCGGTGGCGGCCTCAAGGGCTTCGCGCACATCGGCGTTTTCCGGGCACTCAAGGAGATGGGGATCGAGCCGGCCGTAGTTGCCGGCACGAGCATTGGCGCCCTGATCGGCGCCGCTTATGCCCGCGGGATGGATGTCTCCGAGATGGCGGACCGGGCGCGCGCGCTGAAGCGCCGCGACCTGTTTCGACTGAACCGGATGGGAATGCTGCTGGAGCGGCAGCATTCGCCGGCCATCTACCTCGAGGAGCCGCTGAGAGAGGTCGTGAAGTCGGTCTCCACCGAGAAGCGCTTCGACCAATTGAAGAAAACGCTGCTGGTCAACACGGTCGACATCAGCCGTGGATCTCAGCTAGTCTGGGGACTGCCCGGGTTGCGCCACGTCAGCGTCGCTGACGCCGTGTACGCCTCCTGTGCGCTGCCGGGATTCTATCCCCCCGGGCTGATCGACAACCGGCTGTGCGTGGACGGAGGTGTGATCGACAACCTTCCCGTGACGATAGCCGGGCGTGGGATGGACGCGGTGATTGCTGTCGACACCGGCTCGAGCGACCTCGAACCGGAGAACGACATCGCCACCGCCGGATTCGCGTCGATCTACATGCGCGCGGCGACGACGATGATGCACGCGTTGCAGCTTGCTCCGTTCGGCGCGTGGACTCGCCCACCGATGATTCTGATCAGACCGAAGGTCAATCACATCGGATGGTTCAGTTTCTCCAACACCGAGGAATTGCTCGAAGCCGGCTACACGGCGGCGCTCGAGGCGTGCAAGCACTACGAAGAGTGCATCGCGTGGGGAATCGGAGTATTCCCGCGCCGGCCGATGCAGATCACCGTCGATCGCGCCAAATGCATCGGCTGCACGCTGTGCACGGCGATGGCACCCGATCTAATGGCGATGGACTCGCAGCAGAAGGCTTATCCGCTGCAGCCGGTCGTCGAGTGGTCGCCCGCCGACGGCGACTTCGTGCACCACTGCCCGACGTACGCCATCGAGGCGACGAGGCTCGGCGCCGAGGCAACGCCCGTTGCGCCACCGACGGTGGATCCGACGAGAGAACCGACCACCAGAAAGACTGGGTGAATTAACAGCAACTGAACCCGATCCGATATCTGAGAGCCGCGGGCTGATTAACGGCAACTGAACGGGATCCGAGATCTGAGAGGCACAGATCTCGGATCTGAGTGACTACCGCAAGACGGTCCTATTGCCGTGAAGGAAAAGGCAGTTGATCGTGCCAAAGCGCCAGTCGAACCGTATAGGCGTAGTTACTGAGATCTGAGATCTGTGCTTCTCAGATCTCGCATCCAGTTCAGTTTGCCGTTTAAGGGCCTGTGTTTGTGTTAGATTTGAGTTAGCCTGCCGCCTCGCGATGCGGACGGCAGTGGCTCCGCGCAAAACTGGCCAGCGCATGACGCGGCCAAGTTCGGAAAAAACAAATGACACACCCGAATTCCTTCGGTAGCCGATCAACGCTGGACGTTGCGGGTCGGCAGTACACGATCTTTCGGCTGGATTCCCTGTCCCAACTCGCGGGCGGGAACGCAGATCGCCTCCCCTTCAGCCTCAAGATCCTCCTCGAAAACCTGCTCAGAAACGAAGACGGCAAGTTCGTCAAAGCCGAGGACATCCGCGTGCTTGCCGGTTGGGATGTAAAGGGGGCAACCGAAAAGGAAATTGCATTCAGAACTGCCCGTGTTCTGCTCCAGGACTTCACCGGAGTCCCGGCGGTCGTCGACCTCGCTGCCATGCGCGACGCCCTCGCCCGACTCGGTGGCGATGCCCGGCTGATCAATCCGCTGCAACCAGTCGACCTCGTCATCGATCACTCTGTGCAAGTCGATGAATACGGATCAGAGGCAGCGCTCCTCATCAACGCGGATTTCGAATTCCGTCGCAATCAGGAGCGCTACGCATTTCTGAGATGGGGACAGAAGGCGCTGCACAACTTCCGCGTCGTTCCTCCCGACACCGGAATCGTCCACCAGATAAATCTCGAGTACCTGGCGAAGGGAGTGTTCACCGAATTAGTCGGCAAGCAGACCTACGCGTATCCCGACTCTCTCGTCGGCACAGATTCCCATACGACCATGATCAATGGTCTCGGCGTACTCGGTTGGGGTGTTGGTGGGATCGAAGCCGAAGCGGCAATGCTTGGACAGCCGGTGTCGATGCTGATTCCCGAAGTCGTTGGCTTCAAGATGCACGGCAAGCTGCAGCCCGGTGCGACAGCGACCGATCTCGTGCTCACTGTCACCGAGATGCTGCGCAAGAAGAAAGTCGTTGGAAAATTCGTCGAGTTTTATGGAGCGGGACTTTCGAGTCTATCGCTCGCCGACCGCGCCACCATCGGCAACATGGCGCCCGAGTACGGCGCGACGATGGGTTTCTTCCCGATCGACGCCGAGACGATCAACTATTTGAGGTTCACCGGACGTGACGAGTCGCAGGTGCAGCTCGTTGAATCGTATTGCAAGACGCAGGGACTCTTTCGCACCGACGAGACGCCGGATCCTTTGTTCAGCGACACCCTGGAGCTCGATCTCCACTCCGTCGAGCCAAGTCTGGCGGGACCAAAACGTCCGCAGGACAGGGTTCCACTCAAGCTGTCCAAGAAGATGTTCCGCGAAGCGTTGGCGGCGGACCTCGAGCGCACAGGCACGGTGGCAGCGGTCGCCGCAGCCAAGCAGGCAATGCAGGTTGCAGCTTCACCGCAGCTTTCTCCGTCGGTAGTGGCGACTGATCCGGACGAACAGGCGGGACAGAACTCGAGCGTGCCGGTGGAGATGAACGGCGAGAAATTCTCGATTCGGCACGGGTCGGTGGTGATCGCGGCGATCACCAGCTGCACCAACACATCTAACCCCAGTGTGATGCTGGCGGCTGGCCTGTTGGCGCGGAACGCGGTGGCACAAGGTCTGTCGTCGAAGCCATGGGTGAAGACGAGCCTGGCTCCCGGGTCCAAGGTCGTCACCGACTACTTCAAGAAGGCTGGAGTAATGGGAGCTCTCCAGCAATTACGCTTCAACGTCGTCGGATTTGGCTGCACGACCTGTATCGGCAACTCCGGTCCGCTGCCGCAACCGATCGCCGAAGCCGTGGAATCGAACAAGCTGGTGGTCGCCGCGGTCCTTTCCGGGAATCGCAATTTCGAGGGCCGCATCAATCCATTGACGCGGTTCAACTACCTGGCCTCGCCCCCTCTCGTCGTCGCCTACGCGCTCGCGGGTCGGATGGACATCGACTTCAACACCGAGCCAATCGGCGTCGGCAAGGGCGGTCCGATTTTCCTGCGCGACATCTGGCCCAGTCCCAAGGAAGTCGAAGAGGAAATCCTGAGATCGGTGAAGGCCGACATGTTCAAGGCGCAGTACTCGAACGTCTTCCACGGCGACGACAACTGGCGCAGCCTGCCGGAGAAGGAAGGGGATCTCTACGCGTGGGATCCGGATTCGACCTACGTCAAGAATCCACCGTTCTTCGAAGGGATGTCGCTCACGCCGCCGGGAATTCGCCCGGTAAAAGGCGCACACGCACTCGGAATGTTCGGGGATTCAATCACTACGGATCACATTTCGCCCGCCGGATCCATTCCGGCGTCGAGTCCAGCCGGCAAGTGGCTGATCGAGCACGGCGTCACGACAGCCGATTTCAACTCGTATGGAGCACGTCGCGGCAACCACGAAGTGATGATGCGCGGCACGTTCGCCAACATCCGGCTCCGCAACGAGCTTGCGCCAGGAACGGAGGGAGGATGGACTCAGCGAGCGCCGGGCGATAAGCCGATGTCGATTTACGACGCTGCGATGGAATACCAGAAGAGCGCAAC
>DASXSL010000030.1:0-22802 GCA_036506035.1 Gemmatimonadaceae bacterium | reverse complement strand
ACAGAGCGCACAGCGAAGTTCTCCGGAAAAGTCCATCCGGTGTCGTCGTATGGTGTGCGCTGAGGATCGCTCGGGCTCCAATACTGATAGTCGAGCAGCGCGTCGGCGATTCGCGAGTAGGGTTGATCCATCCGGATGATGTAGCTTCCCGCCGGGAACTGCCGGAGCTCGGTGCGTTGTACGGAGAGTGGTAGCGTATCGAACGGCGCGGCTGCCGGAGGTGGTCTGAGGGTGTCAGCTGCGCGCGCGCTGTCAGCGCGTCTCGTACTGTCTGCCGGTCTTGGTCCTCCGCCGCTTGCCGGAGTGCTCGGCCGCGGTCGCGGCACCGGCACCATGACACTGAACGGCTCCGTCGCGCGGGAGATCTCTACGTGCTGCTTCTGCAGGATGCGCAGCAGCTCTGCCTGCGCACCAGGACGTCTTTCGTCGGCGGGCAGAATGTACGCGGCCGGTCCTTCGGTGCGGGCCTTCAGAACCGAGCGCTTGCTCTTCTCGTAGAAATTCTCGAGGAACTGCTGGCGATTGTTGGCGAAGTAACTGAGCGACACGAGCAGCCCAGTCTGCTCGTAATTGTTGTTGTTGCGCAACGACCACTTCACTTTCGGCAGCGGCGGACTCTGCCGGTACCAGGTCCGAGACGTCTCGGTTGGTGAGAGAGTACGCTCGAGCGTTTCGGCAGTCCCACCGTTTCCGAACGTCTCGTAAAGTCGGCTAATGCCGTTGTGCGTCGCCGCCATGAACATCAAGTAACCGGGCGACCACGTGTCGAAATTGCCGTGAGTGAACACCCCGGGCATGCCGAGGCGCGTCATCTCCTGCACGTTGTTCCAGCCGATCATCTGCCACTCGTTGGTGAGCAGCGGATCGAGCCACGCGTTGTAGGGACCATCACCGACGGTATTGTCGTATAGATACGGCACCGACTCATGAAGGTCGTGCAACACCTGCGCTTTCCAATCGAGATATGTGTCGAGCACGTTCTCGGAGAGCTTGAGCGTCATCGCCATCGCGTCGCGGTTATTGTCATGCGCGACGTAGTGTCCCCAGTAAAGCAGCGGCGGTGCGGTTTCTCCCGGATGCGCCATGTGCCAGCGAAACAGATCGACTTCGCGATCACGTCCATCGACCTCGACGATCGGCGTGATGAGTGTGATCAGGTGATCACGTATGTTCTTGATGTACGGACTCTCGTCGACTGCCAGTCTATAGGCGAGCTCCATTAGCGCCGTCGGGGCGCCGGACTCCGGTGAGTGGATAGTCCCGGTGATGTAGTAGACCGGTGTCGTCTGTGTAACGAGGCGCGCCGCTTCCGCATCGTCCATTCCGATCGACCGGGGATCCGCGAGCTTGGCCAGGTTCGCTTTGTTCTGATCGAGACTCGCCATCAATGAGTCCGATGCAACGGCGACCGCGATCATCTCGCGGCCTTCTTCCGTGGTGCCGATCGAATACACCTTCACGCGCGGCGTCGCCTTGGCCAGCATCCGCATGTAGGTGTAGACCTCTTTCGAGTAGGGAAGATTGTTGCGCGCCCCAGCGATGTCGCCGAGGACCGCTTTCGGTGTTGGGACCGTAGCTGATGCCGGCAGATAATCCACCAGTGGTGAAAGGAAGAAGGGCTCGGTCGTGTACTCTTTGATCTTCCGAGTGTACTCCTCATCGATCGGCTGGCCGGGATTTCGTCCTGGCCGCGTCGCCGATGGCGGGAGAGTCATCTGGGTCAGCGCAGGAGGAGTAGTGTTGGTTTGCGCCTGAAGATTCGCGGCAACTGCCGTAATCAGAATGAGAAAGTTTCGTACACAGAGAGGAAGTGGACGCATGATGTTGTCTCGGAGCCTCTTGTTGATCGTCAGCAACGAAGCTACGGCCACGAACATGGCTTATCAACGATGTCCGCTTGTCGCAGGGTTGTAGAAGAATCTTCGCGCCAATAGCTTTCAAGACTCTCCCGGAGAGATGGCCGAGAGGCTGAAGGCACCGGTTTGCTAAACCGGCATACGTGGAAACGCGTATCGAGGGTTCGAATCCCTCTCTCTCCGCTCGGCGGGTCCGCGCATGGTGTGGACCCGCTTTTCATTATCGCACTATGACCGACGCCACCAAGCCCAGACTGCGCTTCGCTCCATCTCCGACCGGATACCTCCACGTCGGCGGCGCACGGACCGCGCTCTTCAACTGGCTCTACGCCAAGAAGTTCGGGGGAGAGTTCCTGCTCCGTATCGAGGACACCGACAAGGCTCGCAGCACAGACGAGAGCACCCGCGCAATCTTCGAGGGAATGCAGTGGCTCGGACTGAACTGGGACGACGGCGTCGTTTACCAGGGCGCCAACCTCGCCAGGCACCAGGCGGACGCACGGCGACTGCTCGAGAACGGAAGCGCGTATCGCTGCTTTTGCACACCCGCCGAGCTCGAGGAGCGTCGGCACGAGGCGGAGGCACGCAAAGAAGCCTTCAAGTACGATCGTCGGTGCGATCGGCTGCCGCGCGAAGAAGTCGAGCGCCGCGTCGCTGGAGGAATGCCCTATGTCATACGATTCCGTGTTCCGGAAGGGACCACATCGTGGGACGATCTCGTCCACGATCGAATCGAATTCCCGAACAAGGACATCGACGACTTCGTGATCCTGCGCTCCGATGGAACTCCGATCTACAACCTCGCCGTCGTCTCAGACGATATCGCGATGGGGATCAACATCGTCATGCGCGGGGATGATCACATCTCCAACACACCGAAACAGATTCAGCTCTACCGCGCTCTCGGCGCGCCGCTTCCTACCTTCGCGCATCTGCCGATGATTCACGGACTCGATGGGAAGAAACTGAGCAAGCGTCATGGCGCCACCGCGGTCGGTGACTACCAGCACTACGGCTTGCTGCCCGGCGCGATGCTGAACTTCCTGGCTCTACTTGGTTGGTCGCCCGGCGGGGATCGCGAGATCATGACCGTACCGGAAATGATCGAGCTCTTCAGCGTCGAAGGTCTCCAGAAAAAAGCAGCCATCTTCGATCCGAAAAAACTGGAATGGATGAACGGCCAGCACTTGTCGATGATTCCGCTTGAAGAGCTCGAGCCCCGTGTCACGCCGGCGATCGTAACGGCGCGGCTCGCCACCGAAGAAGAGCTGGTCGAGCGCCGCGATTGGTATCTTCGACTTCTCGATCTGTTGCGCGTGAGATCGCGCACTATCGACGACATCGTGCGGCAGGCTGGTCCATACTTCCTGGAGGACATCGCCTATGATCCTGCCGCCGTGGAAAAAAACTGGAAGGACCCAGCTGAGGCATCTGCACTATTACGAGTAACGCGCGATGCTCTTGCTGCAGTCTCCGAGTGGAAGCCGGAGCCACTCGAGGCAGCGCTGCGGGCTCTGGCTGAGTCGCGTGGGATCACGGCGGGAAAGGTCTTTCAGCCGCTCCGGGTCGCGTTGACGGGTCTGACGGTCAGTCCAGGAATCTTCGAGATGCTCGTTCAAATGGGCCGCGAGCTTTCGTTAAAGCGAATCGACAGGGCGATCGCCGCACTCGCCCCGTAGCAACTTTGTGACAGTCAAGAAACTGTTGACCAGGTACGCTTTCGTACACAGATTAGTACGGACGCTGGTACCGCCGCTGGCGTCGTAGCCTCGCCTCCTAAAGGGACTCTAGCATGGCCGAGCAATTAACAAAGCTCGAGAGCTCGGTGTACCACTACCTTCTCGACTTCACAGCCGAGAACACCTACCAGCCGAGCATTCGGGACATCGGCAAGCAGTTCAAGATCAAGTCGACGAAGACGGTATCTGACCTGCTTCAATCGCTTGCCAAAAAAGGATACATAGAGAGAGATCCAGCCAGATCGCGCGGGGTCAATCTTCTTGGCTTTAGTGCGCCGATGCGCACGCAGCCGGTGCCTTTTTACGGAAAGATCCACGCTGGTGAACCAGCTCTTGTTCCGGAGCATCGGCAGGGCTTCATCACCATCGACAGACGTTTCGTTCCGTCCGACGAGGTTTTCTTCCTCAAGGTCAAGGGCGACAGCATGGTCGGTCGCTGCATCAATGACGGCGACTACGTGATGGTCAACCCGCGACAGGAGCCGCGCGACAACGACATCGTCGCCGCGCGAATTGGTGAAGAGGCGACGGTCAAGACTTATGCGCGTCGCAACGGCCAGGTGTTGCTCGAGGCCGCGAATCCGGCGGAACGAGATATCTCGGTGCCGGCGGGTACGGATTTCGGAATCCTAGGTGTCATCTGTGGAGTCTTCCGGCCCGGCTTCGATGCCAACCAGGGCGGGAATTCGATCGAAGCGTGAAAAAATCCCCATTAACTGGACGGTCGGCCTCGCAGGCCGGCCGTTTTTTTGTTATGGTGGTGGCCTTACCGAGGTGATCGATGGCCGAACCGAAAACCGAATCGACGGACGCGCCTGCCCCAACGCTCAAGCAGCTCACCCCAGTACTGATCGTCGACGCCGTCGAGCCCTGCATAAAATTCTGGACTGACCGACTGGGCTTCGAGGTTAACAATCAGGTTCCGGACAGCGATGGCAAGCTGATTTTCGCGAGCGTGCAGAAGGGCGGCATCGAGATCATGTATCAGACGCGGGCGAGCGTTCTCAGCGAAGATCCTGGGGCGGCACGCGAGCTTACCGGCCATTCGGTCGCGTTGTTCATCACCGTCGATGATCTCGACAGCGTCGAGAAATCGTTGGCGGGCGCGCCGATCGTGAAGCCGCGCCACGATACGTTCTATGGAAGCACCGAGATTTACGTGCGTGAGCCCGGGGGGAACACTGTGGGCTTCGCGCAGTTTTCTTAAGCGGGAATCGGGAAGCGGGTAGCGGGTTTTTGATCCGCTGGTTCGGTGCTGGGCTAGTTGTGCGGGTTTGGGTCGGTGGCGGGCTCTTTAGCCGACGATGCCGCTTGCTGCGCGGCGGCGCGTTCGCGCTCCTTCCGCTCACGAATGCTGCGCACCGCCTTCATGAAATCCGCATCGTTGATCGCCTGCTGTGCGTGCCAAGAGATGTCGCGGTTCATCGCCGCGAACGCCCGATCCCGCTCCATTGTGGTCGGGTTACCCTGAAGGTTGAGCGGAAGCATCGCCAGCAGCGCGGTCGGAATCGAGACTGGCCCCAGCCTGATCGCCTTGCGGTCGATTCCCCACTTGTATCCGCCCTTCTCCACCGTCCAATCCGTCGGATCGCGCCGCTTGGCAGCGGCTGCAATGGAATCGTTGTACGGGGCGATAGCATCCGCGATCAAGCTATCTATGGTCTGGGCGACAGTCTTTGGTGGCGAAACCACACCGGAGGGTGGGGTCCACAGTCTCCCATCAGAATAGGATGGACGAACTCCGCGCACCGGTCCACCGCCGCCAACCAACGGACCAGTCCCACCTTCCTCCGTTGGTTTGACGGTGCTGAGGACCGGTGCAGGTATGCGCGTCGGTACAGTCGTCGGCGCCACGACATGTATCTCGCGTGATTGTACCGGACGTCCATTACCCCCGGCACGTCCCGCCGTTGGCTTCTCACCCGGCCGCGCCAGTTTCAGAAATCCCACTCGTTCCTGGGGAACTGCCGGGCGGCGTGGAACTGGAGAGAAATCTCCGTTCAGGATCAGCATCCGCATGAATGCAATCGCGACCACGACGTGCACGCCGAGCGACACGAGGAAAAACGGCGATAGCCGTCTCCTCGTGCCTTCGGGCTCAGACGTGACGCGATGGAAAATCATCAGGCGCGCGCCATTCCCTGGTGTTGCTCACGAGGCGCGCTGCTCCGCACATCAACACCAGCCTGAGCTTGCAGCCGCTTCAAAACTCGCCCGGCGCGTGTTGCTGCTTCGCGTAGGCGCTCCGGCGATGTGATGAACGAAACGCGGAAGAAACCCTCGCCGCCGGGACCGAAGAGCGAGCCCGGCAGTACGACAACTCCTTCGTCCTGCAGTAGCCGCTCTCCAAACACAGCGCTCGGAATGTTCTTGGGGAGCGGGCACCAGAGGTACATGGTGGCCTTGGGCCTCGCGACCGGGAAGCCGGCTTCCGTGAATGCGTCCGCGGCCGCGTCGCGACGCCGCTTGAATTCCGCCACGTTCGTCGGAATCCAATCAGCGCATTCGTCGAGTGCAGTTGCTGCGGCTGCCTGAATCGCCATGAACGTCCCGGTATCGATGAATGATTTGACTTTTGCCACCGCCCCAACGAACTCCGGCTTTCCACACGCCCAGCCGCAACGCCAGCCGGTCATGTTGTAGGTCTTCGACATCGAGTGAAACTCGATCGCGACTTCGCGTGCGCCTTCGATCTCGAAAATGCTTGGCGGCACGTAACCATCGTAGGCGAGCTCGGAGTAGGCATTGTCATACACCAGCAGAATGTCCAGTTCCTTGCAGCGGCGAACGATCTCCTCGAGGTACTCCTTTGGCGCGATCGCTGAAGTCGGATTATTCGGATAATTGAGGTACAGGATCTTCGTTTTCTTCAACACGTCGGCCGGGATCTTGTCGAGATCGATCAGAAACCCGTTTTCTGGTCGCAGCGGAACCTTGTACGGGGTCGCTTCAGACAAAAGAGTTCCACCGAGATACGAGTTGTAGCCGGGCTCGGGCACGATGGTGTAATCGCCTCTGGTGACGTATGCGAAAGCGAGGTGAGAGATTCCCTCCTTCGAGCCAATGAGAGGGACGATTTCCTTGATCGGATGGAAATCCTGGCTGAACCTCCGCTTCATGAATCGCGCGACCGCTTCACGAAATTCGACCAGACCCAGAGCGAATCCGTAGCGGCTCATGGTAGGAATACGCACGGCAGCAGAGATTCGCTCGATGACGGCGGGCGGCGGTGACAGATCGGCATCTCCGGCGCCGAGATCGATGACGTCCACGCCGCGAGCGATGAGCTCGCGCTTCTGCTCAGGAATTCGTGCGAGAGGATACTCGGGAAGACTCAGTACTCGATCGGTGTAAGCGGGCACTATCGACTCTCTTGTACGGGGTTAGTGACGCGACTGACGCCTGGTATCTCGACCTCGACGACGTCACCGGAGACTAGCGGCCCAACGCCAGACGGCGTTCCGGTCGCAACAAGATCCCCTGGCTCCAACGTCATGATCCGCGAGATATAGGCGAGGAGGGACGGGATCGAGAAGACCATCTCGCTGCTTTTCCCTCGCTGTCGCTCGACTCCGTTAACCCGAGTAACGACCGTCAAACTGTCGAGGTCCGGAAGCTCTGATGACTCCTCTCCCAGAGGACAAAAGGTATCAAATCCCTTCGCCCGAGTCCATTGTCCGTCGCGCTTTTGTAGATCGCGCGCTGTCACGTCGTTGACAGCTACGATCGATCGAATGCCACGAGCCGCATCATTCTCAGACACCCGAGTGAGGGTGCGCCCTATGATGACGCCGATCTCTCCCTCGTGCTCGACGCGAGACGAGGCGGTGGGCAACTGGATCGCCTCGCCGGCCCAGACGACGCTCGACGGTGGCTTGAGAAAGAGGAGCGGCTCTTTCGGAACCTCGTTACCGAGCTCCCTGGCGTGCTCCTGATAGTTGCGGCCGACACAGACGATTTTCCCGGGTCGCGATCTGATTGCGGGCATCTCAGTTGGTCACTGATGAAGGTCGTGAAGTTGCCGGTTTAATTTCGCTTAATGCGCATCTCAAGCCTCGTGCGCGATCTTGTACGCGAGGTTGCGCGGCGCGCCGAGCGCACCAACGAGATGGTCCATCACTTCGCGCGGCCGTTTGCCGGATGCTCTGAGCTTTTTCGCGGCGTCCTTCAGCTCCGCCTCGGAGATCTGTGGCTCCTCGGCGCCAGCGATTACCAAGACGATTTCACCCCTCGGATCAGAGCTGCTGTAAAACGTCGCCAGCTCGCCGACACTGCCCCGCTTGAATTCCTCGAACTGCTTGGTCAGCTCTCGCGCCACGACTGCTGGACGTTCGCCCGCGCCCGCCCGGACGAGCGCCTCGAGAGTCCCACCGACCCGGTTTGGTGCTTCAAACAGCACCACCGTCGAGCGCGCGCTCACGATTTCGTCGATGAGCTCAGTCCGCTGTTTGCCTTTGCGCGGCAGGAACCCATAGAATGTGAAACGCTCGAGAGAAATCCCCGATCCGACAAGCGCCGCCATCACTGACGACGGGCCGGGAATCGGGACCACAGCGACGTCGGCTTCGAGCGCTGCCGTCACCAGCCGCGAGCCCGGATCCGAAATGAGCGGCGTGCCGGCGTCGGAGATGAGCGCAATAGAATCGCCAGCGCGCAGCCGGGCGACCAGCCTCGGCGTCTCCTTCGCCTCGTTGTGCTCGTGATACGAAGCGAGCGGCGTGGTGATACGATAATGATCGAGCAATCGCCGCGAGTGACGCGTGTCCTCCGCAATAACAAGCGCGGCCGAGGAGAGGACCTCGACCGCGCGATATGACATGTCTCCCAGATTGCCAATGGGAGTGCTTACCAGATAAAGAGAACCCGCGCCTGACTTTGCGGAGCTCATACGGCCCCTGGGGTCAGGCTGCTACGCGGCGTGCTGCTTGAACTTCTCCGCCAGCGCGGGCTTGCCGACAAACCCGATCACCTGATCAACGAGCTTGCCGTCCTTGAAAAACAGAATCGCCGGAATCGACCGGACATTGAACTTGGTGGACGTCTTGATGTTGATGTCCACATCTACCTTCGCGACCTTCGCCTTGCCTTCGTATTCAACGGCAAGCTGGTCGAGAACGGGGGCTACCATGCGGCAGGGCGCGCACCACGTTGCCCAGAAATCGACGACGGCGAGGCCCTTGTGCTGCTCGATCTGGGTCTCGAAATCGGCGTCATTTACTTCAACAGCATTCGACATTTTGTAATCTCCAACCGCAGGATACCCCGCGAGGCTTCGTCGTTTAGTTTACTGCGGGGACGTTGCCCCCTTGTCAATAAAGTTAATGACCCCATCAACCCCGCGCGGCTCGCGGGTCTCACACATTGGCATCGCAGTAGAAGCCCTCGCGACGATCATGCCGTTCTTTCGCGACGTCCTTGGATTGCGCCCGGTTGATCTCGACGACGCCGATGGCGCACGTATCGTTGGGTTCAACGCCGGGGAGCCGCTGGTGGAGCTCCTCGAAGCCGAAGACGAGAAATCCCCGATCGCGCGCTTCGTCGCCAAACGCGGACCGGGGATTCATCACATTTGCTTCTCTGTCGACGATCTCGACGCGACGCTGGAGCGTTGCCGCCGCGCCGGGATTCAGCTCATTGACGAGAAGCCGCGCATCGGAGCTGAGGGAAAGCGAATCGCATTTTTGCACCCCAAATCGACAGGCGGGGTGCTGGTCGAGCTGTCAGATCACTAGTCCGCGCGAGCTACCGGCCGGCGGTGGTCCCAGTGTTTCCGCAGAAATCCCGGACGGCGGCGATGTCCATGTTCTCCACGTACCATCTATCGCCCGGCCCCTTGATTGTATAAAAGATGGTCTGGCGGGTCAGGTTTCCCTTCTTGAGCTCGACACGGACATCGCGGCGGCCGCTATTGCCCGGCGCTTCTCCGACGATGCGCGCGCTGTCATGCTTGAAGTAGCAAGCGAGAATGGCAAGCCGCTTTTCCAGCTGAGTCCGATCCATCGTCTCGCGAGCGGGTCCGTCCTTCGTGCCCCACTGCGTGGACATCGCTTGGATATCCCCAGCGTTTGCCGCGCGAAGAAACTGTTCGGTGGCGAGCTGCGGCGCGGCCGCACCCGTCATCTGTCCACTGTTGCGTTGGGTCGCGCTCGAGCAAGCGACGAGTAGCAGCAGACCGGCAACTTTTCTAAACGACACGATAAAATTCTCCACGTGATTAGAGCTGCGACCTAGGGACGGCCACAATGCGGGCAAAGCAACAACGCCTCTATATCAATATCGACCACGTCGCCACCCTCCGGCAGGCGCGGCGTGCAGCTGAGCCGGACCCGGTACAGGCAGCTGCCGCCTGTGAAGCAGCCGGTGCGGACGGGATTACTGCGCACCTACGCGAAGACAGGCGACACATTCAGGACGCCGACGTCGAGCGCCTCAAGACGACGGTGCGCACCTACTTCAATCTGGAGATGGCCTGCGTCGCTGAGATGCTCGAGATCGCCCGGCGCCTGAAGCCGCAACAAGTGACCCTGGTTCCCGAGCGGCGCCTGGAGATCACGACGGAAGGCGGGCTCGATATCACCAGCGAGCCATCCCGGGTTCAGAACGCAGTCGATGCATTGAGTGATGCAGGCATCCGCGTCAGCCTTTTCATCGATCCAACCCGGGCTGGCATCGAACAATCCAAGAAGCTCGGCGTGCCCGCGATCGAGCTGCACACCGGAACATACTCGAACAATCCCGGTGAAGGTCCGGCGATCGATGCCCTGCGCGATTCTGCGCGGAGGGCTGCCGATCTGGGCATTGCGGTCCACGCCGGGCACGGGCTCACTGTTGCCAACGTTGGTCTGGTTGCAGCGATACCCGAGATCGAGGAGCTGAACATCGGCCACTCGATCATCAGCAGGTCGGTCTTCATAGGTCTGGACCGGGCAGTCAAGGAGATGCACGAAGCGATGCGAGCCGCTCGCTCGTCTTAATGTGACACGGCTTTGACTGTGAGTAGTGGAGCGTCCACCTTTCGGATGTGATCTGGAGAACGCGCTGATGACAACGCCCGGCCGGCTGCTCGATTTCTTTTCGCTCGAGGCGAGCGAATATCTGGCGCGCCTGGAAGCGATGGCCACCAAGCAGGCCATGCAGTCGTCGGAGGCAACCCAGTTTGCTGCAGCGGCTCGTGGTCTTCGTGGCAGCGCAACGATGGCCAAGGCAGGCCAACTGGCGCGTTTGGCAGCAAGCGTCGAGCGAATTGCGTCCGGGATCGTGCAGGGCGTCACGACCTGGGAACCCGAAGTTCAGCGTGCAGTAGTAGGCGCGGTCGAAGACCTCAAGCTGCTGGTGCGCTCGGTGAGGAATTGGGGGGCCGAGCAGGATGCGCGCGTCGAAGAAAGCGTGAGGCGGCTGGCTCGGTTTGCTCCCGCGCGCGAAGAACGCAACGAAGACGTCATTGTACCGATTTCCCAGCTGTTCTACAACGACGATGGTCAGCACATCGTCTACGTCGCGCCAAATCCAAGAACGCACTACGAGCAGCAGCTGCGTGAACAGGGTGGCGGCATCGGACCCGGCACGTTGTCGCCCGAGGTGAAGCGCGTTCCAACGCCGTCGCGCGAGGTATCGGCGACACCAAGGACGCCGCGCAACCAGACTCCAGTGCGTGGGCAGGAGCTGAAGGACGCTTTGAGCTCGAGTCTGGCGACGATGCGCTCACTCGACTCGCGGCACTCCGGGCCGCACGCAGCAGCCGGCGAGCTCGTTCCGATTCAGGAGCTGCTGTACCGCGGACAGCGCGCGATCGAGCGCGCCGCCGAGATTCGTCGCGCCCTCAAGAAAAGCGGAACTCCGCCGACACGCGCGCTCGTGGACGAGCTCGTCGATCTGGTCGAGCTCGCGTCGTCAGAGTAGAAGTTGCGGCCGGGATGGCGCGCTGCACTCGGAGCGGTGCTGAGCGCGGCACTCATCTACTGGACGCTGCGTGGAATTTCCCCAACTGAAGTAGCTCACACGCTCTCGCAGGCGGATGCGCTCCTCTTCGCCGCGGCGACGTTTTGCGCCACCGTCATTTTCGCCCTGCGGGCGCGACGGTGGCAGACAATCCTCGAGCCTGTCGCGGGGAAGCTGCCGTTCGGCCCACTGTGGCGAGCGACGGCAATCGGAATGATGGTGAACAACGTCGTCCCGGCTCGCGCCGGCGAAATCGCCAGGGCGTACGCACTCACCAGGGAATCACCGGTTGCGTTCGCCACGTCGTTGGCGTCGCTCGCTGTCGATCGACTTTTCGATGCGCTGGTGCTGCTTCTTCTGGCGGCGACTGCACTTCTGGATCCGGCACTCTCCAGCGCCGACATACTCGCCGGTCGCCCTCTCAGCTCTTTTGCAACCGGCGCAGGTGCTCTCGTCGTGGTTCTGCTCGCCGGACTCTACTCGCTGGTTTTCTTCCCCACCCAGCTCCTTGGTCTGTTCGAGCTGTTCGCCAGGCGAGTATCGCCCAGTGTCGAGGAGCGTGGGCGAAGGGTTTTGCAGACTTTCATGCAAGGCTTGAGCGTGTTGAGAGAACCCGGCCGCTTTGCCGCCGTTTTCGGGTGGACGCTCTTGCACTGGCTGGTGAACGCGCTCGGCTTCTGGCTCTCGTTCAGAGCAGTGGGCATCACGGCGCCGTTCTCGTCAGCACTGTTTCTTCAGGCGTTCATCGCATTGGGAACCGCGGTCCCTGCACTGCCGGGATTCTTCGGCGTCTTCGAGTACATGTCCGTTCAAGGCCTCGCCGTTTACGGTGTCAGTCAGCAGAACGCTGCGACCTGGGCGATCGGCTATCACCTCTTCTCTTTCATTCCAATCACTCTGATCGGGGCATACTACTTCACGCGTCTTGGTGTGAGGCTGCGTGACCTCCAGCCCTCGACCGACGCTGCGGCATGAGCCTGCGCGGCGGCAGGACTCTGGCGCAGGGGAAAATCAATCTCTCGCTGCGTGTGCTTGGCAGGGAACCAAACGGGTTCCACTCGATCGAGACCGTCTTCCTCAGGATCGCGCTCGGAGATGACGTGCGCGTTCACATCCGTGAGAACGCAAGGATGCTGCGCTGTGGAGTGATGCGCGACCAGCCGCAGGAGGAGAATCTCGCTTATCGCGCCGCAGCACTCTACTCGCAGCAGACTGGTTGGCCGCACGGTTTCGAGATCGTCATCAAGAAACGAATTCCGATTGGCGGCGGGCTCGGTGGTGGCAGTGCGGACGCGGCCGCCGTTCTCCGAATCCTCAACGCTTTGGCGGCGAAACCGCTGGCGAGCGAGAGATTGCTCGAGCTGGCGTTACGCCTCGGCTCCGATGTCCCCTTTCTCGCCAGCGATTTCGCGATGTCGATCGGATGGGGCCGAGGCGAGAAGCTGCTGGAATTGCCCCCCCTGCCGTCGCGAGATATCCACCTTTTCCTCCCGCCGTTCGGCATCGATACCGGCGAGGCATATTCGCTTCTCGACACATTGCGAAGCGATCGACCCGCGGCGACGCCCGAGCTCACCTCGGAAATGTTTGCGGACTGGGAATCCGCGGCGCGTCACAGCGTAAACGATTTTGAAGCGGTAATGAGGCCTCGGCATCCGGTGATCGAAGCTCTGTTGGAGAGAGGCGACCGCTACGGACTCTTTTACAGAATGAGCGGATCGGGGTCGACGGTGTTCAAGATTCCAGGCATCACGCAACATGGTGGGATGAAGAATCTCCCGCCGCGACTTTTGGTTCCGAAGGGAACGAAAAGGATCATTACGCGTACGGCTGAGAGCGTTGTCCCGGTGGAGATTCTGGACTAGCTTTCGCTCTCCGCTGCCCCCTCGTCCAATGGCAGGACATCGGTCTTTGGATCCGGTAATGGTGGTTCGAATCCACCGGGGGCAATTGATCTAAGTCCTTTGCCCACTTAACTTGTAAGGCTGCATGGACGGATTGTCCGTACCCGCTCATGGCTTCAAGCTCATCGCCGGGCCCGGTAACCCGGATCTGTGCGCTGAGATCGCGCAAACACTGGATGTTCCGTTCTGCAAGACGACGGTCACCCGGTTTGCCGACGGTGAGATCTTCGTGCGAATCGATGAGAACGTCAGAGGCAACGACGTCTTCATCGTCCAGCCGACGAATCCGCCGGCTGACAACATCATGGAGCTTTTGCTCCTGATCGACGCGGCGCGCAGGGCATCAGCGGCGCGAATCACTTGCGTGATGCCCTACTACGGATACTCGAGGCAGGACCGCAAGGACCAGCCAAGAGTTGCCATTGGCGCCAAGCTGCTGGCGAACATGATAACGGTGGCGGGTGCAAACCGAGTGCTGGGTCTCGATTTTCACCAGCACCAGCTGCAGGGGTTCTTCGACGTTCCGGTTGATCACCTGTACGCGGCGCCGGTTTTCGTTTCGCACTATCGAAAGAAGGAGTTGCACGAGTTGGTCGTGGTCGCCCCCGACGTCGGATCAGCGAAGATGGCGAGGGGATTTGCGAAGAGGCTCAACGGCTCACTCGCGATCATTGACAAGAGACGGCCGAAACCGAACGTGTCAGAGATCGTGAACGTCGTTGGTGAAGTGGAAGGCAAGGACTGCTTGCTGACGGACGACATGATCGACACCGCCGGCACGGTCTCTGAAGCAGCAAAGGCCCTGAAGGATCTCGGCGCGCGCAATGTGTACGTCTGCGCAACGCACGCGCTGCTTTCGGGACCGGCGGTGGAGAGGCTTTCGAATGCGCCGATCGCGGAGGTCACGGTGACTGACACCGTGATGATCCCACCGGCGAAACGGTTCGCGACGCTGTGCATTTTGTCGGTCGGTGAGCTGTTGTCGAAGGCGATTCGCTACATACACAGCGAGCAGTCAGTGAGCTCGCTGTTTGAAGGGTAGGAGCACCGATGGCGGAGGCGATCGAGCAGGTCGCGAAGGAATTCGCGGCAGCGATACTGGACATTATTGAACGGGTGTGGAGAATCGTCACCACGCCCCGAGGATGAATTAGCATGGCAACGGTTTCTTTCAACGCGACAGCTCGCGAGGTCACAGGCAAGGGCGCGGCACGCTCACTTCGCAGCCGCGGACAGGTTCCGGCGGTGATTTACGGACACGGTCGTGATCCGCAGCCGCTCTCTCTCAATGCCCGCGATCTCGACAAAATGCTCGGCAACATTCAGGCAGAGAGCACGGTCATCGATGTCACGGTCGACGGTCATACGTCCAAGACCCTGATCCGCGAGATCCAGCGTCACCCGATCAAGCGCCAGATCCTCCACGTCGATTTCCAGGCGCTCGTCGCCGGTGAGAAGGTGACGGTTAGCATTCCGATCGTGCTGACGGGAATTCCCGAGGGCGTGCGGCTCGACGGTGGTGTGCTCGACCAGACGCTGCGTGAGCTCGAGATCGAAGTCGATCCGTCGAATATTCCGGATCACGCCGAGCTCGACGTCACCAACCTGGTGATCGGTGATTCGCTCCACGTCAGCGACATCAAGCTGCCCGACGGTGTCGAGATTCAGGACGATCCTGAGACCTCGGTTGCGGTTGTAGCCGCTCCGCGGGCAATAATCGAGGAAGCTCCGGCGGCCGAGGCTGTCGAGGGCGCGGCGCCGGAAGCTGCGCCAGAGCCTGAGGTCATCGGCAAGGGTCCGTCGGAGGAAGAAGAGGGCGAGGGCGAAACCGGCGGCGAGTCCAACAAGAAGTAATTATTGGATAGGCTTTGAAGGTCATCGTCGGTCTTGGGAATCCGGGCCGCGAGTACGCCGCGACACGCCACAACGTCGGCTGGTGGTTGATCGACCACCTCGCCGACGTTTGGCATTTTGACGCCTGGAAAAAAGACGGCAAGTCGCACGTCACCACCGGCGTCGTCGACGGCGTGAAGGTCAGGCTGGTGAAGCCGCAGACCTACATGAATTTGAGTGGCCAGGCGCTCAGGAATTTCGTACGGCGACCGTTCTGGAGTCCGGCGAAGGACTTGTTGATCGTTGTCGACGAAGTGCAATTACCAGTGGGCAGGATTCGTATTCGGCCGCGCGGCAGCGCCGGCGGTCACAATGGGCTCAAGAGCGTTGAGCACGCGCTCGGCACCCAGGATTACGCGCGGCTTCGCATCGGCGTGGGCCCGAGCGAAGAGCGTAAGGGCATCTACCCGAATCTCGCCGACTTCGTCTTGGCGCCGTTCGCGAAGGATGAGCGGGAGGACATTCTGACGCTGATGCCGCAGCTCACTGCAACAGTCGAGACGTGGCTTCACAAGGGCGTTGATCAGGCGATGAACATCCACAATCGCGCGCCGAAAGATGAGGGCGATCAACTACCGTAACGCGTTGCGAGGTAAGTAAAGAAAGGGCCGGTCCAATTACTTTGTTGCGGATCATGTTAAAGCTCGGAATTGTAGGCCTACCCAACGTCGGCAAATCAACTCTTTTCAATGCGCTAACCGCCGCCAAGGCCGACGCATCTAACTATCCGTTCTGCACCGTCGAGCCGAACATCGGGATGGTCGAAGTCCCCGATCCACGACTCAACAGACTCACAGAAATCGTGAAGCCGAAGCGGACGGTGCCTGCAGTGGTGCAGTTTGTCGACATCGCTGGACTCGTCAAAGGCGCGGCTGAGGGTGAGGGCTTGGGCAACAAATTTCTTTCGAACATCCGCGAGACAGACGCAATAGTGCACGTCGTCCGCTGTTTTGAAGATCCCGATGTGACGCACGTCATGGGAGCGGTGGATCCAGTGCGTGATCGCGAGGTCATTGAATTCGAGTTGGCAATTGCAGATCTCGCGTCGCTCGAGAAACGGCTCGACAAGACGCGCCGCACCGCACGTACTGGTGACAAGGAGGCACAGGCGGAGCTTCCTGTCCTGGAGAAGGCGTATGGCTTTCTCAAGGAAGGGCGAGGCTTGTGGGAAGCGCGGCTCAGCGAGGCCGAAAAAGCGTTCCTCGCCCCACTGACTTTGCTAACCATCAAACCGGTTCTCTACGCGGCAAACGTCAGCGATTCCGAGCTGTCGGGACACGAAGGATCGCATCTCACGGCGCTGCGTGAGGCGGTGAAAAAAAGTGGCGAACGGGCCGAAGTCGTTCCCTTCTCGGCCAAGATCGAAGCAGAGCTCGCCGAGCTGCCGCCAGGGGATCGCGCGGATTTTCTCGCCTCTCTCGGCCTCGAGTCCGCCGGACTCGATCGGCTGATTCGCGCTGGCTACAAGCTGCTCGGTCTCGAGACTTATTTCACGGCTGGTGAGCAGGAAGTCCGTGCCTGGACGATCCACCGCGGCGACACTGCGCCGAAAGCTGCCGCGGTCATACACACGGACTTCGAGCGTGGGTTCATCCGCGCCGAGACGGTCTCCTACGATTCCTTCATCGGCAACGAAGGGTGGAAGGGCGCGCGTGAAAAAGGCGTCGTTAGGTCAGAAGGAAAGGAGTACGTCGTCCAGGACGGCGACGTGCTCCTGTTCCGCTTCAACGTCTAGGCGCCCATCCAGTTACTTGGGATGTACCTGGTCCCTAATCTCCCCCCCTGGATTTGCCGATGTGTGAACGTTGACATAGGCATTTCCATTGTTGAACAGGACTCTCAGGGAGTCAAGCGAAACGCTCGTGTTGTTGGCGTTAGTAATACTTCCGCGTGCCACTAGTCCCGTTAACGTGCCAGTGGCCGGTGGGGTGTTTGGGAGAAAGAGATTGATAATTACACTCGTGTTTGTCCCTGCGGGCGCCGGCCCATGAATGTGCGATGCGATGACGTTTGTGACACCATTCAATGTCATCTCCCAGTCGATTTCACTCCCGAGATCGGTAAATGTCACCACTCCTGTGCCGGTCGTCGTCTTCGGCGGCACTTCGTTGGCGGGAGAGAGATTGGCGACGTAAATCTTCTTACTAGGGCCGGTGCTGTCGCCGCAGCTCTGGACGGCGGTGAAAACTACGGCCGCTCCGACGATTGCAGCGGCGATTCCGACTGTTCTGCGCATGTAACCTCCGAGAGGGCGCACGATAGAAGCTAGAGCGCGCCGACATCCCGGAAAGTCAGTCCACGTTCAATGACCGCAGGCGGACGGCGAGTAGTTGCTGTCTAACGGCGGACGGTGCTCGGCACGCCATTCAGTAGGTCGGTTTCTTCGGCGCGGTCTTCGTCGTTGACTTTTTCTTCGTCGTCGAGGTGGTGGTCATGGCCGTGTCCTGCATGACGGGCGCGGTCGAGCTTGCTGTCATCACGCCAGTTGTGCTGGTCCCAGCCGCCGACGTATCGGCCGCGTAATTCTCTTTTTTGGAACAGCCGACGAACACCAGACCGGCCAGCACCAGCGCTGAGATAGCGCTAACCTTGCTCAAAATCCTCGTCATGTTGCCCCCCTTTTTCATCCGCGGCGGACAGACACCAGATGCGCCAGTCGCCCGCTGTTTGCCCTCGCTCTTGGGGGCAACAAGAATGCCGAGTCACGGCTGCGCCACATACCCGCCGTTGCCGCGATCACGCTGTCAGCTTAAACTTCACCCCTCACAACGGTCGCGAATTGCGGCCATCACACCTTCCTCCCGCTTCGGCAACCAGCGGGAGGCGGTTTACGACCAAAAGGAGGATTGCCGAGTGCCTCGCACATATGAGGCGGTCTACATCTTCGACTCGACCCTCGAAGACACCGCCATCTCAGAGAAAATCAACCGCTTCAACGGACTACTCCACGCAACGGAGCATCCGGAAGTCGCGCATTGGGGACGGCGACAGCTCGCTTACTCGATCGGCGCGAAAGACAACGGCTATTACGTCGTGTCGAAGTTCGCTACCGAGCCCACCGCTCTTCCTGAATACGAGAGAGCGCTCAAGCTCGACGACGGCGTCATTCGCTACCTCATCACGCTGCACGAGCACGAAGTCGGTGCTCCGCCGCAATCCGAGGAAGATCTCGCTGCAGCGACCCGCCGTGACGACGATGACGACGATGAGGATTAATCACCAATGAGAAGACCACAAAAGAGCTGCCCGTTCTGCGAGAGCCGCGTCCGCTGGATCGACTACAAGGACGATCGCACCCTCGGCCGTTTTATCACTGACCAGGGCAAGATTCTTCCTTCGCGTCTGAGCGGCGTTTGCGCGCGCCATCAACGGCAGCTTGCCACGGCGATCAAGCGAGCGCGCTTCCTGGCGCTTATCCCGTACATCCGCGGTCACCAGGCATAGATGGCTGAGGCCACCACGACGGCAGAGAGAAAGCAGTCGTGGTGGCCGCTTATCTGGGGCCTGCTGGCGCTACTGTTTTGCCCGCTACTCCCCTTCTTCGAAATAGTCATCCCGATCCAGCAAACGCTGTTGCTGCTGGTGCCAATCGTCGCCGTGTGCTCGATCATTGGCTGGAAGCTGGGCGGACGTTTGGCATTGGCCGTTATCTGGATCGCGTTCTCGATCTGGATGCTGCTGCAGCCAGCAGGAGAGCGCGGTACGCAGTACGATCAGATGGCGCGTGGTTGGGCGGTGCTGCTCTCCGCGAGCTTCGGGCTGGTTAGCCTCTGGGGCACGACGACCCCGTTTTTCTCCCGGGCGCTGGCCACGGTCGGTCTGGCAATGGGGATCGGATTCCTCATTGCGCTGGCGTCTCCGAGCGGGATCGCCAGGTTCGAGCACGCGGCGGGGGAGGAGCTGACGCGCCGCGCGTCGGCAATGATCGAGAGAGTCCAGGCGGGCCTGGACGATCCCGATTCGCGCGAGGTGCTCGAGAAATTTCCAGGGATGGAGTCGGTGGACGAGCAGGCGATCGAGGTGATGCGTGATCTTCCCTCACAGGCCGCGACGCTACTGCCCGCTCTCCTCGCGCTGGAGTCGTTGGCGGTCCTCGCCTTCGGCTGGGGATTGTACCGTCGGTTGTCGCCGGTACGGATAGGGCCACCGCTGAGCCCGCTTACCGAGTTCCGGTTCAACGACCAGCTCGTCTGGGGACTGGCAGTCGGAGCAACGCTTTGTCTGCTGCCCGCTTTCGAGGAGGGTAAGAACGCTGGTTACAATCTGCTCGTGTTTTTTGGAACGCTGTACCTGATTCGCGGAATCGGCGTCCTCGCCTGGATCGCGCGGGGCCGTTATGCGTTGATCGTGGTGCTGGGCCTGATACCGCAGGTTTTCATCGTCGTGACGCTGGCTCTTGGCCTCGGAGATACCTGGATCGATCTGCGCCGTCGTGCCAAGTCGGGATGACCGTTGGAATCAACCAGTTTTGTGCTAGAATTACTCGTTCTCAACGATCACTGAAGGAATTTTTCAAAATGGAAGTCATACTCAGACAGGCAGTCGAGAAGCTGGGCCATCCCGGCGACATCGTGAAGGTTTCCGCCGGGTACGCGCGGAACTACCTGCTGCCGCGCGGCTTCGCTTATGAAGCCACTCCCGGCAACCGCAAACGTATCGAGCAGGAGCGTCAGCGTCTCGAGCAGGCAGAGGAGCAGCGCCGCGGCTCCGCAACCGAGCAGGCGACAAAACTGGAGCAGGTCTCGCTGACCTTCTCAGCGAGAGTTGGCGAGGAGGGCAAGCTTTTCGGATCGGTGACTTCGTCGGACATCGCTCACCAGCTCGAGGCGCAGGGATTTCAGATCGAGAAGCGTCAGATCGACCTGCACGAGCCGATTCGCGCGCTCGGAGTTTACCGCGTCCCCATTCGCCTCCACGCCGACGTCCATCCCGAGATCAAAGTCTGGGTCATCAAGCAGTAGTCGTGGGGGAAAGGCAGACCTGGCTGTCCTTATGAAAGGGAGCGGCCAGGTCTTTTTTCGTTACAGATTTGGCGTGCGAAATGCGCACTATCCCTCACGGAACTTTCGCACTACAGATAAGCTACATAGAGAGACGCGGTGCGCAGCGCCGTTAATAAACCTTCACTGAACCGCATGGCCACATCCTTACCATCTGTAACCGCCCGCGATGGCGCGCAGCGAGTACAGCGCGTCGCCCAGCTGTGCCTGGACATGAAAGCAAACGACCTCGTGATACTCAATCTGGCAGGCGTCACCGACATGACTGACTACTTCATCATCGCGAGCGGAACCTCCGACACTCACGTGAGATCCATCGGCGAGCACGTGATAGCGGAGATGAAGAAGTCGGGATTGACTGTGCATCATACTGAGGGGTTACAGCAGGGCCGCTGGGTGCTGCTCGATTTTTTCGATTTCGTAGTTCACATCTTCCATCCGACGCTTCGCTCGTTCTATCAGATAGAGCGACTCTGGAGCGATGCGGAAACAGTGGCGCTGGAACCACAGGAGTAGGACAAAAATGAAGGCTCGGATTCTGACGGCTCTCGTTGCACTGCTCCTCGGCGCTCGCCTCGACGCGCAGCAGTACTTCGGGATGAACCAGGTGCAGTACAAGCACTTCGACTGGCGAGTGATAGAGACCGAGCACTGGCAGGTACACTACTATCCGGAAGAGCGCGCCGGTGCCATGGACGCCGCTCGGATGGCCGAGCGCTCCTATGCGCGACTGTCGAGAGTGCTCGACCACCAGTTCCGCGAGAAGAAGCCGATCATTCTGTTTTCTTCGCGCTCAGAGTTCGGCCAGAACAACATCACTGGCGATCTCGGTGAAGGCACTGGGGGTGCCACCGAACCTCTCAGGCATCGGATGGTCTTTCCGATGACCGGCGATCTCGGCAGCTTCGAGCACGTGCTCACCCACGAAATGGTGCACGAGTTCCAGTTCGACATTTTCGCGCGAGGCAAAGCCGGCGCCAACCTGCAGACGCTCAATCAGATCGATCCGCCGCTCTGGTTCATGGAGGGTATGGCCGAATATCTGTCGAGCGGGCCAAACCACATTCTCACCGAGCAGTGGGTGCGTGACGCGGTAGTCAACGGCAATCTGCCGACGATCGAGCAAATGACGGAGCGCCCCGATCAATATTTCCCGTACCGGTTCGGCGAATCATTGTGGGAGTATGTCGGCGCGCGTTGGGGCGACGCGGCAATCGGTGAGATTCTGCAGAACGCGACGACCTTGGGCATCGCTCGCGCATTTCAGCGGCAGCTCGGCTTGACCCTGCACGAGTTGAGCGATGACTGGCGCGAAGCAATGAACGCCAAGTATCTGCCCCAGGCAGCTTCACTCGATCGGCCTCGCACGTTCTCGCAGCCGCTTCTGACCGAGAAGAAGAGTGGTGGCCAGATCTTCCTGGCGCCGGCGCTTTCCAGCGATGGCAATCGGATCGCGTTCCTCTCCAACGGAAGCTTCAAGCGGGGCGAGGTATTCATCGATCTCTGGCTCGCCGACGCCCGCACCGGCAAGCGCATCAAGCGCCTTGTCCAGAGCACCACCAATCCGAACTTCGAGGAGCTGCGTCTCCTCTATTCACAGAGCTCCTTTTCGAACGATGGTCGCACCCTCGCTTTTACCGGTGAGCGCCAGGGGAAAGACGTTCTCTACTTGATGGATGTGGCAAGCGCTTCGATCAAGAAACGCGTTGATTTGCCCATCGATGCCGTGTGGAGTCCCGTGTTCTCACCGGACGACAGGCAAATCGCTTTCAGCGGGACTCACGGCGGCATTACAGATCTTTACATCGTGGACGCCGACGGAAAGAATCTCCGTCAGCTCACCAACGATCAGTACGCCGACCTGCAGCCGTCATGGTCACCCGATGGTCGTCGCATCGCGTTCGCCACTGACAGAAGCCCCGAGAGCAATCTGGCGATTCTGAAGCTCTCGAAGTGGCGCATTGCAGTGATGGACATACAGAGCGGCGCGATAGATGTCCTGCCGGGTCAGGATGGACTCAACCTGAATCCGCAGTGGTCGCCCGATGGTAGCGAGGTCGCGTTCATTTCCGACCGTACGGGGATTCCGAATGTATTCCTGTACGATTTCGCGACCCGTAACCACTACCAGCTGACGAACGTGCTGGGTGGAGTTGGAGCCATCACTGAATACAGTCCGGCGATCAGCTGGGCGCGTGCTTCAGACAGGATGGCGTTCACCTATTACGAAAAGGGCGACTACACCGTCTGGACGGTCGAGAATCCGCGCGGTCTCAAGCGCGCGGCTTTCCGGCCAGGCGCGAACAATGCCGCGGTCGCGATGGCTGCCGTGGATTCTGAAAAAGCCGCCGATTCGGCAGCGCTGCGCCTCCGTCCGGGCGAGCCTACTTCTACCTACCGCGCACCAGGCGGTTCACGGCAGTCATCGGTGCTGCCTGCCCAGGAGATGGTCGCTGAGCTGCCGCCAACCAT
>DASXSL010000029.1:0-25754 GCA_036506035.1 Gemmatimonadaceae bacterium | reverse complement strand
GATGGTGGCATCGAGGGTCACGTTGGGGGCGATGCGGTACTTGATGTCACCACCGGCTGCCAGATTCGACTTCTGCGCAAACGAGTTATTGACGATCGTCGACGCGTTCTTGGTGACGACGTAAGGCATCACCTCGAGCTTGCGAGGATTCTCGAGATCATCCATCCCGTGCAGCGACCCGAACTGCGACACGAACCCCGGCTTCGACTGTCTCAGCAGTGGCCAGATGTAGCGCTCGTTGTAGCGATAGACGTCGCGATCGATCATGATGCCGAAGGTGTGGTTGCGATCGCGGCTGTAGCGCATTTGTGACAGGGGGATTCTGAATTCAGCCGTCCATCCCAGTGAGTCGATACGGGTGGCGACATCCCAGACCGCGTCCCAGGCGCCGTCCTCGTTGCCATCGTCGTAAATCGCCTGGTCCATCTTCACGCCGGCGGCGTTGACGCCGAACTCGTAGCCGGTGCGTTTGTCATGATATGAATCGACAAAGATCCAAATCATGTCGGACGCGGTGAAAGTGTCACGGCGCTCGAGGATCTTCTTGATACTATCTGGGTGGGGGTCGAACGCCCGCACGAAAATGTATAGGTTCGACGCGTCGTAAACGATCTTCGCCTCGGTCTTGAATCGCGCCGGCTTGCCCTCGTTCGGCCGCCATTCCTGGAACTGCGTTATCGGCGGCGCCGCGCGCCAGACGGCATCGTCATCTTTGCCGTCGATGTTCGGCGAGCCCTCGGCACGAAGCGCAGTCGCGCTGGTGTCCGTCGGTAGGGCGACTGCCGTCGGCGACGCGCGCCCGTCGACGCGCGGCGGAGGCTGCTGCGTCTGGGCGACTAGCTGGATGTTGAGAGCAAGACTAAGGAGGGGCAGGGAGAAGACAGAGCCGATCATAACGACTGTCCGAGCCAAAGGGGTGGTAAGGGTATCTCTGGACTAACACCTCTTTGATACTCGTTCGGCCAAAAGGGTTGGAAAGTTTCAGCACACCCCACCAGCCCGCCCGCAACCCCTGGTCAGATCAGACGTTTGGCCCCGGTTCGTCGGGCTCGTCTTCGACACCCGCGTGTTGGCGCAGAGTCCGGACGATGTCCATTAACTGCTCCTGCACCAGGTCCAGCTCCTGTCTGCCGCCTTCTTTATCCAATCTGCCCTTTTCCAGGTCGATAGCCACGCGGTTCAGATACTTGATCTTCTCGATCATGTTGTTGGTCGCGCCGCGCAGCTTGCCGAAGCGCCTTTTCTCGGAGAGCGCCCGATGGCAGCGCTGCTCCATCTCCTTCGGCGAGAGCTCCTTTGCTTTCCGCACCGCGTCGAGCGCGCTGATGCCAGGAATCGCAGCGTGGTCCTGGTAGGTGATCTCGGTCTGGGTGTCGGTGAAGCGCAGCCGGCCGACGTGCTCTATCCCGTCGTAGCCGACCCGCAGGCAGACGAAAAACCGCTGCCCGTCGACGGTGATGGTGCGGATCTGATGGTCGGTGCTCGCAGAGGAAGGAGACATATCCATCTAAGACTATGTCTTGTGATCATCTGTAACACCCGTTCTGTTGGCTTACTCACATACGGTACCGCAGACTCAGATACGCTGACCGCGGCTCACCCGGCGCGACGATGTGCCCCGCCACCAGCTCCGGGTACGCACGATCGAGCACGTTGCGAATCCCGCCATCGAGCACCACACCCCGATTCAGCCGCAGCCGTCCGCTCAAGTGCATCAATCCGTAAGAACCGAGCACCACTCCGGGCTCGTCGAATGGTGAATACGGCCCGACCCAGTTGCCGCCAACACGAAGATTCCACTTGCCGGGAGTCATTCCGTCGTCAGTCATGATCTCCAGCGCCATCGCACCGATGTAGCGCGCAGTGTTGTAGACGCGAAGTCCACTAACATCCGCGGGCGGCTCGGCGGGATCTTCAGGCTCGATAACAAGATGACGATACCGCGCATCATTCAGTGTCCACTCCGTCGACAACGTTGCGATGCGAGCGACCGGCGCTCTGAGGTTAAGCTCGATTCCCTGACGACGGCTCGATCCTCCGCTGAACGATCCGGAGGTGAGAGGATTGAACGTCTGCTCGTTGCTCACGTTCATCCGAAACGCGGCGATCGACGCACTGATTCCAGCTGTGTCGACCTTGATGCCCGTCTCGTACGCCCACGCTGTGATCGGCGGCAGCGTCGGATCTTCGAGCACGCCGTCGGCCATGCGGAATCCCTTGGAGACGTTTCCGTAGACTCCGAGCCACGGCAGCACGTGCACCAGCGCCCCGCCCTTCGGTGAGAAAACGCCGTGCGTCGCGACAACCGTCGGCACTGTTGGCGCGCCGGGTAGCGACGACGTTCTGATTTCATCGTAGCGAGCGCCGAGGTCGACGCGGAGATATCCGACAAGATCGAGGGCTGATTGAATAAACAGTCCACCGGAGAGCTGGCGTCCCTTCAACAGCGCCTCAACAGAGTCACGATGTCTGGCGGTGGTAAACCAGTTCTCGTAGGCGGAGTGATCGAAGCGACCTTCACCGCCGACTGTCACATCCGATGTCGCAGTGCGCCAGGTGAGCGCGCTGGTAAGGCCGTAGCCGTACCGCTTGTCTTCCTCCTCAGTCTGGCTGCCGGTGCCCTCAAATCGACCGCCGGCGGGAGGAATGGTGAGATAGAGCTGCCACCGCCCCTGCGTCGCGTAGCCAGTTGTCCGCCATAACAAATTGTCGCCGCGCGCGACGCGCAGACTCAGTCGCTCCTGCGCCCGCCGCTTGTAGCCGCCGTCGGTTGGATTCGAGATGATGTCGTAATCCTTGTCGGAGAACTCCTGCTCACTCAGATAGCCCGGCGAATTCCAGCGCGCGCCGTATAGCTCGACGCCGCCGTCGAGCGTGACGCCCGAACTGAGATCGTGGACGATGCGTCCGTGGCCCTGCAGTAGATCGTTGCTGGAGTTCGGACGAAACCCGCCCTCGTGCTCGCCGCGGAGTCCAAATACTCCGCCGCCCACCGTCCCATGATCGAAGCCGGTCATGAACGACGCCTCACCGCGGCCAAAACTTCCGCCGGTGACGTCGGCCTGCGCGCCCGTCACCCGCTCGAGGGTGCGCACATTCACCGTGCCGGAGAGCGCAAAGTTTCCGAACAATGCGCTGGTCGGACCCTTGATAACATCGACGTCGCGTACCGCCGCGGGAAAAATCAGACTCCAGTCGTTGTATCCCTCGGCGTGGCCGTTGACGGGCTCGTTGATTGGAACTCCGTCGATCCACAGCGCGAGATCAGTGGAGTGATCGCTGCTGAATCCGCGCACCGATGCGTCGCTGGCGAAGCCGGCACCTTGTCCCTGCAGATGGACCTCGACACCGGCGGCCTGTCGCAGCAGGTCCCAGGGACTGGTCGCCGGCGTTTGCTCGATCTGCGCCTGCGACACGTGGGTCGCTGTCGATGCTTCACGCCGATCGGCTGGCGCCGCGGTGACGGTGACGGCGCGCAGTTGCACCGATCGGCGCGCCGTATCTGGCTGAGTGGTGTCCTGCGAAGGCGTCGGTTGCTGGGCCGCCAGTGGCATGCTGACTAGCAGCACCGCAACAACAGCTTGGACGAACTGATGAAACGCGTACATGTAGGCTCCTCCAGGAGCAATCGTGCTTGATCATCGAATGGGATTCGCTCGCCGCCGTGGCGGGGCGATGCCGAGCGGATCACTCACGCTCGAACGTTGCTGCGTCAGCCGATGAGACTTGAAGGAGGGGGAGGGGGAGGAGCTGTCGAAAAGGGCAGCGTATGCTCGGCGATTGAGCGAGCATGTTTTTCGATTGGCGGCAGCGGAAGATTGGTCCCCGCCAAAATTGTCGCCGGCGCGAACGTCAGCGGGGCTGGTGCCAGCGTGAACGGCGAGGGGCAACTACCGCAGCAAATGCAGCTGCAGTTGTGCGACTTCTGTTGATGCTGGTCGGAATTGGCCGGCGCGGGAGTGGCGTGATTGCCGGCGTGCGACAAATGGTGGTCGGCGACATTGCTCACGGCGATCTGATGGCCGTGGTTGGCCGTCGCCAAACTGGCGAATGCCGGATAGTGGACGCTGCAAGGCCATCTGAATGCGGGCATCTCCATTGCCAAAGCGAACGCCATCGCAAACGGACCCGCCAGTAGCCTGATTGCCGCGCGGGATATCATCGTTTGAACGATAACACAGTGGTGCGCAGCGTTAAGGGCAAGTGGGTAAAATTCATTTGACGCACGGCGACGGGGCCTTTTTCAGCGGATAAGCATAGTGCAGTTTTATAGCGTCATTATAACGCCAGATCAATGAGGATAAGGTGGATATCCAGGAAACATCGGTAACCGAGGCGCTGCGCCGCTGGCGCATCATCCCTGTCATCGTCATCGAAGATCCGAAAAGCGCTCCCAACATCGCCGCCGCGCTGCTCGCCGGTGGTCTGCCGATCGCCGAGATCACGTTGCGTACCAAGGGTGCGCTGGAAGCGTTGAGGCGGATCAAGGCTGAACAGCCGGAGATGTTCGCCGGCTGCGGCACGGTGCTCAACGTCGCACAGGCGAAAGAGGCAAAAGCAGCCGGTGCCGAGTTCGTGATCTCGCCGGGATTCAGTCGCGCCGTCGTCGACTACTGTCTCGAGCAACAGCTGCCCGTTTATCCCGGTGTCGCCACTGCGACGGAGATCGAGGCGGTGCTGGAGACGGGACTCAACCTGATGAAGCTGTGGCCGATCGAAACGCTCGGCGGGATCCAGTTCCTGGAGCTGTTGCAGGGCCCATTCGTCGGCGTGCAATTCAATCCGAGCGGAGGCGTCACCGCCGCGACATTCGAGCGCTATCTCGCGCTAAAGAACGTTACCGCGGTCGGCGGCAGCTGGATGGCGCCGAGTGATTGGATCAACGGCCGGCAGTTCGATCGGATCACGGAGGCAGTGCGTCAGACCGTCATCCGGGTGACCGCGCTTGCCCAGAGAGCAAATAGCAGCGCCAATTTTGCGCGGCCATTTGGAGCAAGAGAGATCAGACTCACACCATAGCCGGGAGTTCCCGGAAGACGGCGAGTAAAAAAAACGCCATCGCACCAGCGATGTGACAATCCCATACCCGCACATACGACCGGAGATCTTCCGAATCGGTCCGATCGCGCTCCGCTGGTACGGAGTCATGTACCTGATCGGATTCGTGATTGGAACCGCGATCGCCAAACGACGCGTACGGCGCGGGCTGTTCCCGGTCAAGGAAACGGCAGTCGATTCACTGGTCTTCTATCTGCTGGTCGGGATGCTAATCGGCGCGCGACTCGTTTACGTCCTGGTCTACGACTTCGCGGAGTTCAAGGCGCATCCATCACACGTGCTTTCCATTTGGGAAGGCGGGCTCTCGTTTCACGGAGCCGTGCTGGGGATGGGAGTCGCCTGCATTCTCTTTGCGCGCCGCTATCACGTGTCATTCTGGGCCGTCGCCGACACGTTTGCTCTAGGCGGGACTCAGGGACTCTTTTTTGGGCGCATCGGAAATTTCATCAACGGCGAGCTATACGGCCGGCCAACCAACGTTCCCTGGGCGATGATTTTTCCGTCCGACCGGCTGCATCTGCCGCGTCATCCCTCGCAATTGTATGAGGCGTTCTGCGAAGGACTGCTGCTCTCTGGAATTCTCTGGCTTCTCGAACGACGCGCGATCAAGGGAGGATGGTACCGGCCCGGCCTGCTTTCGGGCGCGTTCCTGATTGGCTACGGCGTCATTCGCTTCCTGCTCGAGTTCACCCGCCAACCGGATCCTCAGCTCGGCTTCGTACTCGGCCCGTTGAGCATGGGGCAACTACTCTCGTCGTTGATGATCGTGGCCGGTGCGGTAATCCTCGTGATTACTTACAGCAAACGTGGTGCGGGCGACGCATCTATTGCTAACCCTGCAAGTCAACAGATAGGTTCGCTCTGACAATTGAGACTGGAGAGGGGAGGGGGAGGGAATTATGCGAAACACTGGCAGAATCGCTCTGCTCGCAATCTTGAGCTCCGGAAGCGTCTTCCTGTCCGGTTGCGGCAAGAGCACGCCGGCGACGGCGGATTCGGTGGCGACGGCGTCGACCACGACGAGTGGGACGGTCGACAAGAACGCGGCGCGTGCCCAGATACTCGGAGCGGACTCGGCATTTGTGAGAGCGGTACTGGCGAAGAATGTCGATTCGCTGATGCCCTACTACGACGCTGACGTGGTGTCGATGGGTGAAGGAAGCAAGGCGGTGAAGGGCACGAGCGACGTCCGCAAATCGTACACGGAGATGGTCAAGAACCCGCCGCGCGAGCTAACGTTTGAGAGCGGAGGCGTGAATTTCTCCGACGACGGATCGATGGCGTGGGACTACGGGACTTACGCGCAAACGATGACCGACGCCAAAGGAAAACCCGTCAAAGCGTCCGGCAATTTCCTGAATGTCTGGAAGAGAGTCGGTGGACGCTGGGTCATCGTCGCCGAGATCAACAACTCGTCGAACCCGACGCCGTAGGGCGATCCGGCGCAACCCGCGTCGGAGAACTGAGAACTAGCGGCCCCGCGGCTGGAACAGCTCGATCGGATTACCCGCTGGATCGTCCAGGACGATTTGGGATCCGCCGGGGCCCGTCACGATGTCGCTGCGAAACCTGACGCCGGCCGCGCGCAGCCGATCAACCTCCGCGGCTAGATCGTCAACGACGAAGTGAATCCGGTTCCATCCTCCCGGAACTGGTCGCCGACCGTCGGGGAGCGTTCTCCCAGCGGAGCTCTCCGGGCCACTCAGGAGAAGCCGAAGGTCGCCGCGGGCGACATCGGCAAAGGCTGGCAGCGTACTCGAGAGAAGCCTGAAGTCAAAGTGCGTAGTATAGAATGCTATCGCGGCTTCGACATCATCGACTATGTACCGAACATTCACGGTGGTCACTGTGCGTTCTCTCTGTGCGCGTTCTCTCGATTCATTGCAGGCGACGCCGGCGTGTTCAAGTTCGTCTGCAGCATTCGCGCCCACATGCTGATGATGTACGGGCAACTGGTGGTGCTCGCGACGAGATGATCTTCGGCACGATCCTCTTTATCGCGGCGGCGATTGCCGGTGCCATCGCCACAGTTACGGGATTTGGAATCGGCAGTGTTCTCACGCCGCTGCTCACGCTCCGCGTCGGGACTCAGCTGGCGATAGCGGCGGTTTCCATCCCGCATTTCTTTGCCACCGCGACGCGCTTCTGGCGACTTCGCTCTCACGTCAATCGCAGGGTTCTGGTGAGGTTTGGAATTCCCAGCGCCATTGGCGGGCTCACCGGCGCCGTGCTTCACAACGTCGCCGCCAACCGCGCGCTGGCGATCGTGTTTGGCGTATTGCTCATCTTCGTCGGATTGAGCGAGCTCAGTGGACTGGCGCGGCGAATGAAGTTCGGGGGCCCAGTCGCGCTGGTCGCCGGCGGACTGTCGGGATTGCTTGGCGGTCTGGTCGGAAATCAGGGCGGAATTCGTTCCGGCGCGCTGCTCGGCTTCGATCTGAGCAAAGAAGCTTTCGTTGCGACGGCCACCGCCGTGGGCGTTGTCGTCGATGCGGCGCGAATGCCCGCTTACTTCATCACTCAGGGTGGTGACATCAAGCGGATCTGGGCTCTGGTGCTCGTCGCCACGATTGGCGCACTGCTCGGAACCCTATTCGGCGAGCGCCTGCTGAAACGCATTCCGGAGCATCGCTTTCGCCAGGTCGTCGCTGTGATTCTGCTGATGCTCGGCGTCTATATGATCCTGAAGGGAGGAACCTAACGGTTGCTGTCCGCAGCACCGAGTCCGCAGTCCGCAATCAATCTGAGCCGGGTCGCCGGAGGCCGGGCGGGCCTTCCGGTCCCATTGGTCTGGGATTACCGCGGTGACACGTGAAGCAGTTGACGACCGGTCGCGGTCCGCCGCTATCGACCGGCACTTTCGAGATGTAATCGCGATTGATGGTCTGCACCATCGCAAACATCAGCCGCGCGGTGTTCTTCTCTTCCTTGTCGTCGAGATCCCACTTGCCGGGGACGTGACAGAATCCGCAGCTCACACCGAGTGAGCGGCCGAATCCCATGTTCATGATATTGACGAGCCGGCCGGCTGGAATTCCCTTGAAGATCTTGATGTTCTTGAAAACGCTGTCGGCCGGCTGATTCTCCCGACCCGCGATCGAGCGCAGCACCGTCGCCGCCGCGCTGTCACGTCGGACAGCCGTGACACTGTCGCGAACCCGACGCGCCGAATCAGTGAGAGGAGCGCGCGGGCCACCTGAGATCGGAGCCTGCAGCGTCACCGGCCTGGCTGGTTCATTAGCCCCGGGCGAAGGATTGGCTGTCGTGGTTGGGGCCGTCGCGCAGGCGTACGCAATGATCACTAACGAAACACCCAGTGCCATAACAGCAGGAACGCGCTCGTTCATCATCCCTCCAGAACTTTGAGCACCCGCAACACGCAACCCGTCCCTTATAAGTGATCGAGATGCCTCTGCAGTTGTCCCAGTCCTTACGCTCCCCGTACCGCGACATCAACACTGTACCCGTCCTTTGCAAGCAACATGCGCAACATCTCGACCGCACTCTCGTTGGCGTGTCGCAGCAGCTCGAGCTGACTGCCCGCCGCCAGCAATTGTGCTCGCGCCTGACGCTGAATCGCGTCTCTATCCTCGCGCGTGAACGGATTCCACAATCCGCCGCGCTCATCGTAGGTGCGCATGTCCCTGATCTCCACGGCGATCAACTTCGCCGGCGGAATGCGAATTCTGATCGTTCGATTGGAGTGATCGATTGCCACATCGGGATTGTCGCGCAGATCGATTCCGGCGAGCAAGCGTCCAGTTACCACGACGAGCGACCGCTTCGTCGATCCGTACCAGGTATTCTCGTAGACGATGACGTCACGCACGGTTGCTTCGCTCGAGACCAGCTTGGCGACGGCTTTGACCTGCTGGACGACGACGTCATGACTGATGGTTGTGCCGCCGCGCCCGAGCAGCGACACCGATGACAGCCTGCTGGCGCAGTAACCGAACGCGATCAGAATCAGCAGCGCCACGACTGCGAGCGCAGCTCCGAATCCCACAATACGCCGCGGGGTCGGGCGTAATGTCACGTTTTTGTCGGCTGGAAGTGTCATTGCGCTGAGTGAAGGCTGACCGCGCTAACGACGACGAGCGCCTGATATACGTCAATTTCGCGCTGGTGGCAATTTTCCCCCGGCTTTACGTTTGTCGGGCTCGTTCACCGCCTTCACCACGCCCCCACTCAGCTTTCAGAGGATACATGAGGTCGCTCGTCAATCGCTGGACAATCGCGCTGGCCATCACTATCAGCGCACCCCTCGCCGCCACGGCGCAAACCGGGAAGGTGGCGCCGTTAATCGACAGAGAGCTCTTCTTTGGCAATCCGGAGATCTCCGGCGCGCAAATATCACCCGACGGACGCTACGTCTCCTTTCTCAAACCGTATAAGGACACGCGAAATATCTGGGTCAAGCGGGTCAACGATCCGTACACCGCCGCCAAGCTCATAACCAACGACACCAAACGGCCCATCACCGGTTACTTCTGGAGCAGAGACGCCAAGTACATCCTCTACGTCCAGGATTCGCTCGGCAACGAGAATTTCAACGTCTACGCCGTCGATCCGGCGGCTTCGCCGGCACCGGGACAGGAGATCCCGACCGCGCGCAATCTTACCGCCGCCAGGAGCGTCCGCGCCGCGATCTACGACGTACCGCGGAATAATCCCGACATCATGTACGTCGGGATCAATGACCGCGACAAAGCCTGGCACGATCTCTATCGTGTTCATATCTCGACCGGCGAGAAAACGCTCCTGCGCCAGAACACCGAGCGCATTGTTGGGTGGGAATTCGACAACGCCGGCACACTTCGACTTGCAGTGCGCACGACCGAAAAAGGCGACACCGAAATCATGCGGGTCGATCCGACCGGTTTCACCCTCGTTTACTCCTGCGGCGTCTTCGAGACCTGTGGTCCGATCCGCTTCAACAAGGACAACAGCAAGGTCTACATGGCGACGAACAAGGGCACCCCTGATCTCGTCCGCCTTGTTCTCTTTGACCCCGCAACCAAAACCGAGCAGCTGGTCGAGGCCGATCCGCTCAATCGCGTCGACTTCGGTAGCGCCACTTTCTCCGAGGTCACCAACGAGCTGGTCGCGACAGCGTACGTCGACGACCGCACCCGCATCTACTGGAAAGACAAGGAGTGGGAGAAGGACTACAATCTGATCAAGAGTAAGCTGGCCGACAAAGAGATCGCTCCGACCTCCACGACCAACGATGAGCGCGTTTGGATGATCGTCGCCACCAGCGACAGAGAGCCCGGCGAACGCTACCTGTTCGATCGAAACACCAAGAAGCTCACGTTCCAGTACCGTCCGTTCGAGAAGCTGCCGCGAGAAGCGCTGGCTCCGAAAAAATCGATCAGCTATCCGTCGTCCGACGGATTGACGATCCCGGCGTATCTCACGCTTCCGGTCGGCGTCGCGCCAAAGAATCTTCCACTCGTCGTCTATCCCCACGGCGGACCGTGGGGCCGCGACTTCTGGGGCTACAGCTCGGTCGCGCAATTCCTCGCCAATCGCGGCTACGCAGTGCTGCAGCCGAACTTCCGAGCCTCGACCGGTTACGGCAAGAAATTCCTCAACGCCGGCAACAACGAGTGGGGTCAGAAGATGCAGGACGACATCACCTGGGGCGTCAAGTATCTCGTCTCGCAGGGAATCGTCGATCCGAAACGCGTCGGCATCATGGGTGGATCGTACGGCGGTTACGCCACGCTAGCTGGACTCGCCTTCACCCCGGACGTCTACGCAGCGGGCGTATCCATAGTAGGACCATCAAACCTCATCACCTTGCTCAATTCGATTCCGCCGTACTGGGAAGCGATTCGCGTCACGTTCCACGAGCGGATGGGAAACCCGAATACGCCGGAAGGGAAGGCGCAGCTGGTGAGACAGTCTCCGCTCACTTCCGCCAACAAAATCAAAGCGCCGCTGCTCGTCGTGCAGGGTGCCAACGATCCGCGCGTGAACAAGGCCGAGAGCGAGCAGATCGTCATCGCGTTGCGCGATCGCGGTTTCCCAGTCGAGTACATCCTCGCCCCCGACGAAGGCCACGGCTTCGCTCGGCCAATCAACAATCTCGTGCTTTATACATCGGCCGAGAAATTCCTGGCGAAGCATCTGGGCGGGCGATATCAGGAGAGCATGACGCCGGCGATCGCTGAGCGCATGGCAGTGCTGACTGTCGATCCCAAGACCGTCGTGCTCGCCAAGAAGGTGGAAGTGGCGCCGAGCGCACCGAAGCCGGCGGCGGAGCTCACCGCTGGGACGACGAAGTACAAAGCGAGTCTCGCCGCGGGCGGTCAGACCATTCCGATGGAAGTGACTCACACGGTTGTCGAAGGGAATGGCGTATGGGTGGTGACGGAAAGCGCGCAGATGCCGCAAGGAGTGGTGTCGGATTCCTCTATCGTCTCGAAGGGGACGCTGCTGCTCCAGCGTCGCATCATCCGCCAGGGACCGGCGACGATCGAGCTACAGTTCGCCGACAACAGGGCAAGCGGGACGATGTCGATGAATGGTCAGAGTCGTCCGATCTCTGCTGACCTCGGTGGCGCGTTGTTCGCCGACGGCGCTGGTGCCAACGATGCGATTGCGGCGCTGCCACTGGCGGAAGGCTACACGACGGCGTTCCGCAACTTCGACATCATGGCGCAGCAGGTAAAGACGCGCGTGTTGAACGTCGCCGGAAGCGAGAAGGTCACGGTTCCAGCGGGGGAGTTCGACGCCTGGAAAGTCGTGGTCACGCCGGCAGAAGGAATCGGCGAGACGACTACGGTCTGGGTGAACAGGGCCGATCGTCGCGTCGTCAAGATCACGACCGTCCTGCCGCAGATGAATGGAGCGGTGGCCACGGCGGAGCTCGTGAAATAGGGCTGCGATGCGGAGGTTTCTCTTTAGCGGTCGGCTCTAGCGTCGAGGAATGTTCGCCCACGCCAGCCCGTCCGGATTTCTGCCCGCATCGATCTTGCCGACAACCTGCATCGATTTGAGATCCACTACGGCGACGTAGTTGTCGGGGGAGCAGGCGACATAAGCGCGGGCGCCGTCGGGTTGAACCTGGATTCCGGCGGCGCCGGTTCCGACCGGGATGCGCTTCACTTCGGTTCGATCGGACGCGCGGATCATTACAAGATCCGGAGCGCCGAGCGAGGATACGAGCACGAGCGACCCGTCGGGCGTGAACTTCAGTCGATTCGCGCCCTGCACGTTGGCAGCGAGCGACGTCGCGGACTTCGACGCCACGTCGATGATGCGGATCGTTCCGTCCCCAGCTGCCGCGGCCCAGATCTGCTTGCCGTCGGGCGAAACGTCGAAGCCTTCAACGCGCGGACCGGCAGGAACTGTTACAGCGCTCCAGTTCGGGCGCGGCCCCGCACGTTTCTCGAAGATCGTCACCGAGCCGGAGCCGACGTTAGTCGTCACCAGTCGCGACAGGTCAGGGAACGCGTAGATCATGTGCGTACCATCCTGTCCCGTGCCCAGTGTCAGATCGATCTTGCTCGTCGCCGGATCATAGCTTCCAATCGCTTTGGCGAGTTCAGCCGTGAACCACACTTTGCCGCCCACGAAGTGCAGACCGTGCGGCCCGCGCAGCGCACCGAGATCGACAGTGCCGAGCGATTTCTGATTGACGAGATCGATGACGGTGAGGGTGTTGTAGGTACCACCGCCGTAGTTGGAGACGTAAGCGCGGGTCCCATCATCTGACGCAACGACCTCGTGGGGATCGGGTCCGGTCGGGATTCGGCCGAGGATCTTGAGCGTGGCCGGATCGACGATCGATAGGGTTTGCTCGCTCTTGGAGAGAATCAGCAAGCGCGGATCGGTCGCCGACGATGGAGCTTGTTGCGCACACGCGACTGTGCCGGCGAGCCATGACGCGAAGAGTATCGCGCGAGAGAAGGTTGTCGGCGCCATGATCGTTGCTCCAAAATGGTTGTCGCGTCATGCAGCTTCGCGCACAAGATAGTATTGCTCGCGCAATCTGTTCACTCAATATTGGCGCGTCTAAATTCACTGGCCGGCGGGATGAGCAACAGGCTCATGCTACTGACGGTTCTGGTATTGTCGGCAACTCTCCTGGCTCCCTCCAGTCCACGAGAGACGATTCGCACACCCGTCACCCGACCCGGCACGAACGACGCGGCGAATCCGCCGATCCTCCTCAACATCTCCAAGCTGCCCAAGACGGTCGAGGTGAATCTCACCGCAGCTGTCACGAGGCTGTCCTTGCAGCCCGGCGTCACCAGCGAGGTCTTTGCGTACAACGGACACGTTCCTGGTCCGACGCTGGATGTGCGGGAGGGCGACCACGTCATCATCCACTTCCGCAACGATCTTCCGGAGCCGACGACCGTCCACTGGCACGGCATTCATCTGCCGTTCGAATCGGATGGTAGTCCGTTCCATCCGATCAAGCCGGGTGAAACGCACAACTATGAATTTACGGTCCGACCTGGTACGGCTGGCACGTACTGGTATCACCCGCATCCGGATCATCGCACCGGCTTCGCCATCGGCAAGGGACTTTTCGGCGCGATCGTGGTGCACGCCGCTGACGATCCGCTGCCGCCGATGCGGGAACATCTGCTGGTTCTGTCCGACAATCGATTCCTGCAGGACGGTGCCATCGACTTTCCGGACCCCGCCTCACACCACGGCGGCATCGACGAAGAGAATGGACGTGAAGGCCCGGTGCTCTACGTCAATGGTCACGTGATGCCGACGCTCACCATTCGCAGCGGGGAAGTGCAACGTTGGCGCATCGTCAATGCATCGGCCGGCCGGATATATCGCCTTGCGCTTCCCGGTCACACGTTCGTGCAGGTCGGCACCGATGGCGGTTTGCTGGAGTCGCCGCGGGAAGTGAAGGAGGTTTTGCTGACGACGGGAGAACGCGCGGAGCTGCTGGTGCGCGGAAGCGACGCGCCTGGATCAAAAGCGATCCTGCAAAACCTTCCGTACGATCGCTACGCTCCGCAGACTCGACCGAAGGACTGGAACACCACTCTCGATCTGCTGACACTGCAGACCACCAATGACCCTACGGTCGCCCCGGTCGCGATTCCATCCGTTCTGCGGAAGATCACGCCGCTAGATACGACCAAGGTGACGGCGGTGCGTACCATTGTCTTCGGCCAGGGCATGATCAACGGCAAGCTGATGGACATGGCGCGCGTTGATGTCAGCACCAAGGTCGGCGCCACCGAGATCTGGGAGATCGAGAACGTCGTCGGGATGGATCATCCATTTCACCTGCACGGATTCCAGTTCCAGGTGCTGGATCGGGACGGGGTGCGCGAGCCATACCTCGCCTGGAAGGACATGCTCAACATCCCAAAGCACTCGACGGCGCGCATCGTCGTCCGCTACGACGATTATCCGGGAAAGTGGATGTTCCACTGCCACATCCTCGATCATGAAGACCACGGCATGATGGGGGTCCTCGAAGTCAAGCCCTGAACCTTGTCGACAAGGAGCAAAACGTGACGCGACGAATGACTGATGGTCAGCTGGTATTGAGGTCGCTAATTCCCATAGTCTTCGTCACGAGCACGTGCACGTCGCCGGCACCTGCATCATTCCCCGGGACCGGCGCCAGCAACATGCAGGCGGATCAGGCGCGACAGGACCAGATCGCACACGGCCGATTCCTCGTCATCAGTCACGCCTGCGGTGATTGTCACGGCGGCGGCAACAATCCCGCAGCTTTCGGATGGCTCGATGGCGCTCGCAGCCCGGTTCTCGACGTTCAGTTCTTCAAGATCGGACCGTTCACCACTCGCGCCAAGAACCTGACGCCCGACAACACTACCGGCACTGGACGCTTCACCGAGCGGCAGATCTTCAACGCCCTCCGCTATGGCTTGAGACCTGAGGAAACTCCCGATGTCGAGATAACGTCGACCGCACCCGGTCAAGGGAATTTTCCATTGCATCCACATTACCTGGCGATACCGATGCCATGGCCGTCCTGGCGTCACATGCCGGATCAGGATCTTTGGGCGATCGCCGCTTACCTCAAAAGCCTGAAGCCGGTGAGCCACAAGGTCGAGGATAGCGAAGGGCCGCCCGATTTTTGGGCCAGCGAATACACGGTGGAGAAGATCGGTCCCTACCCGGCAGTTCCGTACCCGACGGCAAACGAGAAGAAAGGTCCGTAGACCTGGCCTGAGATCGCGGGTTGCTCTGACCGTTAGGTGAGCTTCGGCCCGTCAGCTGGGCGCTGCGGGTCGGTCTTCCGCCGCTGCACCGGCTTAGCGGCGCAGCACCACTGCTCGATGGTCTCATCGTCTGCCCGGTCCCAGCCCTCGGGGACCGGCGCCAGCCGACGCTTCTCCGCGGAGCACTCGAAGCAGAGCCACCCGTACGTGTATTCCTCGGCGATCACGGCGCGGGTTCTCTTGCTCGGCCCTACTCGGCGCTCGACGCCGCTGCGACGCTCGGTGGAGTCGGTCCTGTCTTCTTCCTTGGTTCTTCTCTGAACGAAGCGGCGTTCAGCAGCCGAGGGATGCACTTGCCACACATCCCAGATCCTTCCTTGTCGATCTTTGAAGGTTCGATGCGTCACGGTGGTTGCGCGCGTCGTGGAGTTGAGTTCGTAAGCTGCGAAATTCTTGCCAAGGTTCGCAGTGCGGCCTGAGGGTTGCGGACTTCTTGATTGAGGGGTGCGGACCAACTGATAGTCCGGAGCTCGGACTAATTGAGAACTCGGACGTAGTGAGGGATGCGAACTCAGACTGCCAATCAGTCGCCCGTTGTAGCATCGCCGCCAGTTTAGTGTCCGCAGTACGTTCGCGTTCCTCAATTAGTCCGAACTCCGGACTGAAGGTCAGTCCGCAACCCTCAATCAGAAAAGGCCGTACTCCGCAGTCCTACCTCGCTTCAGCGGGCGCCTCCGCCAGGCGCTCCTTCCTCTGGGATGGAGGACGAGTTGGTCCAGTACCGACTGCTATTTTGTCGATCGCGCCCGCGATTTCATCCAGGTCACCCGGGCTCAAGGTGAGAGTAGCGGCGCCGATCCAGCCGTCGATCTGAGAAGGCGAGCGCGCGCCGACGATGGCGCCTGTTACGCCCGGCCACGCCAGCGTCCAGGCGACTGCAACTGATGCCACCGTAGTGTTGTGGCGCTTGGCGATCGGCTTGAGCGCGTCACGCAGCGCGATGTTCTTCTCGATGCGTGGCGTCTGGAAATTGGACGCCTTCTTCCGCCAGTCGTTGTCGTCCATCTGCTTCACCCGCTCGAGCGAGAACGAGTCGGTGAGAATTCCCGTCTGCATCGGGCTGTAGACGATGACGCCGGTACGATTGGCGCGGCACCATGGGATTTCGACGGCGGCGGCGTCGCGGCGGATCAGCGAGAAGGGCGGCTGCAATGATTGAACGTGTTTGAGAGGCTCGATTTTCTTGAGCATGGAGAGGTCGAAATTCGAGACGCCGATCGCCCGCACCTTCCCAGCTTTCTCCAGCTCCTCCATCACGCGCCACGACACTTCGACCGGCGTGCCGGACGAGTCGTCCGGCCAGTGAAATTGATAAAGATCGATTCGATCGATCTTCAGGCGTCGCAGCGAGTCCTCACACTCACGCCGAATGGAGTCCGGACTCAGAATGCGCCTGGACTCTTCCATCGGCCTTTTCGGGTCCCACACCAGACCGCACTTGGTGAACACGTACGGTCGCTCACTGGCGCTTCTCCCTTTGAGAAAACGTCCAACCACTTCTTCAGAGTGACCGAGCCCATAAACGGCGGCGGTATCGATCCAGTTGACGCCCAGCTCGATGGCATGGCTAATCGCCGCGATTGAATCGTTGTCGTCCTGTGGTCCCCAGGCGAACGACCAGCCGCCACCGCCAATCGCCCAGGCGCCCACACCGACGAGCGTGATGTTCATGTCGGTGGTGCCGAGCTGCCGAACCGGAAGTGACGTGACCATGATGCGACTCCTCAAACGTGAAAGTGCGGTAGTCGGTATTTGGAATCTAGCATTGACAAATCGTATACGTTTAGGTGAGGTCAACGAGCATGCTGAGAACCGAGACAGCCTGGCCCAGACTCACCCTCGACGAATGGGCACCGACACAGTCGACGCTCCATCGCTGGGCGCAGATCGTGGGCAAGACGCGTCTGGCCCTGGCGCCGATGCAGAACCACTGGTGGCAGGTGGTGTTGTATGTGACCGACCGGGGGCTGACGACATCGCCCATACCTTATAACGGGCGGACTTTCGATGTGAGCTTCGACTTCGTCGACCATCACCTGGCCGTGGTCACCAGTGATGGAGATGAGCGGAACATTCCGCTGGCGCCACGATCGGTCGCGGATTTCTATCGTGAGTACATGTCGATGCTGCGCTCTCTCGACATTGATGTTCGGCTCTACGGTAGGCCGGTCGAGATCGTCGATGACACGCCCTTCGCCAATGACAGGGCGCACGCGTCGTACGATGCGGATGCTGCCCATCGTTGCTGGCGGATTCTCCTCAACTCCGATCGGGTGTTCAGGGATTTTCGCGGGAGATTTCTTGGCAAATCGAGCCCATCGCACTTCTGGTGGGGCGGGTTCGATCTGGCGTGCACGCGTTTCTCCGGACGCCGCGGCCCCGAGTACGCGGGCGCCATTCCCAACTGTCCCGCCTATGTGATGAAAGAGGCATACTCGCACGAGTGCATCAGCGCGGGATGGTGGCCGGGCTCCGTCGACTCGCCGGTAACGGAGCCATCGTTTTACGCCTACTCTTATCCGGAACCGCCGGGCTTCGACGTGGCGCCGGTGGCGCCCGAAGGCGCGTACTATCACAAGGAGATGCGCGAGTGGTTCTTGCCTTACGAGCGCGTTCGCTCATCTCCTGATCCGGATCAGGCGATACTCGCTTTCTTGCAGACTTCGTATGAGGCTGGAGCCAACCTCGCGAAGTGGGATCGAGCCGCGCTCGAGAGGCCGGTTGGATGGTCCCCGCCACCGTCTGCAGCACATTAACTGCGAACTGCGGAGCGCGGACCAAGTGCATTGCGGATCGCTGACTAATTGCGGGATTGGGAGACCTACTACGGATTAGTGGACCGTGAGGATTGCCAACTGCGGACTAGTTCGTGGTGCGCAGTTCGAATGGTGACCAATCCGCAGTCAGTCCCCCAATCCGTAGTTAGTCAGCGATCCGGAATGCCGTTGGTCCGCAGTTCGCAGTTACTTCGCTCACCAGACTTCGAGCCGTCAGCAATGCCCATTGAATTCCGCCATGATGTCGACGCCGTCCTCGAGTACGCGAAGCACGAAGGGAAGCCTGTCCTCCTCGATTTCAGTGCCGCGCCGATGTGAAGCGGCTGTGCTCGGCTGGATGCCGAGGTGTGGCCGGATGAGCGAGTGGTAGAGTTCGTCAACGAGAACTTCGTTCCGGCGCGAGTTCATGTAAAAGCCGACTCCGAGCAATTCAGAAAGTACAGCGAGCAGTACAACGCGCCCTGGACACCGACGATCCTCATGCTCGATTCCGACGGGGTCGAGCGTTACCGCATCGAAGGCTTTCTTCCCAACGATGACTTTCTCTCCCAGCTCATGCTCGGCAGAGCGAAGATCGCCTTTGCCCACGAACAATGGGACGAGGCAGCGCAGCGGTTCCGCGAGATCGTCGACAAGTTTCCCGACGCCGACGCAGCGCCCGAGGCTCTGTATTGGGCGGGGGTCGCTTTATACAAGAAGACCCACGACAACACGTCGCTGAAAGAGACCGGCAAGGCGTTTACTCAGCGGTACCAGGACTCAAGCTGGGCCAAGAAAGCGTCGGTCTGGAGGTAGGAGCGGGAGGCGGGAAGCGGGACGCGGGGACGCGTGAAGTGGATGCGTGAGGCGAGTGGACGAAGCTCGCTGTCTTCCCGCTTCCCGCTGCCCGCTTCCCTCTTTAGCATGTGTCTTGCCCCTACAGAATGGAGAGCGACCCACACCCGTCCCGACTCGTACCGTCCGCATGTCGACACACACCCAGGAGATTGTTGAGCGAAGCGTCGTGATCGACGCCGGAAATGTCGATCTCGCCGGCGATCTCGCTCTGCCTGCGCACGCGCGCGGAATCGTAGTTTTCGCGCACGGCAGTGGCAGCAGCCGTCACTCTTCGCGGAACCGCTACGTCGCGGGCGAGCTGCGAGAGGCTGATCTGGGGACGCTGCTCATGGATCTGTTGACGGCAGATGAGGAGCGCGTCGACGCGCAGACGGGTCACCTCAGGTTCGACATCGAGCTGCTGGCCGAACGTCTCGTCGGCGCTATCCACTGGCTGGAGACTCAGCCCGAGACCCGCGGACTACCGGTCGGATTGTTTGGCGCCAGCACTGGCGGCGGCGCGGCGCTCGTTGCCGCCGCGCGCACCCCCGACCGGGTCGGAGCGGTGGTGTCACGAGGCGGCCGGCCGGATCTGGCGGACGAGGAGCTGCCTCGGGTTCAGACGCCGACACTGCTGATCGTCGGTGGCAGGGATGAAATAGTCATCAAGCTCAACGAACAGGCGATGAGGTGGATGGTTGCACCGGTGCGCCTGGAGATTGTGCCCGGCGCAACACATTTATTCGAGGAACCCGGCGCGCTGGAACAAGTCGCCCGACTCGCGCGCGCGTGGTTCGCGCGTTATCTCAATGCAGACATCAATTCATCGCGGCCTGAATGAAATTCGACGAGTTTGACGACTCGCGAGGGAGATGACAGATGAGAGCAAGAGATATCATGACGAGGGACCCGCAATGTTGCCGGCGAGAAGACACTGCGCGCCGTGCCGCAGAAGTGATGCGGGATTCAGATTGCGGGGTGATTCCGGTAATCGATGAAGCTCGTCGCGTCATCGGCATCGTGACCGATCGGGACCTTGCCATAAGAGGGATCGCGGCAGGGAAGGGGCCGGAGGCGAGGCTCGCCGATCTCATGACGCCAATGCCCAAGACCTGCTCCGCCGACGACGATCTGCGTGACGTCGAGCGAAAAATGGCCGAGTTTCAGGTGCGTCGTATCCCAATCGTCGACGCCGGTGGCCGCTGCCTCGGCATCATTGCCCAGGCAGACATCGCGCGGGCAGCTGGCAGAGACAATTCAGTGAGCGAGCAGGAGATCGCTCTCGTCGTCGAGCAGATCTCCGAGCCGACGAATCGGAATCGATCCCGCCCCGAGGGAGGAGTCTCCGAAACAGGAGAGATGCAGCAGCAGTTCTAGACGCGCGGATTGGAGACAGCCGCCCGCTCTAGCAGATCGCGAACCTCCTGATCGGAGGTCTCGCTGAAGTCGACATACCAGATTCCGACCGCCCGAAACGGCTCCGGTGTTACTGCGCACACGATGTCATCGACTTCCTCGCGCATTGACTCGCACGTATCGGGTGCCGCGATCGGAACTGCGACGACGATGCTGCGTGCGCCTTCCCGGCGCAGCGCTTGGACCGCTGCCCGCATTGTCGAGCCTGTCGCGAGGCCGTCATCGACGAGAATCACCGTGCGGCCCCTGACATCCGGCGCCGGGCGGTTGTCGCGGTAGAGAATCTCCCTCCGCGCCAGCTCGCGTAGCTCGCGGGCTGTCACTTGCTCGATGTCGTCGGGTCCGATTCCGAGCATTTCAATGAGGTTGCGGTCGAGGATACGCACCCCGCCGCTGGCGATCGCTCCCATCGCCAGCTCTTCGTGGCCGGGAACGCCGAGCTTACGGACCAGGAAAACGTCCAGCGGAGCGTGAAGCGCCTGTGCGACTTCGTATGCTACCGGCACACCGCCGCGCGGAAGCGCAAGCACCATTACATCTGGGCGCTCAGCATAATGGGTTAGTGCTGTCGCCAGGCGACGCCCTGCATCGTGGCGGTCAAGAAAGTATGGTCGCATCGGCTGCTCCTTCGCTCACCTCAACTCTTTTGTCGCAGAGAACTTGCCACTGCGATTACTTAGCGGGAGACCCCGGTGCCCGCTATCCGTACCCGTTACCCGGTACCCGGTACCCGTTACCCGCTACGCGGTACCCGTTACCCGTTACCCGCTTCCCCCTTCCCGCTTCCCGTTCCCGCGGGGACGCTCATTCGTCCTCCTAGCAGGGAGATTCAGGATCTCCGCAACCACGAAAAGGACGCTAGTGTGAAGAAATATTGCAATTTCTGCGGCGAGCCGATGCTGCCCGACGCGAAGGAGTGCAAGCAGTGCGGCTGGGATGTCTCCCAGAACGGACCCCCATCCACGGATCCAGGCGATCGAAAGGCGCGAATCGGCGTCGCCGCCGGATTGTTCGTTGCTTACGGGATGTTGTGGTCGCTGGTGCAGGCTGCGCCGGCGGATGAACTGTCCTTGCCAAGACGTGCTCCCGCTCCGGTGGTGGCCGAACCGATAGCACTTCCAGTCGAGGAGGCACCGATCACGGTTGGGACGCTACCCGTGGTGGTGGCATCGACACCGGCCGCAGCCACCAAGCCGTCAGCGCTGCTCAGCATCAAAGTCGCCGACGTCAAGAGTGTCAACATTCCGGCGCGCGATGCGCTTCAGTACGCTTTCGAGCTGCCGGAGACGGATCAGAAATGCAAACTCGTTGGCTCGACGAAGGGGCTCGGTGGATTCGGCCGCAACATCGAGGTCTTTCTCCTCACCGACGACGAGTATGTCTTCTGGCATGCGAACCCGGCTGCGATTGCCCAATCATCGTGGGAGACGTTCAGAGGGTCGGAGAATACTTTGAGCTACAATTTGCCTGGTGCCGGCACCTACCACTTCATTGTCTCCAACGAGATGTCGAGCACTCCGCAAAGCATGGCGGTGAGAGCGCAAGTGAAGTGCGCGAGATAATCGCATCGGCCGATACGACACTCCGCCTGAATTGATCGCTTAACGGCCGGCTCGGCGAACTGCCAAATCGTCAGCCGGCCGATTTTTGTTGCTCGCTTTCACTGGCATTCCTACCTTGGACGCCGTGATCAGTCATTACACGCTCACCAAGAAAACTTTTCTCGCTGGGGCGCAGTGTCTGAAGCGCATGTGGTGGGAGATGTACGACCCATCCGCGCCGGAAACGCGTCCGACGATTACATCCAGGTTCAGAATGGAGGAAGGCGCGCGGGTTGGGATGATCGCGCGCACCTATGTACCGGGCGGCCGCCTGATCAAGCGCGGGGGGCGCAGTCTCCACGCGATCCTCGCCGAGAGCAAGGAAGCGATGGACGACGCTTCAGTGCCGGCTATCTACGAATCGGCAATTCTGGCCGACAATACGCTGGTCTTCCCCGACATTCTCGAGCGCGTCGACAGTGGCTTCGCTCTGATCGAAGTGAAATCGAAAACGTCAGTGAGCGAGCAGAAGCACATCCCCGACGTTGCGATTCAGGCGCACGTGTTGCGAGCCGCCGGTGTTCCAATCGTGCGCTGCGAGATCATGCATCTCAATCGAGAGTGTGTTTACCCCGACCTTTCCAACCTCTTCACTCGCGTCGATGTGAGCGATTTCGTCGAAGCTCGGCTCGCCACTATCGCCGAAGAGATGCGGTTGGAGATGATCACAGCGCGTTTACCGATCGCGCCCAACATCGCGATTGGATCGCACTGTAAGCGTCCCGATCCGTGTCCGTTCATCGATCGTTGCTGGCCGGAGCCGCCGACCGATCACATCAGCACACTCTACAAGATCACCGAGAAGATGCTGGCGGAGTTCGAGGCATCGGGCTGGGAGAGCATTCGCGATCTTCCCGACGACGTGAAGCTGAGTGCGATCGCGGCGCGTCAACGCCGCGCGCTCCGCGAAGGGCACACGGTGGTGGAGCGGGAAGCGTTACTCGAGTCGATGAAGTCGCTGACTTATCCTGTCGCGCACATTGATTTCGAGACGGTGCAGCCGGCTATACCCATCTGGAACGGCTGCCGTCCCTATGACCAGATTCCCGTTCAAATGAGTTGTCATCTGGTGAGAGCCGATCACACGGAGTCGCACAGCCAGTGGCTGTTCGAGGGCAAGGGCGATCCGCGACCGGCGATTGCTCAGACGATTCTCGAGTTTTGCGCGCCGGCAGCGACGGTCACCGCCTACAACGCCCAGTTCGAGCGAAGCTGCATCGAGCTGGTTGCGGAAGCGTGCCCGGACAAGGCGGCGCTGCTCAAGGGCATCGCCGACAATCTCGTCGACCTGCAGCCGATCGTGCGCGAGAACGTTTACGACGAGAGGTTCGGCGGCAGCTTCAGCATCAAGAAGGTTCTTCCCGCGCTGGTGCCCGGACTCGGCTACGATGATCTGCCAATCGGCGAGGCCGAGACGGCGAGCGTGCAGCTGGCGCGGGTGGTACTCGGCGGATCGGCTATCCATCCCGAGGAGAGGGAGGAGCTGCGTCTGGCGCTCCTCGAGTACTGCAAGCGGGATACGGCTGCTATGGTGGCGTTGTCGAATAAGCTGGCGGAGCTCGCTTCCTAGGAACTAAGACAACTACCTGCTGGGCGCTGACCGCTGCTGTCGCTAACCGCTAACCGCTGCAACCGACGGGACAGATCACACACGCGGTAAGGAAACTGCTGCACTTGCCTTGAGCGCCAAGGGAATCTGTCTAGTCGTTTGCAGCGGTAAGCGCCTAGCGCGAAAGCGGTCAGCGCCCAGCAGGCCGTTGTCTTTGTCCCTGAGAGAAGCAGCGGAACTCTCCTTGCATCCTCCCTAGAGGCTCAGTGATGCCGAGGAGAAGTTGAATCGGATTCTCATCAAATGCCCGAACACGGGTAAGATGATCTACACGGGTTACTCGATGGACCCGCAAACATTCGAAGCATCACCGATCGAGGAGATGGATCCGATCGTGTGTCCCGCATGTCACCAGACGCACCGCTGGTCCAAGAGAGATGCGCGCTTCGAGCGCGACCCCAACGAGTAGTCGGTAGAAACACTGAACCGGTGCCGAACCAGCCGCCTCGACCAAGGCCGCGGGTCGCATTCTTGCAGCAGAAAAATCGATTTTAAATCAAGATTTTTGCTTCCCCTCCCCTGCTGATGAGTGATAGACGTAAGGCAGAGGCAGTCGCAGCCGCACGGCGAGAAATAGCCCGACGAATCGCTCGCTTCTGCACCTCTCTCTCGCCACAAGAATTCGACCGCCTGCTCGACCGGATGGCCCACATCCAGTGGAAGTACGACGTGCTGCCTCACCTGGACTTCTCGATCGACGAGGAAGATGACGTCGAGCGCTATCTAGAGAGCTAGTTGATAGCGGCGCGGCGAGGCTGATCGAGCACGTCGCGCACCTTGGTCGCGAACTGAGTCGCCGTAAATGGCTTCTGAAAAAAGGGGAGAAGCGACGCCTCTCCCCTCGTAGCAACACCTGATTTCTCTGTGATTTATTTGTCTTTTCTATCACGCTTCAGATCGCGTGCATCCTGCCGACGGTCCTTCAGATCTTTGTTCAGATCTTTCTGATCGTTCTTCAGCTCCTTCCGATCTGATTTCAGGTCTTTGAGCTCGCCTTCTTTCTTGTCGGATTTGATCTCCGACTTGTCCGCGGCGATCTCCTTCTTGTCGCTGCGGATCCCGCGAGTGTCAGAGCGGATCTCCCGGCGATCTCTGACGCGATCGCGTCGATCAGCGCGCCAGTCTTTCAGATTCTTCTCGAATTTTTCGCGCTGCTCGGGTCCGAGAACCGTGACCAGCTCGTCGTGCTCCGCCTGCAGCATGTCACCGCGCTCCCGGCGGTCGCCGCGGATGTCCTGACGCGCTGCTCTTATTGCAGCGGAGTCCTGCGCGGTGCGGGCGGTCTTGAGCGCGGCCCAATCCGGCTTGATCGAATCGCGCGCTGCCTTGAGCTCGGGATGGTATTTGGCGCGAATCGCTTCGATCTGCGATCGCTGAGCGGCGCTGAGATTGATTCCCTCGAACAGCTCCCCACGGTGGAAGCGGTGCGTCGTGGTTGTCGCAGTTTGTGCGATAGCAGTACCGCTGATGGCGAGGAGCGCCAGCGTAGCAGCTATGAGAGTGGAACGGTACATCTATTCCTCCGTTGCGAAATCAGTTTGCGCCGCCAGGGTGGAACCGGGCGCTTCAACGACTTAGACGCAGCGTCGGAACGCGCGTTAATTCGCATTTCCGATGTCGTTACTTCTGTAAGGTCGCTGTAAGCAATTTTCTTCGTTGCGTTAAGTAGTTGATCGATAAACTTCCGGGTTTCCGGCGCTCGGGGAGGGGTGTACGATCCCGACCCGTTTCGTTTGGCGTGCTGCTTCGTGTGATGGGTACTGCCGCGCTGAGCGGCGCACACAAATCAAGGAGCCCACGCTTTTATGAAATTCAGAAATCCAATGCTCACTGCCGCCGCGCTCTTGCTGACGCTTGGAGCAGTTGCCTGCAGTACGGATGTCGCTGGCCCGCCTACGCTCGATGATGCGCAGATCGATGCGGACATCGCTGCGGCTGCGGGCGACGCGGCTGCGTCGCAAATCACCAGCTTCGGTGACAACGTTGCAGCGGCTGGCTCGTTCTCTATGGTTGCACCGAGTTACAACCTCAACGTCGGCAGCGGCACCAAGCCGAGCCTGAACGGAATCTCACCCACCTGCACCTACGCCTCGGGACGCTACAGCTGCTCGGCGACGACGGAGCAGGGACTGACTGTCACCAGGTCGTTCGCGTTCTATAACGCGCAGGGCCAGACGGTCCAGAACTGGGACCCGGCGGTGGTCGAGTCGGTGAACTTCCAGGCCCAGGTAGACGG
>DASXSL010000028.1:0-5946 GCA_036506035.1 Gemmatimonadaceae bacterium | reverse complement strand
TTCTGCGCGATGCGTACGACCGTCGCAATCGTCGACAGGTATATCTGCTCGGCAATGGCGCGATCGCGCAGAGTGAGCACTCCGCTGTTGAATAAATCCTGTGCTCTCTCCTTGTCGAACGTTGCGTCGTGGTAAACCTCGCGTACCCTTTTTCTGGAGATGCGCTGCTTCGACAGCGATGCGTGATCGGCAGCCATCTCGTGCAGCAGCGTCGGATGGTCTTTGTTCAGCTCCGGCACGGCGTTTTCCGCCTGGGACTCGACATCGATCACACTTAGCAGCAGCAGCGCATGATGCGCAGTGAGCGCGCGCCCTGACTCACTGATGATGTGCGGCATCGGCAGCTCGTGCTGCCGGCACGCCTCCGCGATCGTGTAGATGACGTCGTCGGCGTATTCCTGGAGCGTGTAGTTCACACTGGCCTGCGATGTCGATCCGCTGCCGTCGTAATCGACACCGAGACCGCCGCCGACATCGACGTGGGTGATGTCGACGCCCAGTCCGCGCAGCTCCGCATAGTAGCGGGAGACTTCCTGCAGGCCCGACTTGATGTAGCGGATGTCGGTGATCTGCGAACCGAGATGGAAGTGAATGAGCTTGAGGATATCGAGGCGGTCGAGCGCCTTGAGCTTGTCCACCAGCTTCACCAGCTGGGCGGTGCTGAGCCCGAACTTGGATTTCTCTCCCCCGCTCTTCGCCCAGCGGCCCGATCCCTCGGAGTAGAGCTTGATGCGCACGCCGGCGGTTGGCGTCACGCCGAGCTCATCGGCCACCTGGAGCAGAACATCCACTTCACTGAGCTGCTCGAGGACTATGAATACCTGATGGCCGAGTTTTTGGCCCATGAGCGCCAGCCGCATGAACTCTTCGTCCTTGTAGCCGTTGCAGACGATCAGATGATCGGTGTGCTCGGCGAGGCCGAGCACCGCTTGTAGCTCCGGCTTGCTGCCGCACTCCAGGCCGACGCCTGCACTCTTGCCGAACTCGACGATCTCTTCGACAACGTGCCGCTGCTGGTTCACCTTGATCGGATAGACCGTCGTGTATCCGCCCTGATACGAGTACTCCTCGCGCGCGTGAGCGAATTTTTCGTTCAGCGACTCGATTCGGGAGCGAAGGATGTCGGAGAAGCGAAGCAGCAGCGGCAATCCGACTCCCTGCTCCTCGAGATCGTTCGCCAGCTCGAAGAGGTCGAGCTCTCTGTTGGTGCGCTCGCGATCGGGGCGCACGACGACGTGGCCGGCGTCGTTGATGTCGAAGAAGCCGATCCCCCAACCCTCGATGTTGTAGAGGCTTCGCGCCGCCGAAATCGTCCACGGCTCGCCATTCGCCGGCGGTGCGGGCGGGTGCGCGTTCTTCGGAGCGGGAGCGGAAGGAAGTTGGGTGCTCGTCATGTCAACATTTTAGGTGGTAGCATGCTGCAGTGGTACCGCTCGTCATGGATAGAGTGTCTCGATGCGCCAGCCGTCGCCTTCTCTCGTGTAGAGATGTCTCTCGTGTAGACGATTGGGCTTGCCCTTCCAGAACTCGATTCGATCTGGTGCGACACGGAATCCCGACCAAAAATCCGGCCGCGGGACGTCTCGGCCAGCGAACTCCTTTTCGTATTTGGCGACGCGCTCGTCGAGCGCAGTCGGAGATTCGATCGGCCGGCTCTGGCGCGAAGCCCAGGCTCCGATTTGACTCCGGCGTTCACGCGTCGCGAAGTAGGCATCCGCCTCTTTATCTGCAACTTTCGTAACTGTTCCTTCGATTCGCACCTGGATGTCGAGCGGCGGCCAGTAAAAACAGAGCGCCGCCTTGGGGTGGGCGAGGAGCTCGCGGCCCTTTCTTCCCTCGTGATTGGTATAGAAAACGAAGCCCCGCTCGTCGAAGGCCTTGAGCAGGACGATTCTCACCGAAGGCTGGCCACCCTCCTCGATTGTGCCAAGTGACATCGCGTTGGGCTCGGGGATGATCGAGCGATCGATTCTCTCGGCTTGCGCATAGACGCTGCGGAACCGCTCGATTGGATCCGGTGGGATCAACTAATACCTCGTCATGGTTGGATCCACCTCGTCGATCCAGCGCAGAATTCCTCCAGCGAGATTCCTGACTTCGGTGACACCGGCATCGGCCAGCTGCTGGGCAGCGTACCGGCTCCGCGCGCCGACCTTGCAATAGAGGATCGTTTCACGGTTCTTGTCGAGGCGAGGAATTTCGGCCACGATTCGATCGAGCGGAACGAGACGCGCGCCGGGAATGTGGCCAATGCGCCACTCGTATGGTTCCCGTACGTCTATGATCTCGAGCTTCTCGCCCCGCGCGAGCCGCTCGGCGAGACTTGCCGGCTGGATCTCGGTTACGCGATTCGCCTCCGAGGTCGAAGCTGCCGAACCGCAAAACTCCTCGTAGTCGATCAGTTCCTTGATCTCACGGGTGCCGCAGGCGGGACAGTCCGGATCTTTGCGAATCTCGATTGTGCGGAACGCCATCGTCATCGCATCGATGGTCAGCAGCCGGCCGACGAGGGTGTCACCCAGCCCCAGCAGCATCTTGATCGCCTCGGTCGCCTGAATAGTGCCAACCAGGCCCGGCACCACGCCCAGCACTCCGCCCTCGGCGCAGCTGGGAACCAGCTCCGGCGGCGGTGGCTCCCGAAACAGGCACCGATAACATGGCCCGTCGGCCGCGCCGAACACCGACGCCTGTCCCTCGAACCGGTAGACGCTTCCATAAATATTTGGGATTCCAAGAAGTACCGAGGTGTCGTTGATCAGATACCGCGTGGCGAAGTTGTCGGTGCCATCGACGATGACCTCGTAGCCACGCGCGATCTCGAGAGCGTTCTCGGACGTCAGGCGAGCTTCGTACGGCTCGACGCGAACATTCGGATTGATGTCGCGGAGCCTGTCGCGCGCCGAGTCTAGTTTCGAGCTGCCGATAGCCGCAGAACCGTGCAAGATCTGACGCTGCAGGTTGGAGAGATCGACGGCGTCGAAATCCACCAGTCCGATCGTGCCGACTCCCGCTGCGGCGAGGTAAAGAGCGACCGGTGAACCGAGCCCGCCCGCGCCCACGAGCAGCACACGGGAATTCTTGAGCGTGCGCTGCCCGTCTTCTCCCACCTGGGGCAGGAGAATGTGCCGACTGTAGCGAACAAGCTCCTCGCGAGTCAGGGGCATCGCCTCGCGTCCGGGTTCAGCGTTCAGCTTCGTGATATATTGCGCGGTGAGTTCGGGCTCATGACTTGACGCTAATTAGTGTCAGTCCTGCGAGCAACGCTCTCACTCACCGTCCGGAACGCCGATGCTCTTTAGACGATTTTACGACGAGAATTTGGCGCAGGCGAGTTACATGATTGCCTGCGAGAAGACTCGCGAAGCGATCGTCGTCGATCCCAACGCCGACATCGCCATGTACACGCGCGCGGCAGGCGCCGATCGCGTGAAAATCGCCCACGTCACCGAGACGCACATCCACGCCGACTTCGTTTCCGGCTCGCGAGCGCTCGCGGACACCGCTGGTGCCACACTGCATCTGTCGGGTGAAGGCGGGAGCGATTGGTCGTATTCCAAAGATGCGCTCAGGAAAGCGAACGTATTACAGAATGGGACTGCAGTCGACGTCGGCACCGTTCGGGTGCGCGCTCGCCATACGCCGGGGCATACTCCCGAGCACATGACTTTCCTGGTGTCGGACCTGGAGCGCGGCGACATGCCAGTCGGTGCTCTAACCGGAGATTTCATTTTCGTCGGCGACGTTGGCCGCCCCGACCTGCTCGAGCGCGCTGTCGGTGAAGCGGGCACCATGGAGCAATTCGCCCGACAGCTCCATCAGTCGCTGGTCAAGTTTCGCGGTGAGCCCGACCACCTCCAGATCTGGCCGGGTCACGGCGCGGGCTCTGCCTGTGGTAAGTCACTCGGCGCCATGCCCCAATCGACGTTGGGCTACGAAAGGCTTTTCAACTGGGCTTTCGCCGAGATGAGCGACGCAGAGTTCGTGGCGAAGGTGTTGGAGGACCAGCCGGTGCCGCCACGGTACTTCGCCGTGATGAAGCGACTCAATCGGACCGAAGAGAGCCCGCCAAAAACCCCTCCTCCGCAGTACCTCGGGTTCGAAGAGTTGGAGAAAGCGTTGAATGAAAAGGCGACCATAGTCGACACTCGACCGGCGCAGAAGTTCGCGACCGGTCACGTCCCGGGGACGCTCAACATTCCGCTCGGGAAATCGTTCCTTAACTGGATGGGAGCGCTCGTCCCTGAGAATCGCGACTTCTACTTCGTCACCGAAGCCGAAAGTGACGATGCCGTCAAGACAATTCTTCAGAACCTTTGTAAGATCGGCCTCACGCGCGTGCGGGGAATTTTCCGGAGCGATTTCTTGCACGAGTGGGAAACCCGCCGTGGCGCCCTCGAAACCGTATCACAGGTGGATGCCAACGCGGTAAACGAGCTTGCCGGCAAAAACGGGGCGCAAATTGTCGATGTTCGCAGCCCTGAAGAGTGGAGCAAGGGCCATCTACCCGGCGCGATTCATGTTCCGCTGGCGGCTCTTCCCGACAGGATGAGCGAGCTCGATCCATCCTCGCCTATCGTTCTCCACTGCAAGGGTGGAGGCAGGTCTTCGATTGCGACCAGCTATCTCCAGGTGCATGGAATGTCCAACGTCTCGAACATGCTGGGGGGTTACGAGGCCTGGGTCGCCGCCGGTCTCGCGACTGAGTCGGGCAAAGCAAAAACCTCGGCTGCGACTGGTCGAAAGAAAAAATAGAGCGAACAGCTGGTCATGAGTCATCCGGTATTTGCACCAGCGCCGCACGGACGGCGCCGCGCAGCCCCCGCCAACTGGAAGGAACGTCTCGCCGGGCTGAAGTACATCCCCGCTCTCTTTGGACTCATTTGGCGAACACACCGCGGCTACACCTCGGCGATCGTTCTGCTCAGAGTAGTGCGATCAGTCGTACCAGTGTCGACGTTCTGGGTTGGAAAGCTGATTCTCGATTCTGTCATTGCGGCGAAGGCCAGACACGGCTCGCTCACGCAGATATGGCGCTACCTGGCGCTCGAGCTGCTGATCGTCCTCACCGGTGAGATTCTCGCCCGCGCTTCGTCACTGATCGAGAGCCTGCTCGGCGATCTGTTTTCCAATGCGATGAGCGTCGAGCTCATGGAGCACGCCGCAAAGCTCGACCTGGCTCAATTCGAGGATCCGGAGTTTTACGACCACCTGGAGCGGGCGAGACGCCAGACGGTCGGCCGCATCGCATTACTCAGTCTGCTGCTGTCGATGTCGCAGGACGCGCTCACGCTGGTCACACTCGCTGGTGCGCTGATCGCGTACAATCCCTGGCTGCTGTTGCTCCTCGCCATTGCCGTCATTCCAAGTTTTCTCGGCGAAACCCACTTCGCTTCGCTCGGCTACTCGCTGCTGTTCCGCTGGACTCCCGAGCGGCGGCAGCTCGATTATCTCCGCTACGTCGGGGCCAGTGACAAGACAGCCAAGGAAGTCCAGATGTTCGGGCTCGCCCCGTGGCTCACTGATCGCTATCGGGACCTCGCGCAGAGATTCTACGACGAGAATCGTAACCTCTCGATTCGCCGCGGCGTTGTCAGCGCGCTGCTGTCCATTCTTGGCACGGTCGGCTATTACGCAGCCTACGTCGTGATACTGATCCGAGCGGTGAGAGGTGACATCACCATTGGTACGCTGACCTTTCTCGCTGCGTCGTTTGGGCGCGGCCGCGATGTGATTCAGAACATTCTGCTGTCGGCGAGCAACGTTTACGAGCAAACGCTCTATCTGCGCGATCTGTTCGTGTTCCTGGACATGCGCCCGACGATCGAATCACCACCCAACGCGCGAGCGGTCCCAGAGCCGATCAAAACTGGTTTCGTATTCGAGAACGTTGGCTTCCGGTATCCAGGCAGCGAGCGCTGGGCAGTACGCAACGTCAGTCTCGAGCTA
>DASXSL010000027.1:0-3806 GCA_036506035.1 Gemmatimonadaceae bacterium | reverse complement strand
TACCCTGGGTTATGATCTGCCGACGGGAGTAGCTTCGCGGCTGTTCCAGGGCCATGCGCAGCAGGCGCGAATCGAATTGAGCGGTCGTAACCTCAAGACGTGGACCAAGTACACAGGCCTTGATCCCGAAGTTTCTAACTTTGGTAACCAGCCGCTTGGCCGGTTCCAGGACGTGACGCCGTACCCGCCGAGCCGGCAGTGGTACTTCACGGTCAACACCACCTTTTAATCCGAGTGATCATACAGATGAAGCGATATTCAACTATTGCCCTCGCCGCGGTGGCCATTGCTGCCGCTGCGGGGTGCAAAGACAACGCGGTGGTGAATCCGATCGACGCGCCGACGGTTGACGCGCTGAGCGGTCCGCTTACCCGCGTGACATTGCAACAGCTGGCCACGGGAGCGCTGGCGCAGGACCGCGCCAGCGCGAATGTGTTTGCTTATACGGTCGAGCCCGGGATTTGGGCGCGCGACATATACCGAATCGATGCGTCGGAGCCCCGCTTCGTGCAGGAGACGCTGGGAGGAAACCCGGATCCGGGCAGCTTCTCAGGTAGCGGAGCATGGAACGGGTATTACACAGCGATGCGCGCCGAGAACACTCTTATTCTCGCGTTGGCCAATGCACCCGCTTCGCAGTTCACGACCGCCGAGATAAGCGCCACCAAAGGGTTCTTTCGTACGATGAAGGCGCTCGAGCTGTGGAGAGTGATCGAGATGCATGACACGGTCGGGGCCACTATCCAGACCGACGACCCCAACGCCGTAACAGACGTACGGTGCAAGACGGCGGTTCTGACTTACATCGCCGCACTTCTCGACAGCGCGAACAGTGACCTCGGTGCCGCAGGCGCCGCGACCGCAGTTCCGTTCAAATTGCCGACGGGGTTCACAGCGTTTGGCCGTGACTATAGCATTGTGAGCAACCTCGTTCTCTTCAACCGCGCTCTAAAAGGGAAATTCGATTTTTATCGTGCTCTCGACCGCACCAATCCCAACGCGGCGCTGTTTACGACCGCGATCAACGAGCTGACGACTGCTCTTGGTGCAGGACCGGGGGCAGTTCCGGCATCGCAGTTCAAGACAGGCCCGTACTACGTGTTCGTTCCGGGTGGATCAGAGAACACGGCCAACAACATTTCTGATTCAAAGGCAGGTCTCAACCCCAGTGTCCAGGACAGCATACAGTCTGGAGACACGCGGGCATCGAAGATCGTGCCCCGCTCGACGCTGACGGGATTCGGTCTTTCTACCACTATCACGTATTCTGGAGCGGTAGCGTCAACGACTAACCAGGCTGCTCCACTCGGAATCCTCCGCGATGAGGAGCTGGTGTTACTGCGCGCGCAGGCGGAGATCGAAGCCGGGCAGTTTGCAAATGCCGTCCTTGACGTCAACTCAGTCCGCACGAATTACGGTTTGCCTGCGACGGCATTTGCCACACAAGCAGCGGGCCGCACAGCGGTGCTTTACGAGAAGCGCTACTCACTTCTGTACGAAGGACCGCAACGCGCGGACGATCTGAGGGAGTACAAGTACCTCAACGCAACGTACCACAAGCCAGAGACTACTACCGACCCGTACAACGCGGCGTTGCCTATTCCACGTGGCGAGTTGAATGCGCGTGGCTTGACCGTCAATCCGGCTTGCACGCCGTGATGCTTATGATCTAGCAAGCAGCAAAACCCGGTTCGGGGCTTGCCCCGGGCCGGGTTTTTTTTGAAGGCTCGAATTATGCCGGTCGAAGAGATCTAAAGTGTGTTTCGCACCGGATAAGGGAGGTACTCCCATGCCGCAACGTGCTTTTCTGCCCTTGATCATGCTTGCGGTGGTGGGTGCCTGCAGTCCGGCGCCCTTCAGAGACCCGTTGGCCGAGCCGGATCGCCAGATTATCACGCAAGACGAAATCGCCGCGTCGCACGGAAACACCGCGTACGATGTGATAAGAAAACTTCACGGTAACTTCCTTTCGTATCGCGGTCGGACGAGCATCAGGGACACCGCCAGCGCGATGCCTGTCGTCTTTGTCGATGATCAAGCGTATGGACCCGTTTCTGTCCTCCGCAGCATTCCGGCAACGCAGATCGCCGAGATTCGGCTCTATCGCGCGTGGGAGGCCGTTGGAAAGTACGGTAGTGGCCTTCCCGGCGGGGCGATTGCGATCTACACGCGACTGGAGCGATAATCGGCTTGGGATGCTTCGCCTGCGCCTCTTCCTTGTCCCGGGGCTCCTCGTAGCGACTTTTGCCTGCGCTCCGACTCAAGCCGTCTCGAGACGGGGTCAGGATAGTCAGCTAATCACCGAAGAGGAAGTGGAAGCGTCTAAGGCCCCGACAGCGTACGACGTTATAGAGAAGCTCCACGCTAACTTTCTCAGTTATCGCGGCGAGACGAGCTTCGACAAATCGAAATCGCAGCCGTATCCGACGGTATATGTCGATGGACAGGAATTCGGACCCATAGGCAGCCTTCGCTCGATCCCCGCCTCACAAGTGGCCACCATTCGCCTTTATCGGTCGTGGGTAGCCACCACGAAGTTCGGCACGGGCAACATGGGCGGAGTAATCGCGATTACGACTCGTCAGTAAGGAATTTCTTAGCTGCGGTGAACATCATCAACAATCTGCGCGCCGCCGCTGGATTGCCGCCGTTCAACAGTACTGATCCGACGGCGATAGCGAACGAGGTGACTGAATCGCGGAAACGAGAGCTGTTCCTCGAGGGGCAGCATCTGTATGACGTACGGCGGCTCAATCTGCCTCTGGACCCTGCCTCTGGAATTCCGTACTCGACGGTTTACCTCAGGGGCGGAAACTATGGTACCGAACGCTGTTTCCCGCTGCCGGACGTCGAGAGGCTTAACAACCCGAACATCGGCGGCTAGCAACGACGCCGACGAAAAAAAGGGGTCGCTTTCGAGCGATCCCTTTTTTTTTTGACGATTACGTTGCTGGTACCGGCTCGGCTTTGGGAAACAGCGGCGCGCCCTTCTGCACCTTCCAACCGCTCGGATCGAGCTTCGCCAAGCGGTCGAATCGCATTTCACCCAGCGAGCCGGGAGCGCCGAGCGCCTTCCACAACTCCTCGGCTTTGCCCGGCATAAATGGAAAGAGATAGACTGCCTGACGGGCGAGCTGCCTCACCAGCGTCGCAAGCGTCGACTCCAGGGCGGCGCGGTTGGCCGGATCCTTTGCGAGTTTCCAGGGCGCCTGGCGGTCAACGTACTCGTTGGCGCGGGCGATCGTCTGCCAGACGGCCTTCAGTGCCTCGTGGAGCAGGAATCCTTTCGGCCCGAACGAGTCGTGATAGGCGGAGAGGTCCCTGAGATCGGCATCGTCTATTTCGTTGCGCTCTCCGCGCGGGACCACACCGTTGCAGTAACGCTCGACCATCGAGGTGGTGCGACTCGCCAGATTCCCGAGTGCGTTGGCGAGATCGGCGTTGTACCGCTCATCGAATCTCTCCCACGAAAAGTTTCCATCGGCGTCGAACGGGACCTCGCGCAGCAGGAAATAGCGGAACGCGTCCGGTCCGTAGCGAGCGATAGCGTCGCGCAAGTCGAGGTTTCCGCCAGTTGACTTGCTGACCCGCGAGCCGCCGACGAGCACGAAACCGTGCACCCAGATTCGCCGGGGAACTGCGATCCCCGCCGCCATCAGCATCGCCGGCCAAAGCACCGCGTGGAAGCGCGTGATGTCCTTGCCGATCAGATGCAAATCCGCCGGCCACAGCTGCTCGTAATCGGGATTCGGAAATCCCGTCGCCGTCAGATAGTTGGGCAGGGCATCGAACCAGACGTAGGTCGT
>DASXSL010000026.1:0-11185 GCA_036506035.1 Gemmatimonadaceae bacterium | reverse complement strand
AGATGGCGAGCGAGTCGTGATTGGTGGCGTGATGCAGCACATCGAAGACGCAGGGATTCACTCCGGCGATTCCGCCTGCGTGCTGCCGCCGTACCTCATCGACGAAGACGACATCCAGGAGATGCGCGAGCACACCATCGCACTCGCCAAGGCCCTGAACGTCGTCGGGTTGATCAACGTCCAGTACGCAGTAAAGAACGGCAAGGTCTACGTGCTCGAGGTAAATCCGCGCGGCAGTCGGACGGTTCCCTTCGTGTCGAAGGCCATCGGCGTGCCGCTGGCAGCAATCGCGGCGCGGGTGATGCTAGGTGAGACGCTCGAGGCAATCGGGTTCACCGAAGAAGTCGCGCCCGCCTACATCTCGGTGAAGGAAGCCGTCTTTCCATTCAACAAGTTCCGCGAGTTCGATCCGATACTCGGCCCGGAGATGAGATCGACCGGCGAGGTGATGGGGATCTCGGATTCGTTCGGTAGCGCTTTTGGCAAAGCACAACTTTCCGCCGACAACGTGCTGCCGACGGAAGGGGCGATCTTCATCACGGTCAACGACTCGGACAAACGCGGGGTTACTCCGATCGCCCGCCGCTTTTACGAGATGGGCTTCCGTCTGGTGGCGACGTTGGGGACAGCGAAGTATCTGCGCGCCCGCGGCATTCCGACCGAGAGCGTGTTGAAGCTATACGAGGGGCGTCCGAACGGCGTCGACCTCATGCTCAATGGCGAGATCAAGCTCATGATCAACACCCCGCTCGGCAAGGAATCACAGCGCGACGACTACACGATGCGCCAGGCGGCGATCGCGAACCACGTCGCCTACACGACGACGCTCTCGGCGGCGAACGCGGCCTGCGATGCGATTCTCTCGCTGCGATCACGTGCCCCGTCGGTGCTGTCGCTGCAGGAATGGCACGCGCGGATCCCCAGGGAAGCCGAAGTATAGATGGCGGGAAAGAAGCCCTTCATCCACGAGTCTGCTTACGTCGATGACGGTGCGCAGATCGGATCGGATACCAAGATCTGGCATTTCTGTCACGTGCTCGGCGGCGCCCAGATCGGCGAACACTGCTCGCTGGGTCAAAACGTCGTAGTGATGAATGGCGTTCGGATCGGCAACAACGTCAAGATTCAGAACAACGTCTCCGTGTACGAGGGCGTGGAGATCGAGGACGACGTTTTCTGCGGGCCATCCATGGTGTTCACCAACGTCGTAAATCCCCGCGCGCACATCTCGAGAAAAAAGGAATACAAGCGCACGCTGGTGAAGCGGGGCACGACGATCGGTGCCAACGCCACCATCGTTTGCGGCATCACGCTCGACGAGTACGCGTTCATCGGCGCAGGAAGCGTCGTCACCAAGGACGTGCCTGCGTACGGACTGATGGTGGGCGTCCCCGCGCGTCGAGTGGGCTGGATGTGTCAATGCGGAGAGCGCCTGCCTGACAGGAATCCCGAGGCGTGCAAGGTCTGCGGCACACGCTACAAGCGTGAAGGCGCTCGATTGCGGAGAGTCTCGGCATGAGCTCGCAGAAGAATTTCCGGATCGCGCTCGTCGGCTGTGGCCGCATCAGCAAGAATCACTTTCAGGCGATTCACGACATCGACGGGCTGGAACTGGTGGCCGTTTGCGACACCGATCCGGAGCGCGCGGCTCAGGCCGGATCAGAATGGAGCGTGCCGCACTTCACATCCTACGAGAAGATGCTCAAGGATGCGAAGGCCGACGTTATCACCATCGCCACACCGTCAGGACTCCACGCCGATCAGGGCGTCGCGGCGGCCCAAGCCGGCAGGCATGTGGTGATGGAAAAGCCGATGGCCATCTCGCTGACCGGAGCGGACGCGCTGGTGCATGCGTGCGACAAAGCAGGAGTGCAGCTTTTCGTCGTCAAACAGAATCGGCTCAACCCGCCGATTCAGTTGCTGAAGCGGGCGGTGGACAGGAACCGCTTTGGGCGTATTTACCTGGCGAACTGCATTGTTCACTGGGCGCGCCCGCAGGAGTACTACGACCAGGCGCCGTGGCGCGGGACGTGGGAGTTCGACGGGGGCGCGTTCATGAATCAGGCGTCGCACTACGTCGATCTGATTCAGTGGCTGATGGGACCGGTCGAGAGCGTGATGGCCAAGACGGCGACGCTGGCGCGGCGCATCGAGACGGAAGACTCCGGCGTAGCGATTCTGAAATTTCGTTCCGGGGCGCTCGGCTCAATCGAGGTGACGATGCTCGCGTATCCGCGGAATCTGGAGGGCTCGATCACCATCCTTGGCGAAAAAGGGTCGGTCAAAATTGGCGGCACCGCGGTCAACAAGGTCGACTTCTGGCAGTTCGCCGAATACGATGACGATGACAAGCTTATTGCGACGGCTGATACGAAGCCACCCAACATCTATGGCCTTGGCCACCAGGGCTACTACCGAAATGTCCTGGCGGTACTGCGCGGTGAGGCGAAGCCGGACACCGACGGACGGGCGGGCCGAAAATCGCTGGAGTTGATCCTCGGCATTTACGAGTCGGCCAAGACGGGGCGGGAAGTCCCGCTACCATTGAGGGCCCAAGTCTAAGCCCTGAGCGTATATCTTTAACAGCTTCCACCTTTTTCTGATTCCAACGTAGCCAATGGCAGTACCACTGCTGGATCTAAAAGCGCAGCACGCGACGATACGCGATTCCGTAATGAACGCGATGGCGAAAGTCATCGACGATCAGGCTTTCATTCTCGGGGAGCCGGTGGAGCGTCTCGAGCGTGAGGTCGCGCAGCTTTCGCACACCACGCACGCCATCGGCGTGGCGAACGGTACCGATGCGCTGTTGCTGTCGCTGCGCGCGCTGGATGTTGGACGTGGCGATGAGGTTCTGACGACGCCGTTCACGTTCTTCGCGACGGCGGGCGCGGTGCATAACGTCGGCGCCAAGCCGGTTTTCGCCGACATCGAGCCGGACACCTTCAACATCTCGACGGAAGCCCTCGCAGCAGCGATAAAACCATCGACCAAGGCGATCATACCGGTCGATCTGTTCGGCCAGATGGCACCGATCGAAGCAATCATGGACTCAGCCGGCCCGGTCCCCGTTATCGAGGATGCAGCGCAGTCGATCGGTGCGCGTCGCAAAATCGACGGCAAATGGGTGATGGCGGGCGAGGCAGCAACGGTCGGAACCTTCAGCTTTTTCCCGTCAAAGAACCTCGGCGGGTACGGTGACGGCGGCATGGTGGTGACGCAAAGCGACGAGATCGCGAAGCGCATTCGAAGGCTGCGCGTTCACGGTGGAATGAAGACCTACTACCACGAGGAAGTCGGCTACAACAGTCGTCTCGACACTCTGCAGGCGGCAGTGTTGTCAGCGAAGATGGTAAGTCTTTCCTCCTGGAGCGCGGCGCGCAGAAAAAATGCTGCGTACTACAATGCGGCATTCGCCGATCTCGACGACGTACGCGCGCCGACGATCGATCCCGCCAACGAATCCATCTACAACCAGTACACGTTGCGCGTCGCCAAGCGTGACGCGCTGCAATCGCATCTGCGTGACAAGGAAATCGGAACAGCGGTGTACTATCCGCTGTCGCTGCACCTTCAGCCCTGCTTCGAGTATCTGGGCTACAAGCGCGGTGCATTTCCAGAGAGCGAGAAAGCGACCCAGGAAGTGATTTCGCTGCCGGTATATCCCGAGCTCAAGCAGTCGCAGCTCGACGAAGTGATTGACGCCGTGCGCGGTTTCTACGGACGCTGACCAACACACCCAATCTCAGCAACAGAGCTCCCAGTGCAACTAAAAGATCAGCTGCTGGCGAAGATCGAAAACAGAACAGCGTGTATTGGCGTAGTCGGGCTAGGCTACGTTGGGCTGCCGCTGGCACTCGAATTCGCCAAAGCGGGCTTCAAGGTAATCGGCTATGACGTGAGCGAGCCCGTGGTGAAATCGCTCATGGAAGGGAAGTCGCACATTCCGGACGTCTCGAGTGCCGAGCTCGCCAAGCTGGTAAAAGCCGGGAAGTTCGAAGCGACGACCGACGAATCGAGAATGCAGGAGATGGATGCAATCTCGATCGCTGTGCCGACGCCGCTGGCCAAGACCCGCGACCCGGACATGGGCTTTGTAATCGCAGCGGCCGACGCAATTGGCCGCAACTGCCGTCCCGGCGTGGTAGTAGTGCTCGAGAGCACAACGTATCCAGGGACGACGCGCGAGATGCTCCAGCCCAAGCTCGAGGCGGCGGGACTTACGGTCGGTGAGGACGTGTTTCTTGCCTTTAGTCCCGAGCGCGTCGATCCCGGCAATCCAGTCTGGAATACTAAGAACACACCGAAGATCGTCGGCGGGATCACGCCGGCGTGCACCGAGGTCGCGAGCGCGCTTTACGCGACTTGTCTCGACACGATGGTGCCGGTCTCCAGCACGGAGACGGCCGAGCTCGTCAAGCTCCTCGAGAACACCTTCCGCTCTGTCAACATCGGTCTCGTCAATGAGATGGCGATTGTCTGCGACAAGCTCGGCGTGAATATCTGGGAAGTGATCGAGGCCGCCGCGACGAAACCCTTCGGCTTCATGAAGTTCACTCCCGGTCCGGGGATTGGCGGACATTGCATTCCCCTCGATCCGCACTACCTCGCCTGGAAGATGAGAACGCTCAACTACAAGACCCGCTTCATCGATCTGGCGAGCGAGATCAACAGCGAGATGCCAGCGGTGGTAGTGCGGAAAGTCGCGCAGGCGCTGAACGAAGAGAGGAAAGCGGTGAACGGAAGTCGCGTGCTGGTGCTGGGCGTCGCCTACAAGAAGGACATCGACGACATGCGGGAGAGCCCCGCACTGGATGTCATACGCCTTCTCGAGCAGCAGGGTGCCGACGTTCGCTACCACGATCCTTATGTCCCGAAGTATCGCGAAGACGGTCGTGAGCACGCGAGCGTCCCGCTCACGGATGACGAAATCTCCAACGCTGACGCAGTTGTCATCGTCACCGATCACTCGAAAGTGGATTATCAGCGCGTCGTCCAGCTCGCTAAAGTCGTGGTCGATACGCGAAACGCGACGGCTAAGCTCGTGCGAGGCAAGGGCCGGATAGTATCGCTGGCATCGGCAGCGTCTTACGCTACCGCCTAAGAACACTCCCGTACTTCCATAACGTGAACATCTCTGTAATCGGCACCGGCTATGTTGGTCTCGTCGTCGGCGCGTGTCTCGCTGAAACCGGTAACACTGTCCTGTGCGCCGACATCGACGAGCGGAAAATCGACGCTCTTAGGAATAATGTGCTGCCGATTTATGAGCCTGGATTGGAGCCGCTCGTCGAGCGGAACCAGAAGGAAGGCCGACTCGGGTTCACGACGGATTTGCCTGACGCAATCAGGTCTTCCGAGGTGGTGTTTATCGCCGTCGGTACGCCTCCAGGCGAAGACGGTTCGGCCGATCTGAAGCACGTGCTGCAGGTTGCAGCGTTGATCGGCCGGCACATGTGCCGTGAGATGGTGGTGGTGACAAAATCCACAGTTCCGGTTGGGAGTGCCTCGAAAGTCCGAGCCGCCGTCGCCAAAGAAGCGAAATTTCCGTTTCACCTGTGCAGCAATCCGGAGTTTCTGAAGGAAGGCGATGCCGTCGAGGACTTCATGCGTCCCGATCGCGTCGTACTTGGAGTCGAATCGGTGCACGCGCGCAGCGTGATGAGCGAGATCTACGCGCCTTTCGTGCGGACCGGGAAGCCAGTGCTGGTGATGGACATCTCGTCCGCGGAGATGACGAAGTATGCGGCGAACGGAATGCTGGCGACACGGATCTCGTTCATGAACGAGATCGCCAACATGTGCGACAAGCTTGGCGCGAACGTCGATTTCGTTCGTCGTGGCATTGGTAGCGACTCGCGCATCGGTCAATCCTTTCTCTTCCCCGGTCCCGGCTACGGCGGCTCGTGCTTTCCCAAGGACGTCAAGGCGCTGGTCAGAATGGGTTCCGAATGCGGAGTCAGATTGGACGTCCTCGCGGGAGTGGAATCGGCCAATGAGCGTCAAAAGACAGTGCTGGTGGCCAAGCTGCGATCAGCCCTCGGCGAGGACCTGCGAGGAAAACGAATTGCGCTTTGGGGGTTGGCATTCAAGGCAGGTACCGATGACATGAGGGAAGCGCCGGCCCTGTCAATCATCGCAGCGCTGCTCGACGCCGGTGTCACCATCAGCGCGCACGATCCTGCCGCGATGGATCACGCGCGTAGTTTGCTCGGCAACCGAATAGATTTTGCGGAGACTAACTATGAGGCACTGGTGGGTGCAGACGCCCTGCTGGTGGTCACGGACTGGATGGAGTATCGCCACCCCGATTTTGAGCGGGTGAAGCGCACGCTCAGGCAGCCGGTCATCATCGATGGCCGCAATCTTTACGACGTCGAGAAGATGCGTGAGCTGGGAGTGCGGTACCACTCGATCGGACGCCCATCCGCATGAACCTGCTCCATCCTAGAGGGTAAATCATCCGGATGTTCAAGTCGAAATTGTTGCTGGCGCTGCTGCTCGCAGCACCGCTGGCTTGCAAGCCCCCATTCAATCCGAAGCTGATCACGCCCATCGGCAAGCTGTACCAGGCCGCGATGACCGAGTACAAGGCGGGTCGGTACGACAATGCTGCGAAAGCATTCGAGCAGCTGACGCTGGACCTTCCGGCGCGCGATCCAAGGCTGCCGCTCGCGTACTATTACCTGGCGCAATCACAGACAAAGAACGGGGAGTACCTGCTTGCTGCCGGCACTTACAATCGTCTGATCGATGCGTTTCCGCAGGACACGCTCGTTGACGATGCATTCTTCCTTTCGGGGAAGGCGTACCAGCACGAGTGGAGAGCACCTCAGCTCGACGCCACGTATGGAAAATCCGCGCAATCGGCGTTCGACGCGATCGTCTCGAGTTATCCTGATTCGCCCTACGCTGCTCGCGCCCAAAAAGAGCTGGAGAAACTGGATGAGTGGTTCGCCGAGAAGGACTACGACACCGGCTATCTCTATCTGAAACGAAAGGCTTACGACTCGGCGATCATCTACTTCAAGGATGTGATTCGTCTGCATCCGCACGCGAAGAAGACACGCGACGCCTATCTGAAGCTGCTCGAAGCATACCGCGCCATAAAATACACGGAAGACGCGCGCGACCTTTGCAACGAGATGCGAAAGGCGTATCCAAACGATCGCGAAGTCATGAAGGAGTGCGGCCCGCCTCCGGCGCCCGTCACCTAAGCCAGTGCGCATCGGGGTTTTCGGCGGCACGTTCGATCCTCCCCACGTCGGGCACCTGCTATTGGCTGCGGACGCGCGTGACGCGCTGAATCTCAACCGCCTGATTTTCGTCCCCGCGGCCTCGCAGCCGTTGAAGGTCGATACTCCGGCAATCGCGTCGGCGCAGGACCGACTGGAAATGCTCAGGCTCATCGTCGCCGACGACGCCAATTATCAGGTCGACGAGGCAGAAATTGACCGCAAAGGGTTATCTTTCACCGTCGATACGCTGGAGCATTTGTCGACGCGGTATCCGGGTGCGCAGCTTTTCCTTCTTTTGGGCCAGGACACGTTGCAGACTTTCGGGAAATGGAAGAATCCCGAGCGTATCCGCCAGCTAGCGACTCTGGCGGTGATGCAGAGGTCCGGTCGTAAAGGATCCCGAGCCGACAATACCGCGGAGGGTGTGATCACCGTGTCGACGCGGCGCGTCGATGTTTCATCCACCGAGATCCGGGAACGGCTCCGCTCTGGGAAATCGATCAAGGGATTCGTGCCCGAAAGCGTCGAGCGGTTCATCGACGCGCGCGGGCTCTATCGTTGAGGCGGTTAGTACCGCCTGAGGAAGATCAGTAAATGGCGTTGACAGGGCTGTTGAGCGGTGTGTTCGGTACTCGCCACGATCGTGAGCGCAAGCGCGTTCAGCCGATCGTCGACGAGATCAACGAGCATTACGCCCGACTGCAAACGGTCTCCGAAGAAGAGCTCCGCGCACAGACCGAGAAGTTCAGGTCGCGGATTCGCGAGGTTACCAGCGAGCTCGAAGCCCGCATTGCCGAGTTGAAGGAGCGCAAGCGCAGCACATCTGATCCTGCCGCACGCGACCAGATCGACAATGAGCTGAGCGGCGTCGATGGCCGCGGTGGCGTCGAACACGAACTTCGTAAAGCCACCGCTGACATTCTCGACGAGCTCCTGCCGGAGGCGTTCGCCACGGTGCGCGAAGCAGCGCGCCGACTGCTCGGCACGAAGCTGATGATGACCGGGCAGGAGACGGAGTGGAACATGGTGCCTTACGATGTGCAGCTGATGGGAGGCATCCAGCTCCATCAGGGGCGCATCGCCGAAATGGCGACCGGTGAAGGTAAGACCCTGGTCGCGACGCTGCCGCTCTACCTGAACGCGCTGCCTGGCAAAGGCGCGCACCTGATCACCGTCAACTCATACCTGGCTCGCCGCGACTCGGAGTGGATGGGCCACGTCTACGAGTATCTGGGCCTCACCGTCGGCTGCATTGACGACACCGAGCCCGGCTCGCCGGAGCGTCGCGCCGCCTACGAGTGCGAAATCACCTACGGCACCAACAACGAATTCGGCTTCGACTACCTGCGCGACAACATGGTGCAGTCGCTCGAGCATCGAGTTCAGCGCAACCACATCTACGCCATTGTCGACGAAGTGGACTCGGTGCTCATCGACGAAGCGCGCACCCCGCTAATCATCTCCGGCCCGGTCGGCAACGAGAGCGATGCGGAATACGCGCAGCACAACGCAGCTGTTGCGCGCCTGGTGCGGAAGCAGACTGACCTGGTGAACGCTCTGGTAGCGGCGGGTGAAAAAGCCTTCGAAGCAGGCGAAAACGACGAGGCAGCGCTTCAGCTGTACAAGGCGCAGCTTGGCGGTCCGAAGAACAAGCGCCTGCTCAAGATTCTTCAGGAGACCGGAGCCAAGCAGCTCGTTCAAAAGATGGAGCTGCAGCACATCGCCGATCGCAGATTGCCGGCAGGCAAGCAGCAGTACCGCGACATCGAGAACGATCTGCTGTTCGTGCTCGATGAGAAGGGGCACTCGGTGCACCTCACCGATGCGGGCATCGATTTCATGTCGCCAAATGCGCACGACGAGTTCGTACTGCCGGACTTGTCGCAGCAGGTTCACGCCATCGACCACGACCCGGATCTGACTCCGGCGGAAAAGCTCGAAGCGAGGAACCAGCTCGATCGCGAGTATGCGGCCAAGAGCGAGCGGCTGAACATCGTCCACCAGTTGCTACGCGCCCATGCGCTGTTCGAGCGCGACGTCAACTACGTGGTTCAGGAAGGTCAGGTTCTCATCGTCGATGAGTTCACCGGTCGCACCATGCACGGCCGGCGCTGGTCGGAGGGATTGCACCAGGCGGTCGAGGCGAAGGAAGGCGTGCAGGTAAAGGGGGAGACGCAGACTCTCGCCACCATCACCATCCAGAACTACTTCCGCCTCTACGAGAAGCTCGCCGGCATGACCGGTACCGCCGAGACCGAGGAGACGGAATTCCACGAGATCTACAAGCTGGGCGTGTCGGTGATTCCGACAAACCGGCCGGTCATCCGGGACGACAGACAGGATCTCGTATACAAGACCCGTCGCGAGAAATACAACGCCATTCTCGAGGAGACGCAGCGTCTCCACGAGCTGCAGTTTCCGGTGCTAGTCGGCACCGTCAGCGTCGAGGTTTCAGAAACGCTCTCCCGCATGTTCAAGCGCGCGGGAATTCCGCACAACGTGCTGAATGCGAAGTACCACCAGCGCGAGGCCGAGATCGTGGCGTTTGCCGGTCAGCCGGGCGCGGTGACGATCGCCACCAACATGGCGGGACGCGGAACCGACATTAAGCTCGGCCCGGGCGTCACCGAATCCAGGGCGTCGCAGCGCAAGGATGCGGAGAACCAGATCGTCGACGTCGTCGAGTGCGGCGGGCTCCACATCATCGGCTCAGAGCGGCACGAATCGCGGCGCATCGACCGGCAGCTGCGCGGCCGCGCCGGACGTCAGGGCGATCCGGGCGCATCGCAATTCTTCCTCTCGCTCGAAGACGACCTCATGCGTCTCTTCGGGTCCGACCGCATCGCGAGATTGATGGATCGGATGGGCGCCGAGGAAGGCGAGATGCTCACGCATTCGCTGATCACTCGGTCAATCGAGCAGGCCCAGAAGCGGGTCGAGCTCCAGAACTTCCAGTCACGCAAGCGCCTGCTCGAGTACGACGACGTGATGAACCAGCAACGCGAGGTGATCTACTCGCTGCGATCGTTCGCCCTCGAGGGCGGAGAAGAGCTAAAGGCCGAAGCGGAGAAGATGGTGGAAAAGGGCGTCGCCAAGCGCGTCGAGAACATGCTTGGCGAATTCGACTCACAGGAAGAGTGGGATTTCGCGCTGGTGCGTCAGGACCTGTTGATGCACTACATGCTCAACGTCCCGGGGTTCGAGGACGGAAATCTTCCGACTAGTCAGGAGCAGGCCGAGCAGCGCGCGGTCGAAGCCGGACGAAAAGCTTTCCGCGACAAGCTGACCAGTCTTGGCGAGTACGCGGAGCAGCTCCTGGCGCTGGTGATGCTGCATGTGATCGACGAGAAGTGGAAGGATCATCTCTACGATCTCGATCAGCTGCGCAATGCCATCGGCTATCGCTCGTGGGGGCAGAAGGATCCGCTCATCGAGTACAAGCACGAGGCTTACAACATGTTCGTGGATCTGATGCAGGACATCCACAACACGTTCACCGAGCGATTCCTGCGCGCGCAGATCACCTTCGAGACGCCGCAGCTACCGCCGGAGTTGGGTGGCGACGGTTCGGGGCCAAACGGACGCCAGCCCCGTGGGCGTGCACCAACCAAGCGCTACAACGCGCTCGGCGTTCTCGAGGACGTTACGCCCGAGGAAGAGGAGGGGACCGACGAGACGCTGGATATCGGACCGGAGGAGCCGCCTCAGCCCGGCGCCGTGGTGCGTCCCGAGCCGACGGTCCACGTTGGCGGCAGGAGCTCGTCGCTAAGCAAGGCGATGGCGCCTGCTGCGATCCCCGGAATTCCTGGCGGGCCTACGGGCAAAGCCGACTGGAGCAACGTTGGGCGCAACGATCCGTGCCCATGCGGGTCGGGCAAGAAGTTCAAGAAGTGTCACGGCGCGAATCTCTAAGTGTGGGTCGCGGCGTCATTTAGAAAGACGAACTG
>DASXSL010000025.1:0-5315 GCA_036506035.1 Gemmatimonadaceae bacterium | reverse complement strand
CCTCCAAGCGGCGGCTGAGCCAGGATCTTTATCGCAAGGGCATCAAGGGCGACGTCGCGACAACCGCGATTGCCAATGTCATTGCCGACGAGGAGATCGACACCGACGCGGTCATCGAGGCGGTCGCGCGCAAAAAGCTCGCGCAGCTCGGTGACCTCGAGCCGCTCGTTTTGCGTCGCCGACTCTTCGCTTTTCTGGCGCGGCGTGGGTACGATGTCGATGAGATCAAAGCCGTCGTGGGGCGACTGACGTAAGCAATTTGACGGTACGGCGGAGCGGGCCCTCTTCGCTCTGAGATCTCGCGCTGGGGCACTTAGAATCGCGACATCGATCCCAACCGGAAGAGTCATTCGTCGCCATCCGATTCGCTCGGTGGTCATCGCTGCGAGGGCCAGCTCCGCCTTCCCATCGATGTCCGTTGTCATGTAGCCCTCGCGCCGACCGCCTACAGAGATGCAAATCGAAGTGTCCCAACAAGCCCGCGTATATTTAGACCATGACCGCCGCCGAAATCCGTAAACGATTCATCGAGTACTTCGAAAAGAACGGGCATGTCGTCCACCCGAGCTCGCCAGTCGTGCCGGCCGACGATCCCACGCTCATGTTCACCAACGCGGGCATGGTGCAGTTCAAGAAGGTGTTCCTCGGCCAGCAGCAGCCGCCGGGCGGGCGGCGCGCGACGACGGTGCAGAAGTGCGTCAGAGCGGGTGGGAAGCACAACGACCTCGAGCAGGTCGGCCACACCGCGCGGCATCACACGTTCTTCGAGATGCTCGGCAACTTCTCATTCGGTGACTACTTCAAGCGTGACGCGATTCGGTTTGCCTGGGAGTTCGTGACGAAGGAGCTGAAGCTGCCGCGGGAGCACATTCGCGTCACCATTTACGAAGAGGATGACGAGGCGCGCGCGCTTTGGCGTGAAGTCGCAGGTCTGCCCGACTCCAGGATTTATGGTCTCGGCGCGCACGACAACTTCTGGCAAATGGCCGACACGGGTCCGTGCGGGCCCTGTAGTGAGATCTTCATCGACCTCGCTTACGTAGCGAAGGATTTCAAGATCCCCGCCGGTGCTAAAGGCGAGTGGACAGAAATTGGCCGCAAGGAGTTCTCCAAAGATGCCTTCGTCGAGGGGGCGGAGGCGGGAAGATTCCTCGAGTTCTGGAATCTGGTCTTCATGCAGTTCGAGCAGCAGGCCGATGGCTCTCTGGTGCCGTTGCCGAAGCCGTCAGTTGATACCGGCGCGGGTCTGGAACGCATCGCCGCTTTCATGCAGGGCGAATCCAACAATTTCCACAACGATCTCTTTCAGCCGCTCATCAAGGCGGTCGAGAAGACCGTTCGCAAGAAATACGATCGCGGCGAAGAAGGCGCATCATTCCGCGTCATCGCTGATCATAGTCGCGCCGTGGCATTTCTGATCGCGGATGGCGTTTTCCCGTCCAACGAAGGACGGGGCTACGTGCTGCGTCGCATTCTCCGCCGCGCTGTACGGCATGCGTGGCTGGTTGGTCGCCGCAAACCGACACTGGTCGAAATCGTTCGTGTCGTCATCGACGAGATGAGCGACGTATATCCCGAGCTGGGGGCCCGCGCGAAGCACATCATCGATACCACGCGCGCGGAAGAGGAACGTTTCCTTTCGACCATCGAAGGCGGCATGCGTCGCTTCGACGAGCTGGCGCCGGCGAAGACCACCCAGGGATCGACTGCCATCCACGGCACGATTTCCGGTGACGACGCGTTCAAGCTTTACGATACGTTCGGGTTCCCGATCGATCTCACCGAGCTGATGGCGCGCGAGCGCGGATACTCCGTCGACATCGCCGGCTTCGAGTCGGCGCTGCAGGCTCAGCGCGCTCAATCGCAGGAAGATCGCCGCTCGAAAAAAATTGGCGTTGCGCAAGACGTCCTCGGCGAAGGCGGATGGGCCCAGGGTGACCAGGCGACCACATTTGTCGGCTACGATGCACTCGACGTCAGCACGGAAGTAATCGCCAAAAGAGATCTTCCTGACGGACGCGTCGCCGTGATGCTTCGCGAGACACCGTTTTACGTCGAGTCAGGCGGTCAGATCTCTGACCGTGGTGAGATTCAGGGCGAGGGCTGGCGAGTCGACGTCGACGAGGTCCGCAAAGTAGACGGACGAATCGCCGCACTTGGAAAAGTCACCGGCAAAGTGGAGCTGGGGAAGGCGAGAGCTGTCGTGCCCCGCGATCGTCGTCGCGACACCGAGCGCAACCACACCGCCACACATCTCCTGCACGCGGCATTGCGTCAGGTGCTCGGAGAGCATGTCCATCAGGAAGGCTCTCTCGTTGCGCCCGACCGGCTGCGCTTCGATTTCTCGCATCACGGACCACTGACGCCACAGCAGTTGAATGAGGTCGAGACGCTGGTGAATCGCGGAATTCTCGACAGCGTCGATCTGACCTTTGAGCAGAAGCCGCAAGCCGAAGCGAAGGCCGCCGGCGCGATGTCGTTATTCACCGAGAAGTACGGCGATATCGTACGCGTTGTGACGATCCCCGGCATCAGCATGGAGTTGTGCGGCGGAACCCACGTACGCACCACCTCGGAGATCGGCGTCTTCAAGATCGTCAGCGAGACGGGAATCGCTGCCGGCGTTCGTAGAATCGAGGCACTGACCGGACGCGCCGCGCTGGATTTCTATCGTGCCCACGAGCGACAGCTCCAGGAGATCGAGCACATCGTCCGCGCGCCATCGGGTCAGGTGGTGAGGCGCGTGCAGACTCTCGTCGACGAGCGTCGCACGCTGGAGAAGCGTCTCGAAGATGCCGTGCGCAGCGGGGGAGGCGGTGCGATCAAGTCGCTCGTCGATCAGGGATCCGTCGTCAACGGCGTCAAGGTTGTTGCCGCCAACGTCAACGCTCCCGATCTGCCGGCGCTGCAGGCGATGGGAGACGCGCTGCGCGAGCAGATGGAATCCGGGGTCGGCGTCCTCGCCGCATCCTTCGAGAACGGCAAGAATACAATGCTCGCCGTTGTCAGCGACGATCTGCGCGACCGCGGTGTGCGCGCTGACGCGATTCTCCGCGAGCTCGCCGCCGCCGCCGGCGGAAAGGGAGGCGGCAAGCCCCACATGGCGCAAGCCGGAATTCCCGACGCCGAGCGGATGGCGACGGTCGTTGCCGAAGCGCCGGAGATGATTCGCAAGCATCTCGCTGCGACCGGATGACAGAAGATCGCGTCGTTTCAGAGGAGCTCGAAGCCGCGATGCGACGCGCGCTCAATGACGCCCCCTCGCCAACCCCTGTGCAGGTGCTGGAAGCCGCCGAGCGTTTGCTCGATCAGGTGCTGCGCACGGAGTGTGAGAACCGATCGGCTGCTCTCGATCTCCTGACGGTGGACGCGCTGATGACGCACGCACTCGAGCTGATGACCCGCGATCCAAAAGCGCTAGAGAAATTTCCGGAAGAAGCGATGCGTCGTATCGCATCTCGATGATCGTCATCCTGTTCACCGGCGGCACCATTACCATGCGCAACGACCCCGGCGGTGGCGGGCGGCGTCTCGAGGAAATGGGTGCCATCTTTGGTGGATCACGTCGGGCGCAGCAGGCGCGCATCGATCTTATGCTCGCACTCGGAGCGGGCATGAAGGACGGTGAATTGCAAAAGGTGTTTGATTAATGAGCGCGTCGAAACCCAACACGCCCGGAGCCGTCAAGCGACTCGACCCGCCCGCAACAGTACGCGGGATTGCCAAGCGCCTCGAGGACGCAGGCTTCGAAACATGGTGCGTCGGCGGTGCGGTGCGTGACGCGCTGCTTGGCCATCCTCATCTCGATTGGGATCTGGCGACGCGCGCGACGCCGAACGAGGTGCGCAAGCTGTTCAAGCGAACGGTGCCGGTCGGCGTCGAATTTGGGACGATTGGCGTACTCGACCAGAACAACGTCATGCACGAAGTCACGACGTTTCGTCGCGACGTCAACACCGATGGACGACATGCGGTGGTTGAGTTCGGCGCGTCTCTCGATGACGACCTCGCCCGCCGCGATTACACCATTAACGCCATCGCATATTCGCCGAGCAGGGACGAGGTGCGCGACCCGTACAAAGGCCAGCAGGACCTTGAGGGTCGGCTCATACGCGCCGTCGGCGATGCGCGCGAGAGAATGCGCGAAGATCGCTTGCGTGCGTTGCGTGCGATTCGGTTCGCGGCCCGATTCGGTTTCGACATCGAGCGCGACACGTGGGACGCGATCGTCGAGAGTGCACCCGAGCTCACCCGGCTCTCCGCCGAAAGAGTGAAGCAGGAAATCGAGAAGACGATGGACCAGGTCCGCTTTCCCAGCAAAGCATTCGCAATGTGGCGCGACACCGGCGCGTTCGCCTCTCTCATTCCGGCGCTGGCGCGCGTCAGCGATCGTCAGCTGGCGCCGCTCGACCATCTCCGGCGGCCACTGCTGCCGCGACGTCCGGCGCGACGCCTGACGAGGATTGCGGGTTTGTTTGCATCAGTGCCGGCGGCGACTGTCCGGAAAACGCTCAAGGATCTCCGCTTCTCGAACAGCGACGCCGAGTGGATTGCGATTCTGGTGGAGCGCTGGCAGCAGCTCGGGCCGGCGATGACGACGGCGATGCTCAAAGCCGAAGAAGTTTACGCCGCGGATCCGTGGGGCGATCAATATCCGCCGAGCGCGATGCTGCGAACGTGGGCGGCGAGCGCCGGGCGCACGCGTCTTGCCCCATTACTGCGTCTGGCCGATGCGTTCTGGTGGGCAGCGCGGCAGGCGGGCGAGCCGGCTCCGTACAAGCAGACTATCGGCTCCGTCTACAAGCGGGCGATCAAGATTGCGTACAAGGATCCGATCTCGCTTTCAGATCTGGCGATCGATGGAAGCGACCTGGAAAAACTCGGCATCAAAGGACCGGCGGTGGGCACTACACTACGACAGCTCCTGGATTCGGTCATCTCGGATCCGCGCATGAACAATCACGAAACCCTGGTCGAGATGGCGAAGCGCCTCAATGGAGCTGGATAAGAAAAACTGGCACCAGGTATCAGGCACCGGTGCCTGGTATCTGGGGTCAGGTACCTGATCTGGAACCTTACCTGATACTTTAAACACTTATGCTCTTCCGCACGCGAACACCCGATTCCACCGTCTGGAAGCGATTCAGGTCAGGACAGGACGGTTTCACCTTCACGCGCACCGGCGACGTCTATGAAGCTAAGGTCGTGGCAAATGCGGAGCGGGTGGTGGACCTGTTTTATACACTGAGCGAGCTGATGGCGCCGGCAGTCGACGTCTACATCTACGATGCCCGCTCGAAAACCGCGTGGCGCGG
>DASXSL010000024.1:0-3905 GCA_036506035.1 Gemmatimonadaceae bacterium | reverse complement strand
GCTGATCGAGCAGGCACATCGGCGAGGGATTCACGTCATCGTCGACTTCGTTCCCAATCATTCCTCGAGTGAGCATCCGTATTTCCAGGCAGCGCTCCACGATCCGGCGAGTCCGTATCGAACCTGGTACCGCTGGTCGAGCACGAAGCCGAGCGAGACAGGGCCGTGGGGGCAGGAGGTGTGGCACAAGTCGCCAGTACGCGAGGAGTACTACTACGGCGTTTTCTGGGGTGGAATGCCAGACCTGAATTACGGAACGCCGGCGGTGTTGCAGGAAATGAAGAAGGTACTCGCCTACTGGCTGAACGACCTGCCCGCCGATGGTTTTCGGTTCGATGCTATTCCATATCTGGTGGAGGAAGGCAGTCAGCTACAGCACACACGCGGGACGCACGACGTGTTGCGGCAGTTCGGCAGCGCGATTCGCAGCGAGGCGCCGGGCTCGTTTACGATTGGCGAGATGTCAGACGAGGCGCCGCAAATTCTGGCCACGTATTACCCCGACCAGCTGGATGCGTACTTCGCGTTTGGCGTGGCGAGGGCGACAATGGAGGCGGCGCGTACAGGAAACGCAGCTCCATTCAGTAAAGTGATCTCGGACGCAAACGCAGCTTTCCCCGCTGGTCGCTGGTCGCCGTTTCTCACCAATCACGATCAGCCACGCGTCATGACGGTGCTGGGTGGCGATGTCGGAAAGGCGAGAGTCGCGGCGAGCGCGATGCTGATGCTGCCGGGCCTGCCGTTCTTCTACTACGGGGAAGAGATCGGAATGGTCGGCAATAAACCCGACGAGACCATCCGCACGCCGATGCAGTGGAGCGCCGAATCAAACGGAGGATTCAGCAGTGCCATTCCATGGGAAAGTCTGCAGCCCGACTGGATGACGAAAAATGTCGAGACACAGGATCACGACCCCGCGTCACTGCTCAATCATTACCGGCGCCTGATTCATTTCCGCAACGCCCACCCGGCGCTGAATAATGGCGCGCTCGTGATTGGATCGACGAGTGAGGGAACGACAGCAGCGTTTCTGCGCTCGTCGGCGGCCGAAACCATTCTGATCGCACTGAATTTTGCAGATCGGGCGATCGATCGATTGGCCCTTACGATTTCGCCCTCTCTGCAGGGCGGCAGCACATACCGGCTCGAGCCGATCTACGCAGATCCTTCCGGTGGATGCGCGGGAGGAGTGATTTCAGCTGACGGGAAGTCTGTTACGCTGGGATCGATTGCGGCGCACGGGTTGTGCGCTTTTCAGCTGCGCCGCGACTAGACCGGATTCTCCTCCATCGTCACCGGTGTGACTGCGGAGCGATCCTCCTCGCCCGTGCGAATGCGGTAAACCTTTTCAACGGGCAGCACAAAAATCTTTCCATCCCCCACTTCTCCGGTGCGGCCGGCTGAAAGAAGCGCCCGGACGGTTGGCTCGACGAAGTGATCCGAAACTCCGATCTCGAGTCTCACTTTGTCGTGCAGCTCGACCTTCACCGTAGTTCCGCGGTACGTCTCCACCTGCTCCGTCTCTCCGCCGTGGCCGCGCACTCTGCTGATGGTTAGGCCGGTGACTTCGGCGCGGTAGAGCGCCTCGAGAACCTCGGTCAGCTTTTCCGGTCGAACGATTGCAACGACGAGTTTCATCTTCAGATCCCCCGATCGGCATGGACGAGAATCGCGCCCTCGCCCCTGCTGTACGCCTCCTCACCGTGCTGTGTAACGTCGAGCCCGATTCCCTCCTCTTTGACCGTCGCGCGAAGGTTGAACGCGAGTGCAATCACCTTGACGACAACGAACGTGGCGGCAGCACTGTAGACGATGGTGGCCACAACTGCGATTGCCTGTATCCCGAGCTGCCGCATGTTGCCAAACAGTGCGCCATCCCCGACTCCATTCCAGCTTTTCTCGGCGAGGACTCCCGTCAGCAGCGCCCCGACCGTACCACCCACGCCGTGCGCCGCCACAACGTCGAGTGAATCATCCACTCGGGTTTGCGCTCTCCACAGCAGCGTGAAATAGCTTGGCGCCGCAGCGAGACCGCCAATCGCAATCGCCGAAAGTGGACTGACGAATCCGGCGGCGGGTGTGATGGCGACCAGTCCCACTACGATCGCGGTGGCTGCTCCGACGGCAGTCGTTTTGCGTGTCCGCGTGATGTCGAGTAGGCTCCAGACTACCAGTGTCGCGCTCGGCGCGAACATCGTGTTCGCGAATGCCAGCGCCGCGGACGCATTGGCGCCGAACGCACTGCCGCCGTTGAAGCCGAACCATCCGAACCAGAGGAGCCCGGCACCCAGCAGTGTGAACGGAACGTTCTGCGGAATAATCGCCTGTCGCGCGTAATCCTTTCGCGTGCCGAGTACCAGTGCGATGACCAGAGCAGCAGCCGCGGCGTTGATGTGGACTACGGTGCCTCCGGCGAAATCGAGCGCGCCGAGTTTCCCTAGCCAACCTCCGCCCCAGACCCAGTGCGCGATTGGCGCGTAAACGACGATCGACCAGAGCGTGACGAAGGTGAGATAGGGGCCGAAGCGCATCCGCTCGACGATTGCGCCGGAGATCAGCGCGGCGGTGATGATGGCGAACGTGCCTTGATACGCGACGAACAGGATGTGGGGGATCGTTCCGTGTGCCTCGAGCCGCGCGCCGTTGAGAAAAGCGTTCCGGAAACTGCCGAGCAGGCCAGATCCTTCGGAGAACGCAAGTGAATACCCAATGAGCGCCCAGGCGATACCCACGAATCCGAGCGCGACGAAACTCATCATCATGGTGTTGAGCGTATTCTTGGCGCGGACGAGCCCGCCGTAAAAAAATCCGAGTGCGGGCGTCATCACCAGCACCAGTGCGGTGGCGGTTAACATCCAGGCGGTGTCGGCGGGGCTGATAGTATTCATCGGGAGGGATTATACATCATTCCAGGTACGGTGCGGAACCAACTGCAACTGAAGACTACCGGCTGGGGGCAATGGGCGTGCCGGCAAATGGCTACGGGCGGCGCTTTCGCGCTCTTAGCGACTGTCGGTTGCAGCGCGCACGCGCCGTCTCTGTCACCAGCGGGTCTCGATCCAGCCTTCGCGCGGGCGATTCCGAACGCAGACTCGCTGATTAGCGCATCGGTCGGGAAGCTGATATCGGGCGCCGTGTTCCTCGTCGCAAAGGATGGTCGCGTCGTTCACCAGCGCGCATTTGGATACGAGCAGCTCAATGACTATGAAGGACGTCGTCTTGCGTCGCCCCGGCCAATGCGCATCTCGACGATGTTCGACCTCGCATCCGTTACCAAGGTGATGGCAACGACGATGGCTACGATGCTGCTCGTCGATCGAGGAAAGATCGAGCTGGATGCGCCGGTTTACCGCTACCTGCCCGATTTTCGCGGTCTACATCTCGACAGCATCACTGTGCGCCATCTGCTGTCTCACTCTGCCGGCCTCGTGCAGTGGCAGCCGCTTTACTATCACGCGTCGAACAGTGCTCAGACCTACGCTGTCATTCGGGACATGCCGCTCGAGTGGGGCGTCGGCGACGCGAGGCACTACAGCGATCTCGGCTTCATGCTGCTCGGCTATCTCGTCGAGCGGGTGAGCAGCCAGCGGCTTGATTCTTTTCTCGAGCAGAATCTGTATCGTCCGCTCGGATTGCGATCGACGACGTTCAATCCGAAATCGCACGGCTTCACGGATTTCGCGGCCACCGAACAGGGTAACGTTTACGAGAAGCACATGGTGTACGATTCGACCTTCGGGTACCGCTATCGTGGCGATCCCGCCGCCTGGAACGGCTGGCGACAATACGTTCTGAACGGCGAAGTCGACGACGGAAATTCTTATTACGCGAACGGTGGCGTCGCGGGGCACGCGGGACTTTTTTCGACTGCAGCTGATTTGCGGGTGCTGCTCGACCTGCTCAAT
>DASXSL010000023.1:0-83775 GCA_036506035.1 Gemmatimonadaceae bacterium | reverse complement strand
TACAACCTAATGATTAAGAGTCATTTGCTCTGCCAATTGAGCTAACGGCGCTTGCGATCGCTTGGCGCGCCAGGAGGGAGTCGAACCCCCGACCCACAGCTTAGAAGGCTGTTGCTCTATCCAACTGAGCTACTGGCGCGTGACCAACCAAAGTTAGCGATCCCAGTGACTCGAATCAATTGCGCGGCGGCGTCGCAGCCACAGCCTTTCGTAGCTCGCGCACCACAAAATTAATCGCTGCCGGATGCCAGACTCTCGGCCAAAACTCTTTGCAACTTTCGAGTGAGCTCGCCGGGCTTTCCCTTCCCCACCGGCTTGTTGTCGAGGGTGACGATCGGCATCACGTCGGTGGTGGTGCCGGTCAGAAACAGCTCGGTCAGCTTCGGAATCTCGTCCGCTCTGATGGGCGTTTCCTCGAGCTCGACGTTGACCTCGCGCGCGAGATCGCGCAGAACCGCGCGCGTGATGCCTGGAAGAATGTGGTTGTCGCACGGATGGGTGCGGAGCGCGCCGTGAACGACACCGAAGAAATTGGTTTTCGTACCCTCTGTAATCACACCGTCCCGAATGAGCATCGCCTCGAAGGCTCCCTTCTCCTTTGCTGCCTGGGCGGCGAGCACGTTGGGAAGCAGGTTGAGGGTCTTCAAGTCGCACCGGCCCCACCGCAAATCCGGATGAGATATCGCCGAGGCGCCCGACGCGGCCAGGTCGCGGTATGGAGTGAACCGGGCGACCGAGATATAGATGGTAGGCGGAGTGTCGGGCGGCGGGAAATTGTGGACGCGGGTCGTCGCGCCTCTGGTGACCTGCATGTACACTGTCGCTTCGCCCTGCAGCAGGTCGTTCTCCTTGAGCAGCTGCTTCCCGATTTCCGCGAATCGCTCCGGGGTGTTGTTTCCGTCGAGAGAGATTCGGATGCCCTCGAGACTGCGGCGCAAACGGTCGTTGTGGAATCGAGTGGCGAAGAGCCGGCCGTTGATGGCGCGCAAAACTTCGTAGACTCCGTCGCCGAAGACGAAGCCGCGATCTTCCACCGAGACGAGTGCCTCGGTACGTGGCACGAAGCGGCCGTTGACGTATACGATGTCTTTCGAATTCATCGATCGCTGGATGGAGCTGGGAAGATACGCAAACGCGGCACCGTGCGCAGGCGCGAGCTGATCAGGATTTGGTGCCGGCAGTCGAGTACTCGCAGCCCCCGACACTGAACATGGGAGAGAAGCCGGGCGCGGGATCGGTGAGAGTTCCGGTAAACGTGCCGGTCGCGGAAACCGTTCCACGCAACTCCATCGCCGAAGCACTGCCGCTCGACGCGCTGAAAAAAAGGTCGACAAAGCCATCGGTGAACCGCACCGTGCCGCTGAGCGGGCGCACCACCGTTGTCGGAGGATTCTGCCAGCTGCTGGTAGTTGCGTTCAAGGTGCCGTCGGTGAGGACATCCATGTGCGCGGTGAGCACCTGCCCGTCGGCGAGCGATCCGCCAGAGCACGGAAGTGTAGTCGTTTTGCGCACAGTGAAAGACCAATCCCCAGCCGCCTGAGTTTGCGTGACGGCACCGCCGCCGTTGCCACCAATTCCGATGAGCGAGTCGGCGCTGGTTTCGCAAGCTGCTGTCGAGACGAGAATCACCAGGCAGGAAATGATTGGTCGCAGGTGCACGTGAAGCCTCCGAGGTCCGCTGCTAGATTTGCGCTGGCGGTGAAAGGTGCAATTCGTTTGCCGTCAGAGCTACGCGCCCAGAGCACGGACCGCTGGTTTTGGCGGGTGAAACAAAAAGCGCTACAACGCCGTCAGGGAGAGAGATGCAGCCGCCGGATGCCAATCTTATAGTTCACGAGGTGTTCTCCTGGGTCATTCCGGGGGTGGTGACGATAGTCCTCGGCTTCCCGATCGTCCGTCTCATCACCAAGTGGCTGGAACCGCGCCCGGTGCCCCCGCGCGAACTGAGTACGATCAGCGGCCGCCTGGAGAAAATCGAAGCGGCGGTCGACGCAATCGCCATCGAGGTCGAGCGGATCTCCGAATCGCAGCGCTTTACCGCCCGATTGCAGTCAGAGCAGCAGACGCCCCGCTTGCCCGGCGCCGGCGGATCTTCAGCCGGAGTGAGTTGAGCTGGTGGCAGAAATGAAAAAGGGAGCGCTTTCGACGCTCCCTTTTTCACATGTATCGATCACACGGATTACGCACAGGTAATCACACCGCTGGTCATGTCACAGGTCTTGGCAGACTGCGAGTGCGTTGCGGTCGCGCTCCAAGAAGGCGGTGGGCCGGCAACGTTCACCACGACAATGGTGACGTTCTGCGACGGCGTGAACCCCTGGAGGGGCGAAGCCATTGTCGCTGTTCCACCGAAGTACGAGCCACCGTTGTCGGCGGCGTACTGCTCTTCGTAGGTAGCGAGGTTACGCAGGTCGGACTTCATCTGCGCGACATAAGCTTTGTCCTTCGTATTTGCAAACTTCGGAATCGCAATCGCCGCAAGAATGCCGATGATCACGACTACGATAAGAAGCTCGATAAGTGTAAAACCCTTTCTGGTGCTCATTCAAAATCTCCTGAATCGATTGGTGGCGCCGAGTCGCTGCCCTCAACACCCAACAGACGGGACGGCTCGTTCCACCGCAACCCGGTACTATGGCAGGGTTAATACCAGAACCATGAGCAACCGTAAGTCGTTGTAGCGCAATTATCTCCACGGTTGACCTTAAAGCACTACCTTAGCCGATTTCGTTGCAATGTGCGAGGCCAAATGCAGTCTGCTATTCATCAGCTAAATGCCGTTCTGGCGTGAGAAGTGCCCCTGTACGAGGTGGTTAAACCACCAACGAGGGAGACCCATGCGTAGAATGCGCTTTAGGCTGTTAGCCGGTCTGGCTGGGACGACATTGTGCCTGTTCGCCATCTCTGGCTACGCCCAGAACACGAACACGCCCGCAACAGCTGGCGGTGGAGCAACGGGCAGCGTGGCCGCCCCGCAAGGCGGAACTGACGCCGGAGCAGCTCAGGGCGGAACGCAGACGCCTACCACGACTGGCGGCGCCACGACCGTAACGGGAACCGAGACGCAGACGGGGACGACAACGACAACCACAACCACGTTCCCTGGCGGAGTGCTCGGGATTCTTGCCGTCGCCGTACTGATTCTTCTCGTGCTGTTTGCTCTATTCAGAGGGCGGGACAGGACGGTCGTACGCGAAACGTCAACTTCTTCATCCTCGGCAGCGCCCCGCTCAAGTGGCACGGCCAGCGGGGATAATGCCACAGCTCGCGCCGCGTCTGGAACCGGAACAAGCTCCAGCAACATCAACGACCCGAACGCGCGCCGCTGAGGTTTTTCACAGCAATAAAAAAAACGGCTCGACACTAGATGTCGAGCCGTTGTTTTTTTAGTCGGGGCGCCCGGATTTGAACCGGGGACCTCCTGCTCCCAAAGCAGGCGCGATACCGGGCTACGCTACGCCCCGAGATAAAGGGCAACTTACTATATCCTGCCTTCGGCGCGCAACGCACTGAGCAGCGCTCGAAATGCGCGCGCGCGATGACTTCGTGTCGCTGTCTTTTCAATTGACGACTCAGCGAACGTTCCGCCCAATTCGGGTGCTTCGAAGTATGGATCGTACCCGAACCCTCCGGTGCCGCGGGGCGTCTCGAGAATTCTCCCCTCTATCTCGCCGCGTCGGATTTCTTCGCCATGCGAATCCTTGAACGCGGCAGCGGCGACATAGCGGGCCGAATCGGTAAAGAGATCTGCCTGCTCGACGCGCGCGCGTTGAATTCGTGTTATCAGCTTTTCATTGTTGGCGGCATCGAGTGCCACACCGGTGAGATCCTCGCGACCCGACCAGCGCTTGCTGTAGACGCCCGGCTCACCGGCCAAGGCGTCGACGCACATCCCGGAGTCATCGCCAAACGTCGGAATTCCGCCGGACGCGTCGTAGAAGAATCGCGCCTTGGCGAGCGCATTTTCCTCGAACGTCTCGAATGACTCGAGGTCCTCCTCCTCGTCCGTTCTTGGAATTCCCAGCGTCGAGAGATCGACGACATTCAGGCCGAAGTCGGAAAAGATCTCGCGGAGCTCGCGCAGCTTGCCCTCGCTTCGCGTTGCCAGCAGGAACCGGCTGCCTTTCACTCCGAGAGCGCTTTCACCTGAGCAGCGTCGAGTACGCGAATTCCGGCAATGGCCAGCTCGAGCAGCTGATCGAGCTGGCCGCGGTCGAAGGTCCCATGCTCCCCCGTTCCCTGTACTTCCACAAACTTTCCTTCATTGCTCATCACCACGTTCATGTCGACTTCAGCTTTAACATCCTCTTCGTAATCGAGGTCGAGTCTCGCCTCGCCGTCAATCACGCCGACGCTCACGGCTGCGACGCGCCGCCTCACCGGCGTTGCTGACAGTTTGCCGTTGCTGACCATCCAATCGAACGCATCGACGATCGCCACGCATGCGCCAGTGATCGCTGCAGTGCGTGTGCCCCCATCGGCGACGAGTACGTCGCAATCGAGTTTTACGGTGAACTCCCCAAACTTGAAGTCGTCGAGCATTGCCCGCACGCTGCGTCCGATTAGCCGCTGGATCTCCTGGGTGCGTCCACCCAGCTGCGCGCGCTCGCGTGCAGTGCGAGTTCGGGTCGCGCGTGGAAGCATTGCGTATTCGGCGGTGAGCCATCCTTCGCCACTCCCACGCTTCCAGGCAGGCACGCCTTCCTCGACAGACGCAGTGCACAAGACCCGCGTCGCTCCGAACGTTATCAGGCAGGAGCCTTCCGCATATGGCGCCACGGCGCGCTCGAGACTAATCGGACGCAGAGCACGTGCATCGCGGTCGGCACGTTTCGATTTACCTGGTTTCACTTAGCTTCCGAATGATGGCTGTAGTTGAGTGCCCAGGTGTTAGAGGAACCACCACGACCTTGCCGCCCCAGCTCTTAACTTCGGCGGCGCCGACGATCGTCTCCTCGGAATAGTCGCCACCTTTGACTATTACATCAGGCTTGAGGTGCTTGACCAGACCCAGCGGCGTATCGTCCGGAAAAATTACGACGAGATCCACGCATTCGAGTGCGCCGAGAACATAGGCCCGCTCGGCGTCGCTCCGCACCGGACGCGACGGACCCTTTAGCCGCCGCACCGATTCGTCGCTGTTGACACCAACGACGAGTGCATCCGCTGTCTCGCGAGCAGCAGTAAGTACGTCGATGTGACCTGAATGGAGAAGATCGAAAACGCCGTTGGTGAAGGCTACCTTGCCTTTCTTTCTTGCCCGCCAGCGCTCAGCCTCTACCCAGGTCGCAATTTTTCCAGCTGGATCCCGAGGCTTCAGAGTCTGCTCACCGCCGATGGGTTGAAATGAAGCACGTACTCCTTATCTAACGGCAGCTTGATTACTTCGTCGTAGTCGCTAGAGATCGTGATGGTCGTTGGACCCCGCTGTATCAAGATCAGCTCGGCGCCAGGTGGCAGCTGAAGCGTGTCGGCAAGCGCCGCCAGCCGGGTCGTGATTTGATCGTCCGTCTTGGTGGTTGCAAACCGTGCTTCCTGACCCATCGCGTCCTTGAATTGATAGAACCGGAAATACGCCTCACCAAAGTCGACGGCGAAATACGCGCCGACGGCGAGAATGAGCAGCACGATCAGACATCCAAGTCTGCTGCTGCCCCGGCGACTCACCACTGAGATTGGGCTCCCTCGATGACGTCGCTCACGATGCGATCGATTGCCTGTTTGCGCCCGCTCGCTTCACCTCTCTCCTCGTATTGTCCTTCCGCCAGCAACCCCTTGCGCTGCCAGAGTGTTTTGCCGGTGACCTGATCCACCATCTCGATGTCGACAACCAGCTGCAGCATCCGTTTGGCGCTCGTTGTCTGCTTGTTGCTCGCGCTGTAACCGATCGGGATGTCGACCTCGTAGCGTTGCACAGTCCCGCGAACAATCGCGTTCGCTTTTGACTCGGAGGCGTCGCGTAACCCGAGCCTGTCGTGGAGGCTGGTGCGGAGAGCGTCGGTTAGCTCTCGCGGAATTTCTGGGGTGGCCGTCTGGTTCTCGAAAGGAACGATGGCAACCGTCCTTATGTGAGAGGGCAACCCGCCTCCCGTAAAGCTGTACGGAATGCAGGCGGTCAGCGCGACCAGGACAAGACTATAAGCTCCAAATCGACTCATCGAAAGATCCGGGTTGCTCACGAAGAATCGTGAGAGCGAGTCGTCGCCTCGCTCCAGGCGCCTCGTAAATCATCGTTCCGTTCGGCTGTCGGCTGAGGCTCTCGGTGATTTTTCCTGCTGAGATGTGCTGGAGCGACATCAGCGTATCACCCCGAATCGAGACTCTCCACTGAACCGGACGACCGACGTCGGCGCGAAGCAAGTCTCCGTCGAGGCGAACCACAGTATCTGGCAGGGACGGAATCGCCAAACGCCCGAGCGCGGCCCACATCATTGGCGTCGGTGGGATGTAGCGCCGGGCAAGGTCGGCGTGCGGCGTACGGAGCGAGTCACCAATCAGAACGGCCGCTCCCGTGCCAAGACCTCCGCCGAGGAAGAAATCAAGTCGAGCGCTGTCAGGCGCGGCTGTTCGGACCGCACCGTCGCCGCGCGCGGCGAGATCGCCTTCCTGGTAGTCCCATTTGAACACGATGTGTCGATGACCAGGGGCGAGCGAGAGCGGCGGCAATGAACGATCAGGAGCAAGAACCCCCTTCAACGGCGGCGCGGTAGGCACGCAACCGATTGCGGCAACTACAAGGAGCAGCGTGTGCTTATTCATTTTGGATCGACACTTCGTATCAAATCACCCTGAACAAGCTTGTCGAGCACATCGTATCCGGCGACCACCCGTCCGAACACGGTGTAATGACCATCTAGGTGCGGCTGTGGCGAATGAGTAATGAAATACTGGCTGCCACCGGTGTCGGGACCGGAGAGTGCCATTCCAACTGCACCGCGCTCATATCGATGACGATTCATCTCGTCGCGGATCGCGTAGCCAGGGCCGCCATTGCCATCGTCTCTCGGATCTCCATCCTGGGCCACGAAGTTGGGAACCACTCTATGGAATCGCGTATTGCGATAGTATCCAGACCGCGCGAGAGTGAGAAAGTTCCATACAGTTACCGGGGCGTCGGCGCCAAAGAGCTCCAGTCTGATCGGCCCGCGGACAGTATTGATCGTAGCATTGATACTCTTGCCCGCTTGCACAGGGATTACAGTCGTTCGGACGAGATCTTCGTACCACGCGATTGGTCGGCGAGCGGCCGCAACGTTTCGCCATTTCTCCAAGGCGGGAACTGTTCTGCCAGCTGCGCGCTCGAGTGGATCTGACGGGATTGGTAATCGAGAGAGCTCCGCACGTCGCGCCGCGGTGAAAGCCGCGGTATCGCGCTTCCATAGTGCGGCAACGTATTGAACTGCCGCCAGGCGGGCGTCGTTGGCAGAATCACGCGCCGCCCGACTGTAGCTCGCCAGCACCGCCGGCAGGTCTTGCACGGAGGGTCGATCAGCGAGCGCACCAATTACAGTCGCGCGGACGTAGAAATCTGGATCGCGCAAACCTGACAAGAGCAATGTGTGAACGGTGTCCTCGAGCCGCATCGACGCTGGCGGAACAAGTGCGGCATACGCTGCCTCTCGGACTCGTGGATCGGTGTCGTGCGTCAACGGAGCTGCGCGGGAAATCGCGAAGGTGCGATCGAGCGTGTCGCCATCCGCCGACGCGACAGCCGCCCTCCACCGCCAGTCGCTGCTCGCTGTCCACTGCGTCAGCGAGAGCGGTCGCATCCCTGCTCTCGTCGCCGATGCAAGAAGGGATGCACGGTAGGCGAGTGAAGTGTCAGCAGCAAGCAATCTGGGGAACTCTGTTGACTCTCTGGTAAGCGCCGTCCCTAAGCTTTGTGCCGCTGCGATTCTCACATTCGGGTCGCGATCTCGCGTAGCGCTAACGAGCAGCGATTTCGCGATTGGTCCATAGGTTCCGAGTGAACGGACAGCGTTGATGCGCACGTGCGGATCGGCGTCGCGAGCGAGTCGGGATAGGACAGCGAAAGCCTTGGTGCCGAGCGAATCGCCGGCGGCCGATTTGGCCAGACCTCGGGCGATTTCTGCTCGAGTGCGGGCGATTGCAGTCCGGGGGTCGGAATAGGCCGCCGTCGATTCATATCGGCCATCTTCCATCACATGATTGGTCTTGAGCGCCGGCGATGATTCCAGCTCGATCAAGCCACTGACACCAGCAGGAGCTCTCGTTCGAGCGATTGCGTACGACGCCGCCCAGACGGTGGCCGGCGAACCTTGTCGCAGGAAAGGCTTGATGTCGACAAGCGGTATTGGACGAAGCTTTGCGGCCGCAAGCAGCAATTGCACTGTCACGTCAGTTGGATGAGAGATGTTCAGTGCCGATGTAATGGCGCCTCGAGCCGGAGCGCCGATTTCCCCCAAAGCCCACGCGGCTTCGCGCGCAATTTCATGATTGCCGGCAAGGGCGGCGCTCAATGTCTGAATCGAGGCAGAGTCGCGCAGCAACCCGATTGCATACGCAGCGTTGGCACCGACCGACACCTGCTTGTCTTGCAGAAGCAGGCGTAGACGTGAGATGGCGGAAAGTCCGTGCTCGGCGCCAACCTGACCAATCGCCAATGCCGCCGCCGCACGCAGTGGCTCCCAGGGGCTCGCCAATGCGCGGTCAACGAGCGCGCTGTCGAGTTGACGGGTGTCGGTCATCGCCACCAGCTGCGCGTATGTACGCGTGTCTGCGGCGCTGACTCCGCCAGCCATTTTCTGCGCGCCCGCATTGGCGGCCACGCCACAAACCAGCATCACTGCAGCGAGTTGCTTACGAAGCAGCATCTTGGAGAACCTTCCGCAGTTGCTCAGGGAGAGCAGTCAGTCTCGAGTCGCGCGTGAGCGAAGCGAGCTTGGTGGACGCGGTCACGAAGCGCTCTCCAGTCTCCGCGTTGGTGATCACGTAGTCGAACGTGATGGTGCGGGAGCGGACGTCGCTAATGGTCGTAGTGACGCGAATCATGTTGTCGTATCGCGCCGCGGAATGAAACCGCATGCTCGCTTCGACGACGGCCAGCGTCACGTTCTGGCGCTCCAGCTCAGCGTAAGGCGTGCCGAGCGCGCGGATGAACTCGGTGCGTCCAATCTCACACCAGATCAGATAGTTGGAGTGATACACCACCTGCATCTGATCGGTCTCGGCGTAGCGGACCCGGAACTCGATGGTGTGAGCCGTGGCGCGCTTGGAGTGAGATGTCATGTGTGAACGAAACGAAAAGTTTGCCGCCACCCAACGCTTTGTAAAGGCTGCATCGTGACGCTAACTTGAGCGCCGTGCTGAACGCGCCCTGCTACATCGTCTCCGACGCGCATCTCGGTGTCGCGAGCCCACAGATCGAGCGGTCCTTCGTTGGCTTCCTGCGCGGCCTGGCCGACGAAGCGAGATCGCTCGTCATAAACGGCGACCTGTTCGATTTCTGGTTCGAGTGGAAGACTGTGATTCCGCGTCGCAGTTTCCGCGCACTTGCCGCTCTCGCCGAGCTCAGGGATTCCGGACTGGAGATTCTCTGGGTCGCCGGCAACCACGACTGCTGGGGCGGTGAGATTTTGCGGCAGGACGTCGGCGTCGACTACGTCGTCGGTCCGTGGGAGGGCACGATTGCCGGATGGAAAGTGCGGATCGAACACGGCGATGGCTTGCGCGATCGTGAGGATCGGGGCTACCGGATGATTCGTCCGATCATGCGTAATCCGCTCGCGATCAAGGCGTTTCGGATGCTCCACCCGGATTGGGCAAGCAGGCTCGCCCAAGGCAGCTCCAACGCCAGCAGGACCTATCGTGCCAAGGACCAGGGTCGTGGTCTGCGAATCTACGCTCAACAGCAGCTCCAGAGCGCGTCCGGTCTGGACCTGCTCATATACGGCCATTCGCACGTCCCAGCACTGGAGCGAATGAATGGCGGAGTGTTTGCCAACGCCGGGTCGTGGCTGGACGCGCCGACGTTCCTCCGGCTCACCGACGAAGCCATCGAGCTCCGCCAATGGGACGGCTCAACCCAGGGTACGTGTCTCAACTCGATCAATCGCTGACCCAAGGAAACGCTGGCCGAGGCTGAGAAAGGTGTCGGGCGCATCCGACGCTATGAACCGATAGCGGGCGCCGTTTGGAGTGCTGTTCTCGAGTGAATTCACTCTCAACACTTCCCCCGCTTCTCTTGCCGTTTCGTGCGCGCTGTCGATCAGACGAACGTCGCGTCCGACGACGTTGCCGATGACGGTTTTCATAAGCGGGTAGTGTGTGCAGCCGAGAACGACGGTGTCGACTTCGGCCGAGACGAGTGGCGCCAGATAATTTCGGGCGATGGCGCGGGTGGGCTCCGTGTCCACCCACCCTTCCTCAACCAGCGGGACGAACAGCGCGCACGCTTGAGCGGTGATCATCGCGTCGGGGAGAATGCGCCGTATCTCTTTTTCATATGCGCCCGACTTGATCGTTCCTGCTGTGCCGATGACGCCGACGCGTTTTGTCTTGGTGGCAGCCGCTGCCGCGCGCGCACCCGGTTGTATCACACCTACGATCGGAAGGTCGAATTCGCGACGCAGCGCGGGGAGTGCGTGCGCGGTCGCCGTGTTGCAGGCGACCACGAGTGCCTTCACACCCTCCGCTTTGAGGTAGGATGTGATCTCTCTGCTGTAGCGTAGGACAGTATCGGGACTTTTCGGCCCATACGGCACTCGCGCCGTGTCGCCGAAATAAATGATGCTCTCATTCGGGAGCTGGCTGATCATTTCCCGCACGACGGTCAGACCGCCCATGCCTGAATCGAAAACGCCGACTGGCGCGGAGTTGCTCACCGGAAGTGCAATGTTGCGTAAACGCTTCCGGCGCGTGGAGTCGCCACGACCCCGATGTTCGCCTTGAAGTCCCACAAGTTGGCGGCAACATAGGCGTCAGCGCCGGAAAAGAGATGATTGAAGACAATCGCGGCGACCCAGTCTTCGTAGTGGGTTCGACGTGCTTTGATGCGATCGTCGGTAAAGCGGCTTGCTATGTAGGTGTCGGGAACGGGCAATCCGGTCTTGGGATCTATCTCAGCGAGTCCGGTCGTCGGATCCACTTTGTAGGTTGCGACCACACTGTCCCTGGGAAGGCCTTTCGCATCACGGAGGTCAAGAGCGGCCTTCCGTGCCATTCCCAGCGACCCAATCTCGATTACCGCAAAGAGCATGGCAGCTTTGTCCCGACCGAAGACGGTTTGAGCGTAACCGGGCAGAATCAATGAAGTCAGGAACGCGCGACGCGGCGTCATGGGCGGTTTTTTTGACGTGTCGGGGGCGGTCCGCTGTTGCGCCTGCCCTGCAATTCCGGCGCGTGCAGTGTCCCGCTGTTGCGCGCTCAGGAGATGTGGAGCCCACGCAGAGAGGCAGAAAACCAGCGAAAGCAGTGAGGTAGCGGGAGAGTGTGGGAATCGAACCCACCCGACCTTACGTCGTAAGGTCACAGTGATTTTGAAGATCACGGAAGCCACCAGGCTCCATCCACCCCCACTTTTGTCACTGAACTTCGATCGCAACTTCTCCCCGGTCGACGACCTCGCCGATGACTGTCGATCCTGCAACGCGTGAAAGATAGCTAGCCGCCTGGTCCGGCTTGACACAAACTGCGAGACCGCCCGACGTCTGCGGATCATGGAGAATCGCTCGATCTTCGTCCGATCCCCTGCTCCACCGCACGAGCTCTCGCAGGTACTCCGCGTTGCGTTTAGCACCGTCGGTCATGAATCCGGCTTTCACCGCATCCCGCACGCCGGGAAGTACCGGAACGGCCGCCAGATTGACACGCAAGGTGACGTTACTGGCGCGGGCGATGTGTGAGAGATGGCCGAGCAATCCGAAACCAGTAATGTCTGTCGCGCACCGAGAGCGAACGGCGAGTGCGGCCCTGCTGGCGTTACCGTTCAGGGTCTTCATTGCATCCAGCATCGCGCGCTCGGACTCGCTCGACAGCGAGCCTTTTTTCCCGGCCGTTGCAAGGATGCCGTTGCCGATAGGCTTGGTGAGGATGATCTGGTCGCCTGCCTTCGCTCCGGCGTTGGTGAGCAGAAAATCTGGATGGGCGCGGCCGGTTACGGCGAGTCCGTACTTGAGTTCGGTGTCGATGACAGTGTGTCCGCCGACAACCAGCGCTCCCGACTCGTGCACCTTCTCTTGTCCGCCAGCGAGGATTTCGCCGAGTACGTCGAGGGGCAATTGGTTGGTCGGGAACGCAACAATATTAAGCGCGGTGAGGGGCTGTCCGCCCATCGCATAGACATCGGACAGAGCATTGGCGGCGGCGACCTGTCCAAAGTCGAACGGATCGTCGACGATAGGCGCAAAGAAGTCCACCGTCTGCACGAGGGCGATATCGTCCGACACGCGAAAGACCCCGGCGTCGTCGAAGGTCTCTCTGCCGACGAGCAGGCGCGGATCCGATTTCACAGGGAGCGCGGCCAGCGCGCGGGATAGGTCACCCGGACCCATTTTGGACGCTCAACCAGCGCAACGCGCGAAGGCAGTAAGCCTGAAAAGCTCCTCGCGCGTTTTTGAAGTACTCACTCAGGTGTCCTGCGTTATTTGGAGACCACGGCTACGGCGTCGATCTCGACCAGAGCGCCGCGCGGAAGTGCAGTCACTTGCACTGTCGAGCGCGCCGGACGCGCGTCACCGAGCCACTTGCCGTAAACTTCGTTCACTGTCGGGAAGTGTGAGAGGTCGTGCAGGTAGACCGTCGTCTTCACGACGTCTTTCCACGATGCTCCTGCCGCGCGCAACACCTCCTGCAGACTCTCCATTACCCGGTTGGTCTGCTCGACGATCCCACCTTCGACAATCTTCCCGGCAACGGGATCGAGCGGGATCTGACCCGCAGTGAAGACAAAACCATTGGCGATGATTCCCTGCGAGTAAGGCCCGATAGCTGACGGCGCTTTGTCGGTGGTGATCTTCTTCAGTGGCATTCAATGCTCCGATCGGGTACGCGGCAAATCAGAAAGTCGTGTCGACGGCGAATGTTACCTACGAGGCGGCTTCGGGGGCCAGGCCGAAGAGCCGTTGGGTGTTAGCCGCGGTTAGTCGCCCCAGTGCAGCTGGCTCGACGGACCGGGCAGCCGCGAGCCGGCGGACTGTGTGACCTACCCATGCTGGCTCGTTTCGCTTCCCTCGAAACGGAACCGGAGCGAGGTAGGGCGAATCTGATTCGACCAGCAGTCGGTCCTCAGGCACCAATCGAAGCAAGTCGTCGTCAGTCCATTTCTTGAAGGTGATGATGCCGCTGAAGGAGACGTACCAGCCGGCGTCGATCGCATACTCCGCCAGGCTACGGGAGCCGGTGTAGCAGTGCAACACGCCGGTCGCTCCAGCCGTACGCGCGTCGCGAATCATCGAGCGCGTGTCGTCCTCGGCTTCCCTCGAATGAACGACCAATGGCTTGTTCATTTCCGCGGCGAGCGCGATTTGCGCCGCGAACGCCGCGCGCTGGGCTTCGCGCGGAGAATTATCGTAATGGTAGTCGAGCCCGCACTCACCGACCGCTACCGCGGAGCCCCGAATCAGCTGGCGAAGCCTGGGAAGATCGCGGGCTGGATCAAAGCCGGAAGCATCGTGAGGATGAATTCCCGCAGTAGCAAATACGAATTCGGGGTTTGCTGCAGCGAGCGCGGCGGCGGTGGCTGCCGCCGAGAGAGATTCGCCGATGCAGACGATCGCGATCGCGCCCGCATTACGGGCGCGATCGATTACCGTGTCGCGGTCGCCGGCGAACGCCGCGTCCGCGAGGTGGGCGTGGCTGTCGATGAAGATTGACGTGCGCCCGTCGTCCGAGGCCATTTGCGTTCGATCCAGAGGAGCACCGGCGCTGCGACGTAAATCGAGCTGAACGTACCTGTCACGATACCGAACGCCATGACCCAGGCGAACGGCCTGATGACTTCACCGGCGAACAACAGAAGGGCCAAGGTCGCGGCAAAAGTAGTGACGTGCGTCAAGACGGATCGAGGCAGCGTCTCGTTGATCGAGCGGTTGAGCGTCTCGTAAAGCGTCTCTTTCCGCCCCTTGCGAAGATTCTCGCGCACGCGATCGAAGATGATAATCGTGTCGTTCAATGAGTAGCCGAGCACCGTCAGCAGGCCTGCTACAACCGTGAGAGATATCTCGAGGTGCATCAGCTTGAGGAACGCGATGGTCGTGAAGACGTCGTGGCTAGTGGCAATCACCGCCGCCGTCGCGAAGCGCCACTCGAAGCGGATCGAGAGGTAGACGAGGGTAATAAGGAACGACAGCAGGATGGCGACGATGGCGCCGCGCTTCAGCTCCTGCCCGACCCGCGGACCGACGGCCTCCGTTCGCACGACTTTCAAAGCGTTGTCACCGAATTTCTTTTTTAGAACCTGTTCGATTGTGACGGCAATATTTTCCGCACCCTGCGACTGCGCAGCCACTGCTTCCTTGTTCTGCGCGCGTACAGTGAACTCCCTATTTGAGCCGAATTGCTGGATTTCAGCGCCTCGAATGCCCGCGTCGTCGAGGGTCGAGCGGATGACGCCGACATCGGGCGGCCGGGTAAACTCGAGCTGCATCAGCGTCCCACCCGTGAACTCAATGCTATAATTCGGCGGCTTGATGGCGAGTGAACCAATACCCAGCAGGATAAAGGCGATGGTGATTGCCGCCATCACCTTCCACCAGCGGATGAAATCGTAGTTGGTGTCGTGAAGAATTCGAAGCATCAGATGCTCAGAGTTGTCTGGGCTTCGCGGGAGCGGTCAAGCCAGATCATGTAGAAGGTCCGCACCACGAAGATCGCGGTGACCATAGAGGCGGCGATACCGGCCATCAGCGTGACGGCAAACCCGCGCACGGGGCCGGTACCGTACTGGTAGAGAACCGCCGCTGTCAGCGCGGTCGAGACATTGGAGTCGACGATGGCGCTCATGGCGTGGCGGAAGCCTTCGTCAATAGCCGTCCTGACCGTTTTTCCGTGGGCGAGCTCTTCGCGTATTCGCTCGAAGATCAGCACGTTGGCATCGACCGCGATTCCGATCGAGAGCACGAATCCGGCGAGGCCAGGAAGCGTAATTACGGCGCTGAATCCAGCGAGCGCCGCGAGCGTGTAAAGTATGTAGAGGGCGAGGGCGGCGACTGCCAAAGCCCCCGAGAATCGGTAGTAGCCCAGCATTACGAAAACGACGAGAGCGACTGCGATAATCCCCGCCGTGATTCCCTTGTGAATTGAGTCCTGGCCGAGGCTGGCGCCGATCTGCCGGAAGTCTTCGACCTTCAACGGAACCGGAAGCGAGCCAGCTCGAAGGACAAGAGCGAGATCCTGAGCAGCCTGGAGATCCTTTCCGCCCATTGTGATTTGCCCACGTGCCCCGATCGCGCTCTGAATGACCGGTGGCCGTCCCATCACGCGCTGGTCGAGCACGATCGCCATGAAATCCTTGACGTGTCGGGCCGTCTCGGTGCGGAAACGTCGAGCACCCTCGTTGTTCATCGTGAACTCGACGATGTTGCCCTCGGTCGGCGATGTGTTCGGTTTAGCGTCGGTGAGATACTCGCCGGTGATGATCGGCTTCGCGTCCAGAACGTAAAGTGGCCGATAGACCCGATTGCCGAGCGAGACGGTGTCACTGCTCCAGCGAATCACTTTGGCCGGCGGCAATGTGGCAGCCACCTGCGGCAGCGCGAGATACTGGGTGACCCGTCCGACGTCACTGGTGGCGACGTAATACTCGCCGGGCATCTGTCCTTGCTGAATCAGCTTCGAGAACTCCCCGGGTCCACCGGCGATTCCCGTCGCGGCAGTGGTGTCTTTCTTGGTGGAGTCTGACTTCTTCGAAGTGTCCGTAGTAAAGAGAGACTGCAGCCCGGCGTTCGCCGTGTCCTTTTGCGCGCCTGACGGCGTAATGGCAACTGCCAACTTCGTGTCCTTGAGCACGGCGTCGATTCGTGGCAGTGACTTCTCGAGCGCCTGCGTCTCGTCGGTTATCTGGAACTCGAGGTAAGCTGATTTCTGGACGACGTCCTGCGCACGGCGCGGATCATCGATGCCCGGCAGCTCGACGATAATGCGGTCGCTGCCCGCCTTTTGAACGAGAGGCTCGGACACGCCGAACTCGTCGATGCGGTTACGAACCACCTTCAGCGCATTGTCGACTGCCTTGCTCTTGTCGGGAACTGGTCCCTTCGATTCATCGACCGTGAGGACAAGGTGCATTCCGCCCTGCAGATCGAGGCCACGCTTCAGCGGAACCCGCCGAACAGTGTCGTAGACAAATTCACCGTTCCGCTTGACTCGCTCGACGACGGTGCGAGGAAACAAAGCCCAGATCGAGCCCGCAATCAGAAGAAGAATAATGGCGATGCGCCACTTGAGATTCATGCTGCTGTATAGGGAAAAAGTTGCACTTTGAAACTAGCCGTTAAGGTTACCGGGGACACTGAGGAGAGTCAACGCATTCCTGGCCTCGCGCTCATCGTGCGCGAGCTGCTTCGAGAGCTGCTCCGCGGAAGCAAATTTTCGCGTCTCACGCAGGCGTGCGACGAAGTCGATGCGCACATACCCGCCATAGAAATCGCCCCTGGTATCGAAGAGATGCGCTTCCAGTGACGTCGCTGAATCTCCAAATGTCGGCCGCGGTCCGAGGTTCATCATCCCGCCTGCGGGCCCCTGCGGCGTCTGGACCCGCACTGCATATACACCTTCAGGTGGCAGAAGCTTCCTCGGCGGCGGCGGGCCAAGATTCAGCGTCGGAAACCCAATAGTGCGGCCGCGCTGCGCGCCTTCGACAACCCGTCCGCTCACAGAATAAAGCCGGCCTAGAGATTCAGCAGCGCGATGCAGGTCCCCGCCCGCAACAGCGCGTCGAATCGAGGTCGACGAGACAGAGTGTCCGTCGGCAGTCGAGACCGGTGGCACAACCTCGACGCGAAACCCATCGCGCTCGCCGAGCATCTTGAGAACATCAACGTTGCCGGCGCGCTGGCGGCCGAAGCCGTGATCGTAGCCGATCAAGAGCTCGCGCAGCCGAAAGCAGCGGCGAAGGATGAGCTCCACGAAATCTTCAGCCGAATAAGACGCGAGGGCAGCAGTAAACGGAAGGACGGCGAGGTAATCAATTCCGGTCTCTGCCAGGACTTCCTGTTTCTCATAGTGTGTCGTCAGCAGCAACGGAGCAGCGGCTGGATTTACTATCTCGAGTGGATGAGGCTCGAATGTGACCAGCACGCTCGGAATTTTCAGCGTACGAGCGCGTTTGACGAGTCGTTCGACGACATCCCGGTGCCCGAGATGTACCCCGTCGAAAGTTCCGACCGTGATGACGGTGCCGCTGACGTGGGGCGGGAGACCTGACTCGTCTGTCAGATACAGCTCTCTAGGCATCGGCGACAACGCGCAGCGCTTTTATGCGGGACGGATTGGCGGCCAGTCTCTCGAGCGAGGCGGCATCTTTCACGTCGAACTGGCCGACGCGGCTGCGCCGAAGCGACTGGAGATGTGCGGCGGACGAGGTCAGGCGTCCGAGGTCCCGGGCGAGTGCGCGAATGTAGGTTCCGCCGCTGCATGTGATCGTGGCGCTCAATGCACCATCGCCGAATCCATCGATTTCCCACGAATGGACTGTCACCTCAACTGCCGGCAAATCAAGAGGCTCTCTCCGACGGGCCGCGTCATAGGCGCGTGTACCTTCAACGCTCTTGGCGGAGTACGCGGGCGGGACCTGAGAGATTCTTCCGGTCAGCTCGCGCAATGCTGATTTTACCGCACTTTCGCTGGGCGCCGCTGCTGTGCGTATGACGGTTCCTGTCGCATCGTCGGTGTCCGTCTCGTCGCCGAACTTTACCACCGCCTCGTAAACCTTGGGCTCGGTGTCGATGAACGTGGCTAGCCGAGTTGCTCGTCCCAGCAACAGCACCAACAGTCCGGTTGCGAAAGGATCGAGCGTGCCGAGGTGGCCAATGCTTCGCTCGCCGTAGATCCGGCGAACCTGCTGAACGACATCGTGCGACGTCATTCCCGCGGGCTTGTCTACGAGCAGCAATCCCTCGACGGCAGTCGAAGGGTCGTCCCTGCGATCAGTCGTCGTCCCGGCCACGAGGTGCGGCGGCCTCCTGCTTCTTCACGTCGGCCAGAAGCGATTCGATGCGAGCTGCGCGTGCGATGGTGTCGTCTTCCTTGAATTGGATCTCCGGGGCGACGCGTAGCTGGAGCTGCTTGGCAACCCGCGATCGCAGGAACGACGCGACGCTGTTGAGTCCATCGAATGTCGCCTGTTTTTCCGTATCGCTACCCAGGACGCTGACGTAGACGCGGGCGTGGCGGAGATCGGGACTTACCTCCGCTCCGGTGACAGTGACAAATCCGACGATGCGCGGATCTTTTGCCGATTCAGTGAGGAATGTGGCGACCTCGACGCGGACCGCTTCGGCGACGCGGTCCGCTCGGCGTGTGTTACGCAGAAGCGCCCGCCGCTGAGGTCAGCGTGCGCGCCACCTGCTCCTTCCGGTAGCACTCCAACACATCGCCCACCTTGATGTCGTTGAAATTCTCGACGCCGATGCCGCATTCGAATCCCTCGCGCACTTCCTTCACGTCGTCCTTGAACCGACGCAGCGAGGCGATGGCTCCATCGTAAACTTCGACACCGTCGCGGATCACTCGTACCCTGCCCTGTCGGTTGATGACGCCGTTGCGGACCGAGCAGCCGGCGATGACGCCCATCCGTGGCACCTTGAACAGCTCACGCACCTCGGCTTCGCCAAGCACGACTTCCTTCTCTTCGGGACGAAGCATGCCCTCGAGCGCCGCGCGCACGTCCTCGACAGCCTCGTAGATGATCTTGTAAAGCTTGATCTCGACGCCCTCACGTTCGGCAGCAGAGCGCGCGTTGTTGTCGGGGCGCACGTGGAATCCGACGATGATCGCACCGGAAGCCCGAGCGAGCAGAATGTCGCTCTCGGTAATCGCGCCGACGCCGCGGTGGATCACATCGACCGAGACTTCGTCGTTAGAAAGTTGTCCGAGTGCGTCGGCGAGTGCCTCGGCTGGGCCGCCCTGATCTGCCTTGATCACGATGCGCAACGTGCGCTTCTGACCTGGTGCAGTCTGCGACATGAACTCTTCGAGCGAAACGACGCCCTTGGCGGTGCGGCGGCTCTTCGCCTCGCGATCGAGACGCTGCCGGCGCTGGGCGATCTCACGCGACTCGATCGCATCCTCGACGACGACGAATTGATCGCCGGCCATCGGGACGCCTCCAATGCCGAGCACCTGCGCCGGAATCGCCGGGCCCGCGTCCTTGATGCCGCGGCCGCGCTCGTCGAGAAGGGCTCTCACGCGCCCCGAGTACATGCCGCAAATGAAATCGTCACCGACATGAAGCGTCCCGTTATGGACAAGAATCGTAGCGACCGGGCCCTTGCCTGGGTCGAGCTGGGCCTCGATCACGGCCCCGGTGGCACTGCGATTCGGATTCGCCTTGAGATCCAGAATTTCTGCCTGCAGAAGGATTTGTTCGAGGAGCGCGTCGATGTTAGTTCCCTTCTTCGCCGACACCTCGCTGGACAGCACCGTGCCGCCGAATTCCTCGAGCACGACGCCGTGTTGCAGCAGATCCTGCTTCACCTTCATCGGACTTGCACCCGGCACGTCAATTTTATTGATCGCGACGATGATCGGCACGCCAGCGTTCTTGGCGTGCGAGATGGCCTCGATCGTCTGAGGCATGACCTGATCGTCGGCAGCGACAACGAGCACGACGATGTCAGTCACCTGTGCGCCACGAGCGCGCATCGCCGTGAATGCTTCGTGCCCTGGCGTATCGAGGAAAGTGATGTGCTTGCCACCGGGCAAGGAAACGTTGTACGCACCGATGTGCTGAGTGATCCCGCCGGATTCACCCGCCACGACGTTCGATTTGCGGATGTAATCGAGCAAAGAAGTCTTGCCGTGATCGACGTGACCCATGATAGTGACCACGGGCGGACGCGACTCGAGCTGCTCCTCGGTATCTTCCGGCGCGGTCGTCGTCTTCAGATCGGCGGCGTACTCCTCTTCCTTCACGGCCTGGAACCCGAACTCGCCCGCGATCAGCTCGATCTGGTCGAAATCCAGGCGCTGATTAATGGTGACCATCAAACCCAGGTTCTTGAAGGCGAAGCCGACGATCTGGACTGCCGGTACCTTGAGGATCTGGGCCAGCTCGCTAACGGTGATGAACTCGTTGACGCGCACGGTCTTCTTTTCGCGCTCGGCCTCCGCCTGACGTTGGGCCGCCAGCTCTTCGCGATAAGTGCCATCCTCAGCCCGACGGGCAGCGCCGCGACGAATCGGCCCGCGCATCGTCGCCATCGTCTTTCCGATATTCGCCTGCACCGCTTCCTGATCGACCCCGCGCTTGCCCTTCTTGCCGCGGCGGCCGCCGCGATCCTCACCGCGGCCAGTGCCGCCGCGATCTTCGCGACGAGTCGGAGCGCTGGCAGCGCCAGGCGCTGCTGATGCAACCGGACGCGGTGGTGTAAATGGCGCACCGGTCGCAATTGGACGCGGACGCGGAGCGCCAGGTACGACGGGCTGCGGCCGTTGACGCTCGCGGCCATCGGCGCGTTCGGGCACGGCCGCCGGAGGAGGCGAAGCAGGACGCGGCGGCGCAGCCGGCGGTGCCTTGGCACGCTCGACGACCGGAGCCTCCGGCGGGGCAGATGCCGCAACCGCAGGCTGTGGAGCGGCCGGAGCAGCGGCTGGTGCCGGTGCCTTTGCTTCCGGCGCCGGCGTATCGACAGCTGGTGCTTCGGCGACCGGCTCGGCGGCGCGGCGCCGACGTCGAACGGTAGACCCCTCGGCAGATGCGGCCGCTTCGGGCTTAGGTTCCGGCGCTGGTGTAGTTGCGACCGTTCCGCGACGACGGCGCGTCGCCGTCGGCGGAGCAGCGACCCGGGCGCGCTTCTCCCGCTCCCAACGAGCGCGAATGCGCGCGACCTGATCGTCACTCAGTGGACTGAGATGGCTACGCACCGGAACGTCCATTTGGCGAAGAAGGTTTATCACCTCGTCGCTGGAAATTCCGAACTCACCTGCCAGATCATGTACTCGAAGCTTGCTCAAACCACTTCCTCCTAAAGGACATCCGCCCAGGCTTCCGGACGTAGCGCCCGAATGCCCTTGGCCAAACCCTTATCGACTATTCCAATTACCGCGGCCGTCTCTCGTCCAGCCGCCGAACCCAGCTCCGCTGCCGGTGGGCCCACAAACACTGCGATTCCCCGAGCGCGAAGCAGAGGAAGCACTTTCTCCAAACTGTTACTAGAAGCGTCGGGGGCCGCAATAGCCAGTTGTAACTTGCCGCGTCTCGCCGCTTCCCTCACCTGCTGAACGCCGATTCTTGCTCCACGTCCGCGAACTCCGAGGCCAATCAGTGCAAGGAGTTTGCGCTGCATCACGGCGTCCATCGTACCTACTCCGATTTTCCGCCCTCGCCATCGGGCGTGACGTCTCCGGCCGCGGTATTCCCGCCCTCGGACGCCATTTCACTGCTGGCTTGGACGTCCTCCTGAGTGGTGGCAACTGCCTCTTCTCCGCTCTCCGGGACTTCGTCCGTCGTCAACTCGTTGATGATCGCCATTAAACGGTCAGCCTCTTCCGGCGCGATGCCCGGAAGACGCAGGAAATCCTCGCGCTCGAGATCGATGATATCGTCGAGCGTGCGGTAACCCGCCTCCTCCAGCACGGCGACTGTGGCCGGCTGCATTCCCTCGATGTCGGCCAGTCGCGGGTTCACACCCGAAACAGGCTCGTCCGTCGGCAGAGGGGCAAAGATCGGCTGATCGCTACCACGCTCCATCCACTCACGACTCGAGTAAAGTTCGATTTTCCACTCAGTCAGTTCCGAGGCGAGGCGAACGTTCTGACCATTGCGACCGATCGCCAGCGACAGCTGGTCCTCGTCGACAATTGCCTGAATCGTCTTGGTGGCGGGATCGCTGAAGACTCTCGCCACACGCGCCGGCGCCAGGGCCAGCTTGGCGAAGCGTTCAGGATCGGCGGACCACGGAACGATGTCGATTCGCTCGCCGCCGAGCTCGTTTACTACCGCTTGCACGCGCGAGCCTTTCAATCCAACGCAGGCACCGACTGGATCGACGGAATCGTCGCGAGAGAATACGGCGATCTTGGTTCTGCTACCGACCTCGCGCGCGCTGGCGCGAATCTCCACCAGATTCTGCTGAATTTCCGGAACCTCGAGCTTGAAGAGTGCTTTCACGAAGAGAGCATCGGCTCTGCTGAGAACCAGCCGCGGCCCCTTCGGGGTCTCCTCGACGCGCTTCAAAACAGCGCGAATGGGATCGCCCTGATGGAAGTGCTCGCGGTGGTTCTGCTCGCGGTAAGGGATGATCGCTTCCGCTTCGCGGAACTTGTTGAGCATGATGACGAGCTTGCCGCGCTCGATCTGCTGCACCTCACCCGATAGCAGATCACCAACCCGGCTCGAAAATTCGTCGCGAATCTTGGAGCGCTCGCCCTCGCGGACGCGCTGGATGATGCGCTGCTTGGCCGCCTGAACAGCGGTGCGGCCAAACTCGGCGAAGTCGACTGGAATCTCCATCTGGTCGCCGATCTGGAAGTCGGGATCTTCGTAGCGGGCCTCCTCGAGCGAGATCTGGCTGGCCGAGTCGGTCACCTCTTCGACAACCGTCTTCAGCAGGACGATCCGAATCTGGCCCTTGTTCTCGTCGATATCGACTTCAGCCTGCACCGTAGGCCCGTGCTTCTTGGCGAGGGCGGCGTTGATGCCGTCCTCAAGAAGCCCGTGCAATTCAGCGCGGTCGATCTGCTTCGAGTTAGTCAACTCGCGGATCGCCGACAGAATTTCTACAGAAGCCGCCATGTGTTAACCCTACCTTTTCCAGTGAAACGCCAGCCTTGCCTTCTCGACCGCGGCCAGCGGAAAGCGGCGCTCATCGCCGCGCTGGTTCCTCACGATCACGATTTCCTGCCCGGCATCACCTTCGACACCGGCTATCTCCACTTCGTCCGTTCGCCTGCCGGCCGGATCACCGGGTACGTTCGAGGTGACCACCGCCGTTCGGCCAACGAATCTTTTCCAATCTTTCGCCTTCCGGAGAGGTCTTTCGATCCCCGGCGACGACACTTCCAACACATATCTTTTGCCGCCAAAGTCCTCGGCATCGAGCCTGGCTTCGATCGCGCGCGATGCTGCCGCGCAATTGTCGACCGTCACCCTTTCTCCGTCCTCGCGCTCGACCCGCACGTCCAGAACCGGCCGTCCATGACTGCCCCCCTGCTTGAGCTCGAAAAGCTCTAGTCCAAGTGGCTTAATCTCAGACGCCACAAGAGTTTCCAGCGCTTCCTTCATCTAGCTTCGAGGTTTCTTCTAGAGACAAAAAAATGTGGGGGTATCCCCACATTCCGGTTGGCCGCCGAGTTGAACGCCCTAACCAATGTAGAAAGGTAGCTGAGGCGAGTCAAGCTGATGGCAGGCGCGCATCCAGAATGGAGCGCACCTTGTCGGCCAGCACATCTGCGGTAAAAGGTTTGTGGAGTAACGCGACGCGGGGATCGTGGAGGCCGCGACGGACGATCTCATCCTCGGTGTATCCCGACACGTAAAGCGCCTTGAGATCGGGCCGAATCTGCGAGATTGCCTGGATGAGCTCCCGGCCGCTCATGCCAGGCATGATCAGGTCGGTGACGACCATATCTACCTGATCCGGCGCTGCGACAAAGGCGTGCAGAGCCTCCTTCCCATCCGCCGTGGCAATCACCTTGTAGCCGCGCTCTTTCAGAATTCTCTCGACCAGCTCCCGCACGGCACGATCGTCTTCCACGAGGAGGAGGGTCTCACAGCCCGAGTGACGGGCCGGACTTGGCTCGGGTGGAGTGAGCTCTGCTTCGGTGCGCGGAAAATAAATGCGAAAGGTCGTGCCGCGTCCAAGCGAGCTTTCAACCGAGATCGTCGCCCCGGACTGTTTCACGATGCCATACACGGTCGAGAGACCTAATCCAGTGCCCTTACCCTCAGGTTTGGTGGTGAAGAAGGGCTCGAAGATGTGCTCCTTGGTGTGATCGTCCATTCCCTGTCCGGTATCTGAAACGCACAGCAACACGAGGCTGCTCGAGTCGAAGCCGGTACTGGGCACATCGGGATTGTCGGGCGCGACGGGCGCCGTTTCAATCCTGAGCACTCCGCCATCGGGCATCGCATCACGGGAATTGAGGCAGAGATTGAGGAGGATCTGTTCCAGTTGCCCGCTGTCGGCGGTTATGTGCCCGAGCGACTCCCCCTGGATAATCTGAATGAGGATGTCCTCTCCAATGAGTCGGCGCAGCATCGGCTCCATTCCCCGAACCACGGCATTGAGATCGATAACGCGGGGTGTCAGCACCTGCTTCCGGCTGAACGCAAGGAGTTGCCGAGTCAGCGACGCGGCGCGTTGGGCGGCTCGCCTGATCTCCTCGACGTCGGCGCGTTGGCTGGCATTCAGGTTATCTGCATCGGCGAGAAAATCGGTGTGACCGTTGATCGCTGTGAGCAGGTTGTTGAAGTCGTGCGCCACTCCCCCGGCGAGCTGGCCCACAGTCTCCATTCGCTGTGACTGGCGGAGCTCGGTTTCGAGCGCCTTCTGATGCGTGATGTCGCGAGTGTTCACGACGATCGCCTCGACACCTCGGACATCCCGCAGGTTTTTCGCAGTCAGATGCACCGTGCGCCAGCTACCGTCAGCGTGACGAAGCCGGACTTCGTCAGACCCGACGTTTCCAGGTTCCTGTGCTACCTCGTTAACGAGAACGTGGGCGGCGAGCATATCGTCTGGATGCACGGTTTCAAGAAAGCTTCGTCCGAGCAGGTGTTGCGGATCATAGCCGAGAACCCGTGTCACCGCGGGGCTCACATACCGCCGAACCCCGTCAAAGTCGACAATGCTGACGGGATCAGCTGCGTTCTCGATGATCGATTGGAATCTCGTTTCGCTCTCTTTGATGGCGGCCAGGCGTAGTTCGGTCTCCGCACGCGCGATCCTGTGCATCCTGCCGAGGAACCAATAGATGACTCCCGCTGAAACGGTCCAGCTGAGAACCATTTCAATGAAGTGCAAGCCTCTGAACGCCACCGTGTAGACAATGGTGCCGATGACGAGCAAAAAAATTCCCAGCGTCGTGACGACCTGGGAGAAGAGCCTGTTGCGCGAGGTGCGTCGGACCAGGATTATCGCCGTGCCGAGCACAAAGACCATGAAGAGGAGCGTGTACACCAGGCGAGTGACGGGGTACTGATTCGACCGCCCGATCGACCCGGCTTGCTCCAGCAGCGACACGTTCACGTCTCCAAGGTCAGCGCTCCGACTATCACAGCAATTTGACGACCCGCGTCCCCCGCCCTGTGTGAAAAGAACCGGTCGTTATCACAACGCGTACATGACGAGCTGACGGTTATGCGCCGGACCCCCGCGGCGGAGGCCTGCTCGGCAACGAGAGATCTTAGGTCGACATGCCCCGGCCTAGTCGTCGGCTGACCAGTGAGCTGTTCGCGCACTTCGGCGCTCACTTCGTAACAGCGTCCGCAAATCGCCGGCCCCAGGTGAACAGCGAGATCGCTGGCGGGATATTCATAACGCTCGAATAAATCGATCGCTTTCGGAGTTATTCGCGCCGCCGTGCCGCGCCACCCGGAGTGGAGGAGCGCGACGATTCCGGAAGGGTGGGCGATGAAAACGGGAACGCAATCGGCAACACCCACGGCGAGGGCTATGCCGCGTTCGCTGGCAATGTGTCCGTCCGCCTCCCCAGCGCGTAGCCATCCCTCCCACCCTCCAGTATGCACCAGGACACGATCACCGTGTACCTGCCGAATCGAGGCCAGGCGGGGGGCTGCACTCGACAGCTCTTTCTGCACCGCTGTCCAGCGCGCCATGACCTCGTTGACCGGATCTGTTCCGGACAGACTGAACGAACCGGCGTCGCGGGTCGTTGTGAAGGCGCGAATTCCCCACCCATCGAAGTCGGTAATGACCTCCTTCGAAACGTCGGACACACTAGTGTCGGCGATCGTCAACGCGAGTGATCGAGGCGCCCAGCGCGTTTAGCCGCTCGTCGATTCGCTCGTAGCCGCGCTCGATCTGGCCGACGTTGTTGATGAAGCTGGTGCCCTCGGCGCAAAGCGCGGCCAGGAGCATTGCCATCCCGGCGCGGATGTCAGGAGATTCGAGGAACGCACCGCGAAGTCGCGACGGGCCATGAACGAGAGCTCGGTGGGGATCGCAAAGCACGATGCGGGCGCCCATCGTCGAAAGCTTGTCGACGAAGAACATCCGGGACTCGAACATCTTCTCGTGCATGAGGATCAGACCCTCGCACTGAGTTGCGGTGACGATCGCGATCGACATCGTATCGGCCGGGAACGCCGGCCACGGCTGGTCTTCCAGTTTGGGGACGTGTCCGCCCATGTCCGTCTGGATCCGGCGCGATTGTTTAGCGGGCACGATCAAGTCGGGCCCGTCCTCCTCGCATTCAATACCCAGACGCGAGAAGCCCATTCGTGTGGAGCGCAGGTGCTCGATACCGGCGTTTTCGATCCTCAGCTCGGACTTGGTCACGGCCGCCAGTCCGATGAAGGAGCCCACCTCGATGTGATCGGGACCAATCGTGTGAGTGACCTGCTTAGCGCCGAGTGACCGACCGCCGTGAATGGTCATGGTATTGGTGCCGACGCCTTCGATCTCGGCGCCGAGTGCAATGAGAAACTTGGCGAGATCCTGAACGTGTGGCTCGCTGGCCGCGTTGCGCAGGACAGTTGTTCCCGTCGCCGCCGATGCCGCGACGAGCGCGTTTTCGGTAGCCGTGACGCTGGGCTCGTCGAGAAAGACGTCGGCGCCGCGGAAGCCACTGACCCGCATCTCGATCATCTTGCCATGGCTGAAGGTGGCGCCGAGCTGCTCGAGTGCGAGGAAGTGGGTATCGAGTCGGCGGCGTCCGATCACATCTCCGCCCGGCGGCGGAAGGGTGACTTGTCCGCAGCGGGCCAGCAGCGGCGCGGCGAGAAGGATCGAGGCGCGAATCTTCGCGCAGAGCGTCGGGTTGAGATCGGCCGGCCGCAGATCCTCGGCGTGAACATCGAGCTCGTTCTGACCCACCCACTCCATCGATGCGCCAATCGAGCGAATCAGCTCGACGAGCGTCTCGATGTCGCGGATGCGGGGGACGTTCCGAAGGTGGACCGGGTTATGTGATAGCAGTGCGGCTGCCACGATTGGCAGCGCCGCATTCTTGTTTCCGGAAGGACGAATAGAGCCGCCGAGGGACTTGCCGCCCTCGACGACGAACTGAACTGCTGGCATGTTGAATAGGTCGGAAGTGATAGCTTGTTGCGCAAATATATCGCAGTGAGCACTCTTTGTACCGTTGACCAAAACTCCCCGCTAAATGGCCTCTCACTTGCACACTTCACGCACATGATGGGATGGATTGGCAGCGAGCTGCTGCTGCAGGCCGCGAGTGTTGTGCGCGACACGATCTATATGAAGCAGGTCGCGTCCCAGTCCGGTTGGTTCGAAAAGGTCACCGGCGTAGCGAGTGGAGTCCTGACCCTGACGATCATCGTCCTGTCGGCGGCACTGATTCCGGCAGCGTGGAATTTCCGGAAAAGCTACAAGAAAGTCAGCGACATGCTCGACAAGATTTACGGCGACGTCAATCCGCTGATGCGACATGCGAGCGCGATCGCGGACAACGTCGACTACATCTCGACCGCAATCAGGGTCGACGTGCAGCAGGTCAGTCAGACCGTCGCCGCTGTCAATCAGCGCTTGCAGCAAGCAGTCGGTGCAGCCGAGGATCGGATCAATCAGCTGAACGCGCTGCTGGAGGTGGTTCAGGAAGAGGCTGAGTCAGCGTTCGTGACGACTGCCTCGACCATTCGCGGCGTCAAGAAAGGAATCAATCAGGCATTTGACGAGGAGGACTGGACAGATGGGGACAACGACGAAGCCCGAGCCGACGGTTGGGAGAAACCGCGCCCGCGCGTCAAACCAAGAGACTGAATTCGACGAGGAGCGCGAGCAGCAATACGATCTCCTCACGGCGGCGCTGATCGGCGCGGCTGTTGGAGCTGGGATCACGCTGTTGCTGCGACGGGGGCCGTCGGGCCGTCGTCCAGTGGGTCCATTGATTCGTTATGCCGGTCGCGGCGCGGCGCTGGCCGGACTGGCCGGGCTCGAAGGCGCGAAGTGGGCGGGCGGGCGTGGAATGGAAGGAGCGCGGTGGGCAGGTGACCGCGCGGTGGAAGGCGCTCGCTGGGCGGGACCTCGCGCCAAGCGCGGCTTCCGCACCGCGGTGGACGCCGGCGGCGACCTGATCGATCGCATTCCGGTCGACGAGGCGGTGGACCAAGTGCGCGACTACGTCGACACCGCTCGCGAAGCAATCAGCGACGTAGTGAAAGACGAGCTGAACGATCTTCGGAAAGCAGTACGCCGTCAGCGTAAGCGCATCGGCATCTAGGGCGCGCGGAGTGTCGCGCGCGTCATCGCGCGCGGTTTCCGTCGGCTGCTTCATGGGCACAGTGGTGCTGCTGCTCATGCTGACGCCGTCGGTTGCCCACGCGTGGACTCCGGGTACGCACATCTTTCTGGGAGAGGCGGTGATGCGCTCACTCACGCTTCTCCCCTCGAGCATCGCCGAGCTCCTCTCCGCTTTTCCCTACGATTTTCTCTACGGCTCAATAGCAGCGGACACCAGCATCGCCAAGAAGTACGCCGCGGCGGGACGGCATTGCCATTCGTGGAATGTCGGATTGGAAATCCACGACAACGCGGACTCGGAGCCCCTGCGCGCGTTCGCCCTCGGTTATCTCGCTCACCTCGCCGCGGATTCCGTCGCCCACAATTACTTCGTCCCGCATCAGCTCACCATCACGTCGTCGACGGCTGCACTCGGCCACAGTTACTGGGAGAGCAGGTTCGACATGCACATTGGTGAGCGATTCAGCCGAACTGCGAAGCAGCTGATTTTGCGCGATCACTCGCATAGCGACGAGCATCTCGATCGCATCCTCAGTCCGACGATTTTCAGTACGCCGACGAACCGCAGGATTTTTCGCGGCATGGTTTACGTGGCTGATACTGAGTCGTGGCAGCGCATTTTCCATCTCGTCGAGGAGAAGAGCCGCTGGGATCTGAGCGAGAAAGAGGTCGGCCGCTACATGGGCCGCGCCTTCGATTACGTCGTCGACCTGCTATCGCGGATGGATCGAGCCGACCCGTACAAACTCGACCCGGCGGGTACCGTTGCTCTGCGCGAAGCGAAAAAGGTTCGTCGAGCCGCGCTCAGGCGAGGCGGTGAAGAGCACGTTCGCGAGCAGGCGCAACAGCATTTCGGCATGCCGCGCTCAACTTTGCATTACGCCACCGGCTTGCCCGAGCCGCTCTATCCGCCGCGCGCCGACAACAACTGATTGACTCGCTTTGGATCGGCGCGTCCCTTGGATTTTTTCATGACCAAGCCGACCAGCACTCCCTGCAGTTTCTTCTCACCGGCTAGATAGCGCTTTGCTTCCTCCGGGTGCTCACTCAGAACTTCCTCGACCCAGGTCGCGATCGCGCCTTCGTCGCCGACCTGCGACAAGCCTTCATCGGCAGCAACCTGGGCGGCAGGCTTACCGGTCTCGACCATCACGGCGAATATGCGCTTGGCAGCGGTGTGACTCACTGTGCCGTCACGCACCAGATTGAGCAACTGCGCCAGGTCGGCCGGTCGCACACGGAACAGTCCTATATTGCCATCCGTCGAGCGGAGAGTTGCGAGCACTTCGCCCATCACCCAATTGTAGGCAGACTTGCCGTCGTCGGACGCCCGTGCGACTGCCTCGAAGTAATCAGCGAGCGCCGGCGTCGCCATCAGTTGATCGACTTCGACGGACGAGATTCCGTAGTCGGCGGCAATGCGCGTCTTTCTCGCCTCCGGGAGCTCCGGCAGGCTCTTGCGAGCGTCGTCTATCCACTTGGCGTCGACCAGTAGTGGACGCAAGTCGGGCTCGGGGAAATAGCGATAGTCATGACTTCCCTCTTTCGTACGGCTCGGACGAACCGTCTCGCGTGCCGCATCCCACAACAGCGTCTGCTGTTCAACTCTCCCTCCTGAATCGAGCAGTGCGCACTGCCGCTGGTACTCGGCCTCGAGCGCGCGCTCTACCGCCGAGAAAGAGTTCATGTTCTTTACTTCGGTTTTGGTACCGAGTTTTACCTGACCAGGCGGACGCACACTGATGTTGGCGTCCACGCGAAGGCTCCCTTCCTCCATGCTGACGTCGCTGACGTCGAGGTACTGGAGGATTTGCTTGAGAGTGCGCAGATAGGCGCCGGCGCCGGCAGAAGACCTGATGTCCGGCTCGCTCACTATCTCGATCAGAGGAACCCCCGCCCGATTCAAGTCGATGGCGGTAGCGCCTGGATACCGATCGTGGATCGACTTGCCGGCGTCCTCCTCCATGTGCAGCCGCGTGATGCCGATATGAATGTCCGTCCCCTTCTCCGTCTTCCCGATGACGACGGATCCACCGGTGGCGAGCGGCTGATCGAACTGAGAGATCTGATATCCCTTCGGCAGATCAGGGTAGAAATAATTCTTCCTGGCGAAGACCGACGTGGAGTTGACAGTGCATCCCAGGCCAAGCGCCGCTCGCGTTGCCAGTTCCACCGCGTGCTCATTGAGCACGGGCAGCGCTCCAGGCAGGGCCAGACAAACCGGGCAGGTGTTGGTGTTGGGAGACGCGCCGAAATCGGTCGAGCAGGCGCAGAATGCCTTGCTGCGCGTTTTGAGCTGTACGTGCACCTCGAGCCCGACCACCATTTCATAGCGCTCGCGACTCATTGATGGGCCTCCGCGCCGAGCGAGGCTTCGAGCGCATAGCCGACGCGAAACATCGTGTACTCGTCGAAGTGGGCGGTGATGATTTGCCCGCCCACCGGCAGTCGGCGCATCCGGCCGATCGGCACCGACATGGCGGGGACACCGGCCAGATTTGCGGTGACCGTGAAGATGTCATTGAGATACATCTCGTACGGATCACTGATGGCACCGATGGGAAATGCCGGCGTCGGCGTGGTCGGAGTGAAAATGGCGTGCACTCCGCTGGTGAACACCGCGCGAAAATCGTCGGCGATGAGGGTGCGAACGGCCTGGGCTTTCTTGTAATAGGCGTCGTAATAGCCAGCGGAAAGCACGTAGGTACCGAGCAAAATGCGGCGGGTGACTTCTGGCCCGAAACCTTGCGACCGCGTCGCTTCGTACATCGCCTTGAGCCCCTTGCCTGGATCAACGCGCAGTCCGTAACGGACGCCATCGAAGCGCGCGAGGTTGGACGATGCTTCCGCCGGGGCAAGGATGTAGTAAACGGGAATCGCGAGCGGCGATCTGGGCAGCGAGACGTCGCGAACCGTCGCTCCCATCCCGCGGAACCGATCGAAGGCGCGATCGCAGAGAGTCCGGATGTTGGCGTCGAGGGTGTCGGGGAAATACTCCTTTGGCTTCCCGATGACGATGCCTTCCAAGGTCCTTTCGTTCGGCGGGGGCGGGAGTGGCACCGGACTCCTGCCGATACGCATGGCCTCGGTATCCTGATCGCGGGCTTCCGGCGTCGGCTCGCCGAGCGCGGCCAGACGATAGATGGGAACGTCGGCGTCGGAGCTGGTCGAGTCCATTTTGTCGAATCCGGCAATCGACTCCAGACCAAGCGCAGCGTCGTCGACACTGCGTCCGACCACACCGATTTGATCGAGAGACGACGCGAACGCCACCAGTCCGTAGCGGCTCACTCTTCCATACGTTGGCTTGACGCCAACCACTCCGCAGAACGCAGCGGGTTGCCGCACCGATCCGCCGGTCTCCGAGCCAAGCGCAATCGGCGTTATTCCAGCCGCCACCGCGGCCGCAGAGCCGCCAGACGAGCCACCCGGCACGCAGCGGACGTCGTGTGGATTCCGCGTCGGACCAAAGGCACTGTTTTCAGTCGATGATCCCATCGCGAATTCGTCCATGTTGGTCTTCGCGACGATCAGCGCACCGTTCGCACGCAATCTCGTGACGGCGGTCGCCTCGAACGGACTAACGTAACGGCCGAGAATTTTTGAGCCGCAAGTGGTAGGCAAGCCGAGCGAGGCGATGTTGTCTTTGATTGCGACCGGAACACCGGCCAGAACGCCGACGTCAGCGGTGCTCCGGAGGCGGTCCTGCATTGCCTTCGCTTCTTCCTCGCTGGCACTCTGATCGGTATGGAGGAAGATGTTGAGCGCGTCTGCGCCGGCTCCGATGTCGCGAGCGCGATCAAACGACGCTCGCACCATCTCGTTCGGAGATGCGTCCCCCGCGCGAACTGATGCTGCAATGGCCGCAGCGCCGAGTTTGGTATAGCCCTCGACGCTCACGCGCCGCTCTCGCTGGGATCCTCGTGCGTTGCGAGACGCGGCACGATGAAGAAACCGTCGCGCATCGACGGCGCGAACGATTCGAGAGTCCCCTCCATCAGCGGTGGCATGCGCTCGTCGGGTCGGAGCGGAGTGCCGCCCGTACCAACACCGGCCGTAAGCGCAACTGTCTTGGTGTCCACCTGAGAGAGGACTTCCATGTGCTCGAGGATCGAGCTGAGCTCCTTCGTAAGCTCGTCGGCGCGCGCGCCGTCAACGCCAAGTCGCGCCAGATCGGCAATGTGGAGGACGTCTTCGCGTGTGACAGCCATTATTCCTGCCCGCGCTCGAGTGTGGTGTATGCAAGCTTGATGGTTTTCCGTCCAACTGCTTCGTCGTCGAAGTCGATGACCGCCTTGACTTCGCGGCCCACACCCGACAGTTCGGCGATCGAGCCATCGCCAAACAATTTGTGGCGGACGCGCTCCCCCTTCACGTAGCGCGGCTCGTCCTGCGAGGCTTCGGCCTCGGCGATCGGCGCAGACCGCCTCCAGGTTGGGACATCGTAGGTCCGTCGCGCCGGATAAGCTCCACTGAATCCACCCTCGCGGCTCACGCTGCCTCTGCCCAATGCCGTGACGCGTATCGTTTTCCTTTCGTCGAGATTGGCGCCGGCAATCTCCCGCAGAAAACGGGATTTGATCGAGGGTAGGAGCTCCCCATTGCGGCGCCTCATCTCAGTGTGTGACAGATAGAGCTTTTGCTGCGCCCGTGTGATTCCGACATAAAAAAGCCGGCGCTCCTCTTCGAGCTTGGGCGGATCGTCAAACGATTGCGAGAGCGGAAACAGTCCGTCTTCGAGACCCGTCAGAAAAACGACGGGGTACTCGAGGCCCTTGGCATTGTGTAGGGTCATCAGGGTGACGGCGTCCGCCGACGGATCCAATGCGTCGGCGCTGGCAACGAGCATCGCGCGCTGCAGGAAGTGGTCGAGTGGGGTCAGGCCAACCTCGCCACCGTCGTCGATTACGGTTTCAGCGGCGCCGTCGATGAGCGCGCTGACGTTCTCGATGCGGTCGCGCGACGATTCGGGACCCTCGGCCTGAAGGTACTCGACGTAACGAATCTCGCCGATCAGCTCCTGCAGCAGGACATCGACGCTGGTGTCCTTGGCCCGTTCGCGAAGGCCGGCGATCAATCGCGTGAAATCAGCGAGCGCTTTCTTGGCCGCTGGCCTCAGAGAATCCTGAAGATCTTCACGGGCGGCGACTTCAGAGAGTGACACTCCGGCCTGTCTCGCACGCGCAGCAAGAGCGTCGACCGTCGTGTCGCCGACCCCCCGCTTGGGAACCGCGATCGCTCTCCGAAACGCTTCTTCATCAGAAGGGTTGGCGATCAGCTTGAGGTACGACATCAAATCCCTGATCTCGCGGCGGTCGTAGAAGCGGACTGATCCGACCAGACGATAGGGTATCGCTTCGCGGCGCAGGGCGTCCTCGAGCGCACGGCTCTGCGCATTCGTTCGATAGAGCACTGCAAACTCGTTCAATCCGCGAGCTTCTTTGGTCTGCCGGCTCTTGACCTCTTCGAGAACGAAGTCCGCCTCATCCCGCTCGTCGAGGGCGGCAACGAGCGTAACCGGCTCACCAGCGGCTCGTGTCGCCCGCAACGTCTTGCCTTTCCGGCTGACGTTCTGAGTGATGGCGGCGTTGGCGACGTGGAGGATGTCCGGGGTAGACCGGTAGTTCTCCTCGAGCCGCACCAGTCTCGCTGCCTTGAACTCCTTCTCGAAGTCGAGAATGTTGCGGATATCCGCGCCGCGCCAGCCGTAAATCGACTGGTCGTCGTCGCCGACAACGACGACGTTGCCGTGCGCGCTCCCCAGCAGCTTGATGAACTGGAACTGGGCACGATTGGTGTCCTGGTACTCGTCGACGAGAATGAACTGGAACCGATCACGGTAACGAGCGAGAGTCTTCTCGTCCTTGAGAAAAATCTCCACCGGCAGGACAAGCAGGTCGTCGAAGCTCACAGCGTTGGCCGCTCTGAGCGTCGGCTCCATCTGCTTGTACACTTTTGCCGCGGCTCGCGAGACCGGATCCATCGCCAGCGAATCGTATTCGGCGGGCGGAACGAGAGCGTTTTTCGCATCGGAGATGAGCCCTGCGACGACTTTCGGGCTCCACTGTTTCTGCGACACGCCTTCGCGCTCCATGATGCGCTTGACCACACCAAGGGTGTCGTCTTCGTCGTAGATGGTGAAGCTCGCGGTGCGACCGACTTGGTGAGCGGACGTGCGCAGAATTCGCGCGCCGATAGCGTGGAACGTCCCACTCCACATTCCTTTTGGCTCCTCGCCAAGGAGTCGGGCTATCCGCTCGTGCATCTCCCCGGCCGCCTTGTTGGTGAAAGTCACAGCAAGGATGCGGGACGGATCCACACCGTGGTGCTCGATGAGACGGGCAATGCGCGCAGTGAGGACCCGTGTCTTGCCCGAGCCCGCACCGGCGAGAACGAGCATCGGGCCTTCAAAATGTAGAACCGCTTCGCGCTGGGCCGGGTTCAAACCGGCGAGGGGCTCGGCCTTCTCTTCAGTCGCTGTATTGATTGATTCGGACATCATCTCAATTTAGCCGAGCACCATGTCAAAGGTCGCGCCCCGTTCCGAAGGAACGAGCGAGAGCTCGCCGCCGTGGCTGTCGCGAACGATTCGCCGCGCGAGTGAGAGCCCGATTCCCCACCCTTTCTCCTTGGTCGAGAATCCGGGATCGAAAATCTGATGACGAATCTCTCTCGGTATGCCGGGCCCATCGTCCGAAACGCGGACGCGCACGCGGCCCTCCGGCAGTGATTCGGCGGAAATCTCGACCCGGCCATCGCGTCCGGCGAGAGCATCGATCGCGTTCTTGGTCAGCGATTCAAGCGCCCACTCGAGCAGGACTGCGTCACCCTGAACGACAAGATCACCGTGATGCGAGGAGCTCACAGTCACGCGCTGCGCCAGCGTCGGCACTCGCGCGCGGAAGTACGCGGCCACGCGATCGACCAACTCTCCGAGATCTACAGCTTCCTGGCGCGGCGGCCTGCCGATCCGCTCGAACCGGTGAGCGACACGCTTCAACCGTTCGAGATCCGTCTCCATGTGATCGATCGCCGCGACGGTGGTTGCCTCAGGATCGGTTTCTCGCAGCAGCTCGATCCAGCCGCTGATGCTGGAGAGCGGAGTACCCAACTGGTGCGCGGACTCTCGTGCCATTCCCGCCCAGATCTGCTCGCGATCGGCGCGGCCGCGGGTGCGCAGCGCGTAAGCGCCGGCGAGCAGGACCATCGCGATCAGGATCGACTGCAGCACGGGAATGAGAATGAGGCCGCGCACCAGCGGTGTGTTCCCGAAGTGAACGGTGCCGACACCTCTCTCGATGATGGGCGCATTCTGTCGATCGAGCTCGATCATATAGTTGCGCATCTGCCTGGAGCGCAGCGCGGCCGTGAATGGAAGGTTGGCGGTATCGGTGGGATTCCCCGCGTCGTCGGCGAGGATCATCGGCACGCCAGACTCCCTGATGTGACGCGAGAGATCGAGCAGTGCTGCGTTCGCTGCGTCCGGATTCGGATCGCTCAGTCCATTGTAGACGCGGGCGTACATCAGGCCGACACGCGACGCTTCCTGTCTCAGCTCGCGCACGACGGTGCGGGTATAGATGACGTACCACACCAGCAGCGCCAGGACGCCGATGGTGATGAGAGTTACCGGAGCAAGCCGGCGCATCGTCTAGCTCAGGCGCTGTGCGCCAAGATATGTACTGAGCGCCGCGGGGACGCGCACGCTGCCATCCTCTTGCTGGTGGTGCTCCAGAATCGAGGCAATGACGCGCGGAAAAGCCAGCCCGGAGCCGTTGAGCGTATGAACGAAGCGCGGTTTTCCGCCTTCGGCGGGTTTGTATCTAATGTTGGTACGTCGCGCCTGGAAGTCGGTGAAATTGCTGCACGACGACACCTCCAGCCACTTCCCGACGCCGGGAGCGTAGCTCTCCAGATCGTAGGTGTGTGCACTGGCAAATCCGGTATCACCCGATGCGAGGCGGACGACACGGTAGGGCAGCTCGAGCAGCTGGAGAATCTTTTCGGCGTGCCCCGTCAATAGCTCCAGCTGGGCGTCGGAGCTTTCGGGAGTCGCGTACCGCACCAACTCCACCTTGTCGAACTCGTGGACGCGCAGCAGTCCGCGAGTGTCCTTCCCAGCCGCGCCGGCTTCGCGCCTGAAGCACGCCGAGTAAGCGGTTAGAGCCATCGGCAGATCCGACTCGGCAAGGACTTCATCGCGGTAAAGATTTGTTACTGGAACTTCCGCGGTCGGGATGAGAAAGAGATCCTCGCCCTTCAGTGCGTACATGTCGTCCTCGAACTTGGGCAACTGTGCGGTGCCCGTCATGCTGGCGCGATTGACGACTACCGGAACCCAAGTTTCCTGATAGCCGTGATCGCGGGTGTGGGTGTCGAGCATCAGATTCATCAGAGCGCGCACCAGACGCGCACCGAGTCCGCGGAAGACGATGAATCCAGAGCCGCTAATCTTGGCTCCGCGCTCGAAATCGATGAGCCCAAGCCGCGCACCGATCTCCCAATGGGGTTGGACTCGCGCGCCCTCGCGCGGCGTTCCCCAGGTTCTGACGACCCGATTGTTCTCCTCGCCGCCATCCGGCACCTGCTCGAGCGTGACGTTCGGCAGCTCGAGAAGGATCGCCGAGAGCTCGCCTTCGGTTTCCGCCAGCTCCTTGTCCAGCCTCGCTATCTCGTCGCCAAGCGCGCGCGATTGCTGCTGAAGATCATCTGCTGATTCTCCCGCGCGCTTGCGCTGACCCACCTGCTGACTTACGGCGTTGCGCGCGGCCTTCCGCTCCTCAACCGCCTGAATCGTCTCGCGTCGCGTTTTGTCGAGTGCGACTGCTCGGTCGATGGTCGGCGAAAGCGCATCGAGTGCTCCGCGCCGCTTCATGCCGGAGCGAAGTGCGTCGATGTGCTCGCGCACCATCCTCAGGTCGTGCACCAATCAGCTCGTCGGAATTCCAGCCGCGAATGAACGGAACCCGCAATTGGGATCGAGTCCCATTCGTACATAAACCGTTCGCGAAGCGAGATTCACGCTGTCGACACCGAATTTCGCGAAGATGTTGGGATTGAGAGCAAACTGGCAGAGGTCGCCCGAGAAGTTGTGTTGAGATTGAATGACGACCGTTTGGCCGGGAAGCATGGTGAAAGCGGAATCGGACTGATAACCGGATTTGGGCGCGGCTTCCACTTGGTCAAAGGCCAACGGCAGCTTCTGCATTGCAACTGGCCGCGACCCGCCTGGGACGCTGACGACCAGCCTGACCGGATAGACAATCGCATCGCCATTCTGATCGATGTCAAACGCGACGTCGAAGCTGGCGTTGCCGTCGACGCGAACCGGTTGCCGCGCCAGAATCGAAATTCCGCTCGGATACGATGGCGGGGTGCCGGAAAGCGCGAATACCCGCAGGCTGTCAACCGATGTAGTGAGCGACGCCTTGAGGCTGGTTGGGTCGCCACAGGCGTTCAAACCGACAACGACAGACATCGTCGCGAGCAAACCGAGACGCAAATTCATGCTGTATATGAGACAGGAAAGAGACCGGAGGGGTTGCTCTCGATAATACCCCGTAACTTACGGCAGTTCAAGCGATTGCCGCGCTTGACTTCACTCCTGCCGCTTCCTAGCTTCGCAACTTCTCACCCATCAATGCCCAACATCAGAGACTTCACCACCGCGCTTCGCCAGCGCCCGGGAGTTGACGCCGTTCTAGTGCTGGGAAAGGACGGGCTCCTGATCGAAGGATTTGCCGCGCCGGGACTCAACAATGAAGATCTCGCTGCGCGCGTTCCGGCACTTGTTTCGGAAGCAGAGAGTCTCGGTCGGGCGACCATACAGGGACCGCTCAACACGGCGATTCTCGAGCACCAGAAGGGTTACGCAATCGTCGCTGCTCTTGCTGACGACACGTTGCTGCTAATTTTGCTACGCCCATCGGCAGACCTCGGTGGGCTTCTTTTTGACGTACGCCGCTACCGCGGCAACATCGCATCCCTGATCTAAAGTGACCGAGCCAGCGACACGTCTTTGCCACATTCTGGTTGCCGACGATGAGCCACACATCGGACGCATCATCAAGATGAAGCTCGAGCAGGGACCGTTCAAAGTCAGCATCGCCTACGACGGACAGGAAGCGCTCGACTTCATAAACAATGAGGAGCAGGTCGATCTGGTCTTGCTCGACCTGATGATGCCAAAGGTCAGCGGCCTCGACGTGCTGCGACAGATTCGCGAGCAGGATCGCTTCAAATCGCTTCCTTGCATCATCCTTACTGCAGGCGGTGACGCGAAGCACGAGCGCGATGCGCTGGCGCTTGGCGCGACGCAATTCCTCACCAAACCCTTCAGCCCGAAAAAGCTCTACGCGCTCGTCGCGCGTCTCACCGGTGCGCCTGACGAAGCAGGCATAATCGGCGAGTGAGCCGCTGGGCCGTCGTGCTCGCCGGTGGAGTCGGGTCGCGCTTCTGGCCGCTCAGCACGCCGACACGCCCCAAGCAGCTGCTGCCGCTGGTCACCGACAAGCCGCTCCTCAGGGACGCGATCGACCGTCTCGCACCGATCGTCGATCCCGCGCACACACTGGTGCTGACGAATGCGAGTCTCGTAAAGCCCATTCGCGCTCTGCTGCCACCGATTCCGCGCGAGAACATCATCGCCGAGCCGCGTCCGGCAGGCACAGCCGCCGCGCTTACCTGGGCCGCGCTCACCATCGAGCGTCGGGACAGCAAAGACGCCACGATGATGTCAATCCACGCCGACTGGGCGATCGGCGACGATGCGGAATTTCGTAACGTGCTGCTCGAGGGCGAGAAGGTAGCGCGCAAGACCCATACGCTAGTCACAGTAGGAATAGTGCCGACCCGTGCCGATCAGGGCTTCGGCTATATCCAGCCGACTGATCCCAACAAGGCCGGTGCATCCCCCGTCAAGAAGTTCGTCGAGAAGCCCGGCATAGAGCGCGCTGAGAAATTGCGCAGCGAGGGATACCTGTGGAACTCAGGCATGTTCGTTTGGACCGTCGGTGATTTTCTGGCGCAGGTCGATCAGCACGCCCGCGAGTTGAAGAAGGCGCTCAGCCTGGGTCCAGAAGCAGAGCCGGCGGCTTTCTTCGAAAGCATCGACAATCCGATCTCGATTGATTCGGCTGTGCTCGAGCGAAGCAGGAACGTGATGGTCATTCCCGGGAGATTCGGTTGGGATGATATCGGCACCTGGGCCGCTCTGGGTCGAGTGCGCGACAAGGACGAGTTCGGTAACGTGACGAGCGGCCACGTGCACATGGTCGACTGCTCCGACAATGTCGTGCATGCCGATTCGGGCCGAATCGCCATGTACGGCGTTGACAATCTGGTAGTGGTAGTGCACGATGGCCTGACGCTGGTCACGACGCGGGAAAAGGCGGCTGACCTCAAGCGCCTGGTCGAATCGCTGCCGGCGAAGGACAAGGGTGACGCATGAGCGCGCTCTACTTTTACGACGACGTTCGCGCGAGGCAGTTCGAACCGTTTGCTCTGACGCGGCCCGCCTCGGAGCTACGAGCGGGAACATCGTTGATCCGCCGTCGCTGGGAACGGGCGACATCGCTGGAGAGCGCCGGATTCATCAGCTCGCCCCACCTCGCCAACTTCGAGGAAGGAAACGCCCCGCCGGCGGTTTCGCCAAAATCGGAAATTCCGGCGGGGTCGATCGTAGTCAATACACGTTGCGTTATCCCGCTCGACCTCCAGCTGGACCGATTCGACCTTCTGATGTGCGAGGGCGCGGCGTGTGCAGTCAGGCTCGCCAGAGCGCTACCCGTCTCGCAATTCGCGGACGGCTCGGTCGATATCGGTAGCATCCAGACCAGCCTCGGCGGCCGAAAGATCGCCGGACGCTGGATCAATGAAGTGTGGGACTACGTCTCTACGCTGACCGACCAGTTGATGGAAGACATTCCTCACCTCGCCACCGCGTTGGAGGCAACGGCAAAGACGAGCGCGACAACGATCGGTGAACACGGCGTCTTCGTCGAGGAAGGAGCGGAAATCGGGCCCCAGGTGGTGCTCAATGCATCAGCGGGACCGATTCTGATTCGTCGCGGGGCCGTGATCGCCCCGTTCACGCATCTCATCGGTCCAATCGCGGTTGGACGCGCAGCGCAGATCCTTGGCGATCGCGTTGCAGCTTCGTCGATTGGTGACAATTGCAAAGTGCGCGGCGAATTCAGCAACTCGATCGTGCTTGGCCACAGCAACAAGGGACACGCCGGCTTCATTGGCCATTCCTATCTCGGGCGCTGGGTGAACCTTGGCGCGCTGACGACCACCAGCAATCTCAAGAACACCTACGGCCTAGTTCAGCTGTGGACGCCATCGGGAGTGCGAAGCACCGGACAACAATTTTTGGGCACGCTCTTCGGGGATCATGTCAAGACAGGAATCGGTACCATGCTGAGCACCGGCACTATAATTGGAACAGGTGCCAACGTGTTTGGCTCAGCCATGCCGCCCAAGGTTGTGCCGCCGTTCGCCTGGGGTGAGGGGGAGCCCTACGACACGTACGACGTGACTAAATTCATTGCAGTCGCGGAACGAGCAATGTTGCGACGACACGTGGAGCTTGGCGACAAGGCGCGCAAGCACCTGAAAGAAGCGCACAAGAGGCGTTGGAGTATTTGATGAAGTTGTGGGTCCTTGGCAGTGGCAGTAGTGGAAATGCGATTCTCCTCGAAACAAACCGCTCGCGGATCCTCGTCGACGCCGGATTTTCGCCGCGCGTCCTCAAGCACCGCCTGGCAGTGGCTGGTTTCGCGCCGAACTCGATCGAAGCAGTCGTCGTAACGCACGAGCACACCGATCACGTCAAAGGCGTCGCTGCTGCGGCTCGCAAATGGGGGTGGACGATTGTGTCCACGGCTGGCACGAGGATGATGTGCCCCGACTGGGCCGAGTTGCGGACGATTCTCACACCGCGAAAGAGCGCGGTGGTAGTGGGCGATTTCCACCTCGAGACCGTTCCGGTTTCCCACGACGCGAATGAGCCAATCGCGGTAATCGTGACATCGATCGGAGAGGGTGCCCGGGCGGGAATCGTGTATGACCTTGGTCACGTCACGGAAACCATCTCGCGTGCACTCGATAAGCTCGATATCCTGGTCATCGAGGCGAATCACGACGAGGGTATGCTGCGCGCAGGACCTTACCCGCCATCGGTGCAGGCGAGGATTCTCGGCAAATTCGGTCATCTAAGCAATCGCGACGCTGCGAATCTGGCCGGTCAGAGCATTCACTCTGGCCTGAACAACATCGTGCTGGCGCATTTGAGCCAGGAGAACAACACGCCGCGGACCGCTCTGGGTACCGTTGGAGACACCTTGCGGCGCGGTCGATTCAGAGGACGCCTGACGGCGGCATCACAGGACAACGTCGTCGGTCCGATCTGCGTCAGCCCCAGTATGGCGACGACACCACTGGCGCCCGTTCAGCTCGCGCTCGGCCTGTAGCTCAGGGCTTTGGTCGCCGGTTTCCGGCGTACATCGCGAACAACACCGCGGCAATGATGAGGAGTCCGAGCAGCCAGTAGAAGTTCATGTAGGCTACCTTCCCTCCAGGTCACGCTCACCCGGGATTTTTCTCTCCGCCCTCCCTTCGCCGGGATGAGACTGCGCTTCGTGAAAGCGCTCTCCCTTGAGGCGGATCGCGTCGACGAACCTCTCGTACTCGGTATCCGACAACTCGTCGGCGATTGCTGGCACCAGCCCCTTCACCAAGGTGATCCGCTCAGCCAGGGTCAGCTCGTTGATGGCTGTGACGAGCTTACGCAGCCGGGGATGATTCATCCATTCGGTTTCCTTGCTGGTCGTCATGAGATCTCCGGTTGTCGCATGCTAAGAATGAAGATTCTATTGGCGGTCTGAACGTACTCGCGTTCGGCGAATTTCTGACCAACGCGCGAGTAAAGCGTTGAGTGATTGCTCCAGCGACGACGCTGCCGCCACCACCTGTGTCGTCGGCTCGGCGTCGGCGCCTTCAACTGTATCCAGAACACCAGCGAGTTGCTCGTTCAACTGGACGAAGCCTGCCGCAGCCGCACCGCGGCCGCTGTTCTCCAACCCTGCTAACGTTGAATCCAGAGCGATGAGTGAGTCGGCGACTTCCTTCGCCTTTGCACCCTCTCGCTGCGTTCTCAGCAGTCCTCTCTGCGCACGAATCTCACTCAGCGCCGCAAAATCGCGGCTGATCGCATCGTTCATTCTAACGCCGATGTCGTGCTGAAGGCGGAGACCGACAGCGCTGATGCGAACGCGCGGATCCATTTTCACCGTCAGAGGCTGGTCATATCGACGGCCGTTCACAGTCAATCTGACGGTGTAGGTGCCAGGCAACACCGCCGGCCCGAGCGGATATCGAGGAGTGTCTCCATAAATCGCCGAGATGGGATACTCGTGCGATAGAACCTGCGGCGGCGGATAGTGGAGATCCCAGACGAAGGTGTGGGTGCCATGAGTTGCTGCCAATCTCCGCGGCGGCCGCACCCAATAGGTCGGAACGTTGAGGTCAGTCTCGATGGCCTGGACCGAATCGGCGCTCGAATAGGTGCGCACGACTTTGCCGGCACCATCGAGAATATCGAGTACCACTGGAGTCGTCGCACCCGAGCCAATCCTGTACCTGATGATTGCGCCATCGGGAGGATTCTTCCCCGCCGGCTCCTCGGGGGGCAACGGTGTGTCCGTGTTCTTGTTGCGACGGAACCGGTACGCAAGCTTGGGCTTGAAGAGGAAAGTCTCGCTCGCCGGCCTGACATCGAGCTGCCGCAACGGCGTCATGTCGTCGAGGATCCAGAACGATCTCCCGTGTGTTCCGACGACGATGTCATCATCGTGGATGACGAGATCGCGAATGGAAGTTGCCGGCATGTTCAGGCGGAGCGATTGCCAATGCCCACCATCGTCGAGGGAGAAGTAGACGGCACGCTCGGTTCCCGCGAACAATAGGCCGCGTCGAACTGGATCTTCGCGCACGGAGTTCACCACCTCACCCTCAGGAATCCCGTTGACGATCTCCGTCCAGCTTTTGCCGCCGTCGTGAGTCCGATAGATGTGCGGATGCAGATCGTCGAGCTTGAACCGGTTGATCGCGGCGTAGGCGGTCTCGTCGTCGAAATGCGACGCTTCCATTAGGGAAACCTTGCTCCATGGCGTCAGCGCAGCAGGAGTCACGTTCGTCCAGGTCTTTCCGCCGTCACGAGTAAGGTTGATCACCCCGTCATCGGAACCGGTCCAAATGGTGTTCACGTTCCTGAACGACGGCGCGACGGTATAGATCACTCCACGATTTTGCGCCCTCGATGGATCACCGTTGGTGAAGATGCCGTAGCTCGCCGGGACATCGTACGTCTGTCGGGTGAGATCGGGGCTGATGACGTCCCAGCTGTGGCCGCCGTTCGTCGTCTTGAACAGGACGTTACCGGCGAAGTACAAAATGTGCGGATCCACCGTCGAGAAAATCACCGGCGCAGTGCGAAGGAATCTGTACTTCCCCGAGCGGACAGCTTCGGGGCTGATGTTCTGGACCTCGCGTGAACGCTGGTCGAAGCGGGAGATCTTGCCGCCGTAAATGATGTTAGGATCGAGCGGATCTGGCGCGACGTAGCCGTACTCTTCCACTCCGACCTGATTCCACTCCCGGAAAGTGATCGCGCCATAGTCGCCGCGACTCATCGTACCGACAGAGCCGCTCTCCTGCTGTCCACCATAGACCCAGTATGGGATCTGGTTGTCGGTGATGACGTGATAGAACTGGGCGGTAGGCTGATTGTACCAGGAGCTCCAGGTCTTTCCGCCGTTGACGGTGATCGTCGCTCCCTGGTCCGCGGCGATGAGCATAATGTCCGGATTGTCAGGATTGATCCAGATCCGGTGGTAATCGTCTCCGCCCGGTGCTCCTTTGATCGCAGTGAAAGTCTTGCCACCATCAGTGGAACGATAGGTCGATGTATTGGCCGAGTACATCACGTCAGGATTGCGAGGATCGACTTTCACTTCCGCGAAGTCCGAGGCGCGTCCCCAGACGCGCACTTCATCGTTGGTGCGACGCCACGTCTCGCCGGCATCATCGGAGCGGTAGATGCCGCCGAGCGTCGGAGCGTCCACTGTACCGTACATTCGCTGCGGATCGCTGGGCGCGATAGTGAAACCGATTCTTCCAAGGCCCTGTGCAGCAGTTGGGAATCCCTTTCCTATCTGTCGCCAGGTCGTTCCGCCATCGACCGATTTGAAGAGCCCGCTCAGTGGTCCGTTCCAGGAGGAATTCTCCCACGGCCCCTGCCTTCCTGCCCAAAGCGAAGCGTAGACGGTTTGCGGATTGGTCGGATCGAACGCGACCTGAATTGCGCCGGTGTTCTCGTCCTTGTAGAGAACTTTCTCAAAGGTCTCGCCGCCGTTGGTCGACCTGTAGACGCCGCGCTCTGCGTTCGGTCCGTATGGGTGACCGAGCACGGCGACGAATATCCTGTTCTCATCGCGCGGGTCGATGATAATGCCGCCGATCTGCTGCCCGTCGCGCAGTCCAAGGTGTCGCCAGGTTTTTCCGGCATCGGTCGATTTGTAAACGCCATCGCCGGTCGACAGGTCAGGTCGCTGTAGTCCCTCGCCCGTCCCGACGTAAACGACATTCGGATTTGATTGAGCCACGGCGAGATCTCCGATAGATCCGGTCGGCTGCTCATCGAAGATCGGTGCCCAGGTGTGCCCAAAGTCGGTCGTCTTCCAAACGCCGCCGTTGTTGACTCCTATGTAAAAGACATTCGGCTGGCCGCGCACACCGCTGGCGCCCACGGTCCTGCCGGCGCGAAATGGGCCGACCATTCGCCAACGCAGATTGGAGTAGAGCGACGCATCGAGCTGTTGAGCGTGCGACTCCACTGACAAAATCGGGAGGCCGGCGGTCAGCAACGCGCACACTGCTCGGAGAATTTTTGCGAGGGTCAGGCGAAAACTCCGCTCATTTGATCCGCGAAAAATGTAGAAGCCCGCTAGCGGAGGCTAGCTACTGCAGAGCCTTGGTCACGTGGAACGACATTTGTATAATCATCTGTCTCAGAGACACAGATAACGGAAAACTCAATCGGCAGATGATGATATCGCGTAAGACTTTAGCAGCTCTGGCTTTTCTCGCGGCGAGCGCCGCGTGTGCCCCCGTCAACGGGCAAATCGAAGTCCCTCGCACCGCGACTACCGCCGGCCGGGACACGGCTGTCGAAACGCCTCACCGTCAAGAAACGCCGCTCACCTTGCGCGCGGATCTGCGCGCCAGAATGCTGATCGTCAAGCAGGGCGACGCCACTATCAGAGCGTACCCTGTCGCGATCGGGCAGCCGCGCTATCCGACACCACCGGGTGCATACGCGATCAGAAAAATCGTGTGGAATCCGAGCTGGAAACCGCCACCGGGTGCGGCCTGGGCGAAAGGTAAAACGGCGAAAGGTCCCGGTGATCCAGGCAATCCGATGAAGGTCGTGAAGATCTTCTTCAAGGAACCCGACTACTACATTCATGGCACGGACGACGTCGAGAGCCTCGGATCTGCCGAGTCACATGGCTGTTTGCGGATGAATCCCGAGGAGGTGGCCGACCTCGCCAAGATGATAATGGAACACGGCGGCCAGCCACGCGGCGAAAACTGGTTCTGGCGCATCATCCACTTTCGGCGGGACGAGCAAGTCGTTTATCTCGATAATCCGATCTCGCTAACCGTTACGGATTAGAAGACACTACTTGCAAATAAAAAGGCCGACGATCTCGTCGGCCTTTTTTTTTCGGTCTGCTTTGTTCAACTGGTGAGATGCGCTCTTCTCGAGGCCAACCAACCAGCCAGCGCTCCGGCTGCCAGCTTGAGCGCGGACGCGAGAGCGTAGGCCGGCGGAACTCCCTGGTGGCCGGCGAGCGATCCGCCGATCGAAAGCGCGATCGCCGCGATCGCCAGAACTATTCCGTGGGCGACGAAGCGCCCTGACAGCCATCGCATAAGCCGATGAGCAAACAGGAAAACGTACAAGGCGCCGCCGACGACCCCTAGTATCGCACCGACGCGCTCGGCGAAGGCAACATAGTCAGCTTCGGACTGCGTACGCGCGAAGACGTAGCGATAGATCAACACCACTGCGACGATCGTAAAAATCGTCGCGATCTCGGCAAGCAGGCCGTAACCGATGGCGCGTGCCCAGCGGTCTTTCTGCGGTGCAACATCAGGCGTGGTCATGGCTCATTTCACGGTGAAAGGAACGCTGTACTGGCGATCGTCCCAGGTGAAACTCAGGAGTCCGCCAGCCCCCTGGGGTGTTATTCCGATCACGAATTGCTCGACTGGTGGATTGACTTGTTTGCCGGCGAGATCGACGCGCGCGAAATCCTTGTCGGGGTGGTAGTCGGTTCCCCATTGGCCCGTCTCGCTATTGAAGATCAGCTTTGCTCCACTCGGAGTCGGTACCGTCCACAAGGTGTACTTCCCCGCCGGCACCACCGTCGATCCGAAAACGAGATCCTTGTCGGTGGTGAACATCGTCGCTGCATTTGCTCCAGTCCGCCAGACCTGATTCCAGGGAACGATGTTTCCGAAAATCACACGACCGCGCTTGAACGGCCGGCTGTAGGCGACGACGAGATTCGCACCACCGATTGCTACTCGCGCAGTATCCGGCGGCGACATTTGACCCATCATGCCGCCACGTGCGGCTTCGGTTGCCGCCCAGGATTTCACGACGTTGTCGAAATCCAGATTCGGAACTCTTTGAGCGACTGTCTTGACGGTCGTGGCACTGGCATCGATCCCAAGGATCCGGCCGCGCGGGTCGACGCGCGCAACCTCGGTCCAGCCTGGGAAGAACGTACTCGTGAACGAGACCGAGTCAGCGCCGCGCCGGCGCAGGATGATCGCGGGACTGGGACCCGAACCAGGAGCGATCAGCGCATAAGAAACGCTGTCCCGCCCCAGCTTCGCAGCTGAGAGCAGCTGCTCGTAGATACCGTATGAAGTCGGCTCGACGCCGATCATCGGAGCAACGCCGCCGCGATAAGCCTTCTTCCCGCTTGCCGCTGTGTCTGCCTGCCCGTTTCGCTGAACCTCGATCACGGCGAGGGTGTCGGCGAAGCGGGTCACCGTTTGCATCACCGGCGGCCCCTTCGGATCCGTAGTTGGTCTACGGACCGTAGTGGTCAAGGTTCGGATTTCTCCCTGCGGTCCAAGCTCAGCGACGTAATGGATCGTCCGCACCCTTGGATGTCGGAGTACCAGATCTCCCTCGAGCCTGTTTCCGCTGCGGCTGTAACGCTCGATGGCGACCGTATCAACACCCAGTCGAGTCACGATGTAGGCGGGAGTCTGCGCCGCCAGGGGAACTGCCGCTAAAAAGACAAAGGCAGCTGATACAAGCTTCGCTGACATTGGACCATCCTGCTACCAAGCGTAGGGAAGGAATCGATAACTGAACTTAGATTTGCAGCCCTTCCCCCACGCCCGCAACTGTTAGACGTTCACGCCAGCCTCCAGCGGGTCCTTCTCCAGGTCACTCTCTGCAGCTTCCTCCGCGACAGCCTCGAGAGCAGTCGTTAGATCCGCAACGAGATCGTCGCCGTCCTCGATGCCTACCGACAATCTGAGCAAGGAGTTCGATATGCCGGCAGTGGCGCGCGCCTGCTCGTCCATCGACGCGTGCGTCATCGTTGCCGGATGCGCAACGAGGCTTTCCACTCCGCCGAGCGACTCCGCCAGAGTAAAACACTTCAGTGTATTGACGAACCGCTCGACATTGTCGAGGCCGCCATTTATCTCGAAGCTCACCATCGCGCCGAAACCATCCTGCTGGCTCGCGGCGACACGGTGGCCTGGATGCGTTGGCAGCCCCGGATAGTAGACGCGCTGTACGGCCGGATGGCCGCACAACGCGCCCACCACGCGCAGCGCGTTCTCGCAGTGAACGCGGATCCGCGCGTGTAGAGTTCGCACGCCGCGCAGGGTGAGAAAGCTGTCGAATGGCGCGCCGGTGATTCCCAAACAGTTCGCCCACCATGCCAGCTCTTCGGCGAGCGCAGCATCGGCCGCGATAACAGCGCCTCCGACCACATCGCTATGTCCGTTGAGGTACTTAGTCGTCGAGTGGACGACGAGATCCGCTCCGAATTCGATCGGTCGTTGCAATGCTGGCGAGAGAAACGTGTTGTCGACGCACACTATCGCGCCGGCATCGTGTCCCGCCGCCGTTAACGTCGAGAGGTCGGTGATTCTGAGCAAAGGATTGCTGGGCGTTTCGATCCATAACAGCTTGGGCCGACGCGCCGCCACGATCTCCGCGGCGTTCACAGCAGTCAGATCGCTGAATTCGACATCGAAGTGCCCGCGCGCGGCTAGCGATCGAAGAATGCGATGGGTGCCGCCGTAACAATCGTGCGCGGCGAGAATGAGATCGCCAGGCCGTACCAGCTGAAGGACCAAGGCCACGGCCGACATCCCAGTGCTCGTCACAACGCCGGCTTCCCCGCCCTCGAGCTCGGCAAGCGCATTCGACAAGTACTCCCGCGTCGGATTGCCGGTGCGAGTGTAGTCGTAGAGGCGTTTCTTGCCAAAGCCTTCGAAAGCAAAAGTCGCCGAAAGATGGATTGGCGGCACTACTGCACCGTGATGCAGATCGGCGGCGATTCCGGCACGCACCGCGCAAGTCGCAGCCTTTCTGGATCGGCGCGCCGACGACACCCTCGACTCGTCGCTCATGAGATAATCCTCGGTTCTATGCCCAGTAGCTCTTCGACGAATATCGCGACGCGCGACCAATCGCCGAGAAATGCATCGTGTCCGAAAAACGAATCGAGCTCGATCAACTGGCTCGGCCCCGACAATCTGCCGGCGAGCTCTCGCGACTGGGCGATCGGCACCAGTCTGTCGCTGGCGATCGCGACGACAGTTGTTGGAACGGTTATTTCCTCCGGCCGCACCGAGTGCAGATCCAGCGATAGAGAGAGAGCATTGTAGCGCTCGGAAGTCCAATGATCGGCGAATTGTTCGCCGCGGGTTTTCAAGTAACGGCCGATGCGATCTTCGACCGTCCTGACATCGTCGAGCGCGTCCAACTCGATCCGCTCTTCGAAATAACGAGGCGTCAAATAGCTGGTCATCGCAATTCCGCGGGCGATCGATAATCCGTCGCGTTCGCGACCAGTGGCGGCGCCGAGCTCTACCACTCGACGTTGGAGATGCCGGAGAGCGGTCGCCAACGGGTCGCTCTGGTGGGCAGCGCTAATCACGATCAACCGACTGGTGCGCGCGGGAAAAGAGGCGCCGAAGGCTAGTGCGACCATCCCGCCGTAGGATGCTCCGACGACAGCATGGAGCCGATCGATGCCGGCGTGATCAAGAGAGGCAGCAAGAGCCCGGGCCTGATCGTCAGTCGTAACCGGCGCATTCCCCGGCAGCCTCTCGACATAGTCGAACGAGATGACGCGAAATTTCGTGGTATCGATCGCGCGTTGATCGCCGACGACATTTTCCCACCAACCGGCACGCGGGTCAGGCGCGGTCGATGTCACGTGCCTAGTGGCAGAAATTCCGCCAAGAACTGCCACAACCGGTGCACCGGCTGCACCAGTCAACTCGTAGGAGACTTTGCTCGACCCAAAGGGAGCAGTCAGCACCGATGCGCTGGGTAGTTCGAGACCTGTGTCGAGGTTCGGAGCGACATCGGGTGTGAACTCGCGAACGAGAGCGAGGCGGCTCATTGGTTGGCCTCCTCTGCGTCGAAGAGCTCGCAGCGTGCGACGCACGGCGCTGCGTTGAGAGTTTCGAGCTCGTGGAACAGTAGTTGAGTTTTGTCCCAGTGCGCCGGCCCGACGACGACACAGGCGTAATCTCCCGCGACTCGGGAATTGGCGACCTGAAGACTGGCGGCTCCAGCCAGTCGCACCAAATCTGTGGCGGCCAGCCGGGCACCGATCAACCAGCGATGCTCGCGGCTGTCGGGAACAGAGACGAATTGCGCCACGTCAACACCGCGATCGTTCGGCGGAGAAGAAGCGCGCACCAGATCGCTCAATAACGCCGCTGCCGTCGGCGCGCCACCCGCGCCAGGTCCCGACACCGTTAGCGGTGACGTCCAACCGAGATCTACCTCGACTCGATTGTCTTCGCAGGTGGTGCGCGCAAACGGGCTCGACTCGGGAACGATCACGGGCTCGACAGCGGCAGTAATGCGGTCGCCCCCGAGCAGTGTACACTCCCCGATCAAACGGACCCGACCGCCGAGCAGCTCACTTAGCTGCACGAGATGCGGCAGTCCGGGAATGAGCGACGTTCTGCGCAACTGAAGGGACGACGGCTTCACGCCATAGGCGATCCAGGCGATGATCGAGAGCTTGGCCGCAGCGTCGCTTCCATCGAGGTCGCGACTGCAGTCAGCCTCGGCGAGTCCCCGCTGGCACGCGGTAGCGAGCGCTGCATCGAGTGAAGCTCCGCGCTCGAGCTGAGAGATGAGGAAGTTGGAAGTCCCATTGAGAATTCCGCGCACCGAACGCGGCGCGCACGCTCCAACCAGATCGCGCAGAGTTGAGATCACCGGCGCGCTGCCGCCGACTGCGGCGCCGAAGTCGAGTCCGGTCTCGTTCGCCGTAGCGAGGGCGTGGAGGCTTTCGCCGTAAGCCGCGATCAGCTCCTTGTTGGCGGTGATCAATTTTCTGCCTCGACGCAGCGCACTGATGGCAATGGTTCGCGCTGGCTCCTGTCCGCCTACTGCCTCGATCACGACGTCGGCGTCCTCGGCGAGAAACAATTCGAGATCATTTGTGAAGAGCTTCGAATCGATAGGAAGCTTTCTGTCGCGCGTCGTGTCGCGAACGAGAACTTTCGTGATGACGAAGCGGACACCGAACCGTGAGGCGATGGCGGATGCCGATTCGTGGAGCAGCCGCACGAGTCCGCCACCGACCACGCCGCAACCGGCGAGAGCGATGCGGATTGTCGTCTGCCGCTTGGAGAGCAGCCGCTGGTTTTCGAAAAGCTTTTCAGGGTAGCGCGTCGACTGCTTACTGCGCGTGGCCGTCCGGTCAGGAAGAGAAAAGGTCAAATCGGACGGTGTCTCTACTTCTAACTGCTGGGGAGTCATGTCGATCCTCGTCAAAAGACTCCGCGCATAAAGCAGAACGCCCGGGGCTGTGTGGCCGCGGGCGTTCCTCGCTTTTTAGCATTTTTTTAACGTGGCTGCAATACGCGGCAAATGACCACAGGTATTTCGATTGTTTGGTGATGATATCCGCCCTTTGACGATCGGTCAAGGGGGCCCGTAAAAAAAAAGCGAGGAGCCACCCTGCGCTCCTCGCCTCTAAGCTGTCTTTCAGCTGTAGCTCCCGGCTGCTAGCCGGTCGCTCCCAGCTGTCCCTCTAATACATTCCGCCCATTCCGCCCGGCGGGCCGCCAGCGCCGGCACCCGCCGGCGTCGGCTCCTTCTTCTCGACGATCAACGCTTCGGTCGTGAGGAGAAGTCCGGCGATCGACGCCGCATTCTGCAGCGCGGTACGGGTGACCTTGGTCGGGTCGATGACACCGGCCGCAACCAGATCCTCGTACTCGTCCGTGAGCGCGTTGTAGCCGTAGTTGATCTCCTTCGACTGGCGGACCTTCTCAACGACGATCGAACCTTCACCGCCAGCGTTCTGGACTATAATGCGCATCGGCTCTTCGAGTGAACGACGAATGATGTCGACGCCAATCTGCTCATCGCTCTCCTCGAGCTTGAGCGTCTTGAGCGCCTTCTGCGCGCGAACGAGCGCGACGCCGCCGCCGGGGACGATTCCCTCTTCCACCGCGGCACGCGTGGCGTGGAGCGCATCTTCCACTCTTGCCTTCTTCTCCTTCATCTCGCTCTCGGTGGGTGCGCCGACGTTGATCACCGCCACACCGCCGGCGAGCTTGGCCAAACGCTCCTGGAGCTTCTCACGATCGTAATCCGAGGTCGTCTTGTCGATCGCGGCTTTGATCTCCTTGATACGCCCCTTGATCTTCTCTTCCTCGCCCTGGCCATCGATGATGGTGGTGTTTTCCTTGTCGATGACGATCCGCTTGGCGCGGCCGAGATCGGTGACCACCGCGTTCTCCAGCTTGAACCCGACTTCCTCGGAGATCACCTGACCGGCCGTCACGACCGCGATGTCCTCGAGCATCGCCTTCCGACGATCGCCGAAGCCCGGAGCCTTGACCGCCGCGACGCGCAGCGTGCCACGAAGCTTGTTGACGACCAGCGTTGCCAGCGCCTCACCCTCGATGTCCTCGGCGATGATGAGCAACGGCTTGCCCAACTGCGCGACCTTCTCGAGGATCGGCAGCAGATCCTTCATCGACGAGACCTTCTTGTCGTGAATGAGGACCAGCGCGTCCTCGAGCACGGCTTCCATCTTCTCGGGATCAGTGACGAAGTACGGCGAGAGATAGCCGCGGTCGAACTGCATGCCTTCCACGGTCTCGAGGGTAGTCTCAAGCCCCTTGGCCTCTTCGACGGTGATGACGCCGTCCTTGCCGACCTTCTCCATTGCTTCGGCGATCAGATCACCAATCTCCTTGTCGTTGTTAGCGGAAATGGATCCGACCTGGGCGATTTCCTTCTTGCCCTTGGTGGGGACGCTCATCTTCTTGAGGTCGTCGACGACGGCTGCGACGCCGGCATCGATGCCGCGCTTGAGCGCCATCGGATTGACGCCGGCGGTGACGTTCTTGAGACCTTCACGGAAGATCGCCTGCGCCAGAACGGTGGCGGTGGTGGTGCCGTCGCCGGCGAGGTCGCTCGTCTTGGTGGCGACTTCCTTCACCATCTGCGCGCCCATGTTCTCGAGCGCGTCCGAGAGCTCGATCTCTTTAGCGACAGTCACCCCGTCCTTGGTAACGGTCGGCGCACCGAACTTCTTGTCGATGACGACGTTTCGTCCTTTCGGACCGAGGGTCACCTTCACTGCCTCGGCGAGCTGGTCGACACCGCGCTTGAGAGCCGCGCGAGCGTCGGTGTTGAAGTGTAGTTCCTTGGCTGCCATATGTTCGCTCTTTTAGCTAATGGTTAGTTCACGACCGCGAGCACATCGGACTCGCGAAGGATCAGATACTGTTCGGTGTCGATGGTGACTTCGGTGCCGCTGTACTTCCCGTACAGAACTTTGTCGCCGACCTTGAGCTCCATCGGAACGCGGACGTTCTTCTCGTAGCGGCCCGGGCCGACGGCAATGATCTCACCCTGCTGCGGCTTTTCCTTGGCGGTGTCGGGGATGAACAATCCACCGCGCATCTGCTCCGTGTCCTCGAGCGCCTTGACGACGACGCGATCGGCGAGGGGAGCGACTTTGGTGCTGGTTTGTGTTTTTGTGGCCATAGTTAGCTGCCCTTCTGCTAGGTTAAGTGGCTTTGGAGGGGTCTCTGCTGTTAGCACTCGACCGTAGTGAGTGCTAAGACCTCAAATTAACCGCAATAGGCCACGCGCGTCAACCCGGAAACACCCCACACTAATCACCCGATTGCCGGTCAGGCTGTTAGTAGCGCGTAGGCGATGCGGATGCCCTTTAGGGTCAGGAAGGAGTCCACGACTTCCAGCTCGGCAGAATGTGGCATGATCGTCTCGGCCATACCGCCGGTGGCAATAACGAGCGGGCTGTCCTTCCCCGGCCACTCCCTCTTGATTCGGCGCACGATCCCGTCGATCGAGTCCACCGCCCCGTAAAGAACCCCCGCCCTTATGCATTCGTCAGTTCGGCGGGCAATCACTCGCCGCGGCGGAACGATGTCGGTGGCGGGAAGTTGTGCCGTCCGCCGAAAGAGAGTGTCCGCCGAGATCATGATCCCGGGCTGGATGACGCCGCCGAGGAAGGTTCCATCGGCGGTGATGCAATCATAGGTCGTGGCGGTGCCAAGGTCGACGACGATCGCGTCGCGCTTGTGGATCCGGCTCGCCGCCAATGTGTTGGCGATCCGGTCAGCTCCAACAGTGAACGGCTCCTCGACATCAAGCTTGATCGGTAGATTCGCGCGCGCGTCAACCATCACCGGCTTGGCACCGAAACTCATCTCACAAGCTTCGGCAAGCATTGGAGTAATCGCCGGAACCACGGAACAGATCGCGGATCCCTCCGCGCCGCCCGGTGATGTAACCTCGGGTCCCACGATCGAGCGTATCAGCAGCGCCAATTCGTCGGCCGTACGTGGCGCCGCCGTCGTGAGCCGCCAATGTGATGTCAGCTCCTCACCCTCGAAGGTGCCGATGGTGATCTCGGAGTTGCCGACGTCGAACGCGACTATCAGGGCAATTCCTCCAGCACCAGCGAGCCCGAGCGGAAGGGCGTCACCGAATCAGCCATCGCGACGAGCAGCTCACCGGTGGCAGATATTCCGGCCACTCTCCCCAGCGCCGGCTGGACGCACATCTTTCCGCGAGCAAGGTCGCGCGCATTGAACTCTTCCAACTCCGGGTTCGTCAGGTGGCCTGTTGCGCGTACCGCCGCGTGGATTCCCGGTATGAGCTCGCCCAGTACATCGAGCCGATCGGTTCCTGGCTCCAGCCCCGCGGCCCCTTCGACGTTATCCGGCGCCCGAACGTTGACGCCAAGTCCGATCGCCACCCACTCGACGGTCGCCTCACGCCACCGTGCCTCCACCAGGATCCCGGCGAGTTTGCCCTGATCGACGTAAAGATCGTTGGGCCATTTCAGTCGAATCGGTTCGGATGCAAATCGATCCAGCGCTTCCGCCGCAACGAGCCCCACACGGAGTGAGAGTACACCGAGTCCGGACGGATCCTTCGGCCGCTCGATCAGAGTGAGCCAGAGTCCCGCTCCCGCCGACGACTGCCAGCTCTTGCCGTCTCGGCCTCGGCCAGCGGTCTGCTCATTGGCGATGACGAGCGTACCGGCCGGCGCTCCCTGACTGGCTAGGCGGTGCGCGACGTCGATCGTTGATGTCGTCGACTCGAGCAGCTCGACGCGGGGCAGGTCCAGCGCGCGCTCGAGCTGCTCGCTGGTCGCACCGTCAAAGCGTACTTCGCTAGCCGCGGGCGTAAATCACCGCCAGAACAGCGATTCCAAGCGCGACGCGATAAAAGGCAAAAATGCCGTAGCTATGTCTGCTCACGTAGCGCATCAGAATGGAGATGGCGAGCCAGCCACTTATTGCCGACGCAACGACACCCGACATCAACTCGTTGGTAATCCCTCCTTCCTGCAGCGCCTTTGGACCCTCGAGGATGACTGCCGCGGCAATGATGGGCATGCTCATGAGAAAGCTGAATTCAGCGGCGCTCTCTCGATCGAAGCGGAGGCCGCGCGCGGTGGTGATCGTCGAGCCCGACCGCGACACGCCGGGGATGAGCGCGATCACCTGTGAAAGTCCGATCAGCAGTGAGTCGATCCATCGCATCTCGCCGAGGATGCGTCGTTGGTCGACCGCTTTGTCCACGAGCCACAGAATTATGCCCAGGACGATGAGTGCGATCGCGATAAGCTGCGGGCTGCGAAAGGCGGATTCCGCTTTCGACTGCAGCAGAAAACCGCCGATGGCTCCGGGAATCGTAGCGACGATCAGATAGACGACGCGTCGCTTCTCCGGCGTCTCAATTCTGCCCGTGGTGATTATTCCAAACGCTGCTTTGATCAGCTGCAGCCATTCCATGCGAAAGTACCAGAGTACGGCGAGCAATGTCCCGAAATGCAGCGCGACGTCGAAGGCGAGCCCCGGATCCTCCCAGCCGAATAACCAGGGTGCAAGCGCCAAATGGCCCGAGCTGCTGATCGGCAGAAACTCGGAAAGACCCTGTATGATGCCGAGCGCGATGGCCTGGAGTGGTGTCATGATTTGCCGGCTGGGAGTGATGTTCGATAAAGAGACTCGTACTTGGTGACGATTGCGTCCCGTGCGAACCGCTCGCGCGCGTCCGCTGCCGCAAGCTTGCTCATTGCTTCCCAGCGCTGGCGGTCCTTGAGGATACCCAACGCCGCGGCAGCCATCCCAGGAATGTCGCCGATGCCGCAAAGAAAGCCGGTCTCACCATCGCGGATAACTTCAGGAAGGCCCCCGGCATTGGTGCCAATGACCGGCACCCCCGACGCAAGCGCTTCGAGCGCGCTCAATCCGAATGATTCGCTTTGACTCGGCAGCAGGAACAGGTCAGCGGCCGCCAGCAGTGGCGCGATCTGATCGAGCTTGCCGAGGAACGAGACGGAATTCTCGACGCCGAGAAGTCGAGATTCTTCCTCTGCGGCCGGGCGATCGGGTCCATCACCTATCATCACCAACACGCTCGGCACCTCACGATTCACTTCGGCATAGATGCGAATGACATCGCGCACGCGTTTCACGGTGCGAAAGTTCGAGACGTGCATCAGGATTGGCTTCGTCGCCCCGAATTCCTTTTTCAGCAGCGGAGGATATTTGTCCCGGTTGTAGATGGCGGGATCGATGAAGTTGTGAATCACTTCGATCGCCGGGCCCTCGCACCCGAATGCGCGGCAGGTCTCCTCCAACAGATATTGGGAGACCGCTGTTATGCGATCCGATTTCTCGATGGAGAATTTGGTAATCGGATAGAATGACGGATCCTGGCCAACGATGGTGATGTCCGTACCGTGGAGCGTAGTGATGACGTGAACGTCCTGACCAGTTTCGTGCAGCATTTCGCGCGCAATCCACGCGCTCGCCGCGTGGGGAATCGCGTAGTGACAGTGCAGCAGCTCCAGGCCATGCGTTTGCACCACCTCGTGCATGCGTACCGCCAGCGCCAGGTCGTACGGCGGAAACTCGAAAAGCGGGTAGCGTCCAACGTCGACTTCGTGGAAGAAGATGCGCGGCAAAAACGACGGCAGTCGAAACGGCTGCCGATAGGTGATGAAGTGGACTTCGTGGCCGCGTTCTGCCAGCGCGATACCGAGCTCGGTTGCAACCGCGCCGGACCCGCCGTAGGTCGGGTAACAGGTGATGCCAATCTTCACTCAGCTCTCTCCCACCACTCTCGCACAACGGCACGGGCTTGAGAGTCTTCAGGATTTACGCGTGTGACGGCCGCTTCCGGCAGCTGATGTCGAAACCACGTACGCTGTCGCTTTGCGTACTGTCGCGTCTCAATAATGACCCGCTGACGTGCCGTTGACAAATCGCATCTCCCCTCGACGTGGTCGCGCATCGCCTCGTATCCGCTTGCCCTCCACGCCGGTGCGTCGGGCGCAACCGCGTCAGTCAGCTCGCGAATCTCGTCGGCCCAGCCTGCCTTGAGCATCGCATCAACGCGAGTCTCGATGTGCGCGGCGAGGGTGTCACCTGGATCGACGACGAGGTAAGCCGCCTCCGCTTCAGTTCCGCTCGACCCGGTCGCTTTGTGCTCGGCGTGCAAGTCACTGATGCGCACTCCGGCGAGTAGCACTGTCTCGATCGCTCGCATCAGCTGCGTTCGGCCAAGGTGCGCGCGCGCTGGATCGAGTCTGCGGCACCAGACTCGCAGCTCGCCCAAAGATTTCTCTTCGAGCTCGCTCTCGAGCTGAGCGCGTTGGACTGGGTCGACCTCGGGCGCGGTGAACAATGGCTCGACCAACGCTCTGATATAGAGGCCCGTTCCACCGACCACGATTGGATTTTTCTCGATCTCCGCCGCGCTCTCCAGCCATTCGTCGGCCTCGTTGGCCCACCTCGCCGCAGAATAGCGCTCCGTCGGTTCCGCGACGTCGACTCCGTAATGAGTGACTCTCGCGCACTCCTGTCGGGAAGGTTTGGCGGTGCCGATGTCGAAGTAGCAATAGATCTGACGCGAATCAGCGCTGACTATCGCGGCATCATGCGTCTCTGCCAGCTCCAGTGCGATTCCGGACTTCCCCGCCCCGGTCGGCCCGCAGATGATCCGCAGCTTATCGGCGGCCAAAGCGGCGTTCGACCTCGTCCCAGGTGAGATGGACTATCGTGGACCGACCGTGGACATCGTGTGCCGGCAGTGTGGTGTCACGCAGCGCAGCGAAGAGCGAGCGCATCTCCGCCTGAGACAGCTCCTCGCCGGCCTTGATAGCAGCTTTGCACGCGACGGTCGCGGCAAGGCGCTCGTGTTTCGCTGCCGCTCCGGCTACCCTGTCACCTGTAAGAGCATCGAGTGTCTCCCTCAGACACCGCTCGGCGTCGAACCGCGCGTGCGGCATCGGAACGGTGTTCACGATCAGCGTGTGACCACCAAAGCCTTCGACCTCGAAGCCAAGTCGCTCCAGGTATTCACGGTTGACGTCGAAGGCCTCTCCTTCCGCTGGTCCGAGATGAAGGGTGAGCGGAAGCAGGAGACGCTGCGCCGGGGCTGTACCGCTCTCGAGCGTGTGCATGAACTGCTCGTACAGAACTCGCTCGTGTGCTGAATGCTGATCGATCAGGACCAAACCGTCCTCGTGCTCGAAAGCGATGTACGTGCGGCGCAGCTGGACGAGAGGAGGAATGACCTCGGGCGGCACTGGTTCCACGTCGGCAGAAGCGACGGCTGCGTATTCTTCAGGGGCGCTTTCAGTCGCACCCGCGTCGATGGCGAAGAGCGGAGACTCATAGCCTGGCTGCCTGCGCAGGATTTCCGCATCAACGACCGGGGCCGAAGTCCCTGGCCGAAAGCTGAACGCCGCTGGACGGAAGCCGAGCGATGCCGCGCTGTCGAACGTCCCCAGCGCTCGTCTCACCGCAGCCTCGACGGCCCGCTCCACCGGCCAGCGATCGCGGAAACGAACCTCCGCTTTCGCCGGATGGACGTTCACATCAACCATATCAGCGGGAAGAGTCACATTCAGGAAAAACGATGGGCGAACACCCGCAACGATCGTCGACCGATAGGCCGCTTCGACTGCGCGTGCGATTCCGGCGTCACGCACCGCCCTGCCGTTGACGGAGAGGAACACGCGCCGGGCCGAGGTCCCCACATCTCCAGGTCGCTGTACCAAGCCAGTCGTGTGAACGACACCGGACACGTCGTCAACGTCGAGCAGTTCCTCGGCGTACCGTCCTCCCCAAATCGCGCCGAGGCGGGACCGGACACTCGTTACGGGCGGCAGCATCAAGGCATTGCGACCGTCGTGCGACAGGTGAATTCGAATTCCGGGTTGAGTAAGAGCGAGTGCCGTCAGCGACTCAACGGCGCTCCTCCACTCGGAGCGTGAGCTGCGCAGGAACTTCAAACGCGCAGGCACGTTGTAAAACAACTGGCCGACGGTGACGGTCGTTCCTTGCCGGCGCGCTATTCGCTCGGCCGGCGAGATTTTACCACCTGTCACTTTCGTTGACGTTCCCTCACCATCCGTTGCTGCCGTCTCGATCTCGAAAATCGAAACGGATACGATCGCCGGAAGGGCCTCCCCTCTAAAACCAAACGTCGAGACACCAACGAGATCCGATGCCTGCCTGATCTTAGAGGTTCCATGACGAGCGAGCGCGAGTGGAACGTCATCGGGCGACATGCCCGAACCGTCGTCACTGACGCGAATCAGTTTGCGACCGCCGTCCTCGAGCGAAACCTCGATCGTCGTCGCTCCGGCATCGATCGAGTTTTCGACGAGCTCCTTGACGACGGAAGACGGGCGGTCGACGACTTCGCCGGCGGCTATCTGGTCTGCGACGGCGGGCGGAAGAATGGAAATCACCGGCATGGTGATACCGAAACTACCAATCCTTACCCCTCGGCGGAGTGGGGACGTTTTTCTTTTGTCGTTTCCCCTGAATGTCCGTCTCCTTGTCCTCTGCCGCGTTGAGGACTGCTTCCGCCTGCTGCGGTGTCATGCCAGGAACGGGTTTCGGAGCGTTGGACTGCTGCTGACTCTGAGCGGGAACCGGAGTCGGGGTCTTGCTCTGCCCACCGCCGCCACCACCTCCACCACCACCTCCTCCGCCGCCACCTCCGCCTTTTTTCGCTCGGAGCGCCAATTCGTAATTCCAACGCGCGTCGGAATCAGCAACTGCAACTTCGAGAATCTGCTTGTAACGATAGAGTGCGCTGTCGAGTGGTGCGTCAGCGGAATCCTTGGCGCGAAGTCCCTGAATCAGGTAGTCGAGACCGAGATTGAATCGCGAGTGATGCCGGACCTCGGCATCCTTTGAGTCGACGATTTTGGTGAGAGGAGGGATCGCCGCGACCAGAGAGTCGCGCATGAGCAGCGTAGTTCCCTGGTTGTAGAGGACGATACCCGGCTTGTCTCGCTCGGGCCTTCTGCAGGAAGTCGTCGTCAACAACAGCATCGTAGCGGTCGTCGCAGCTGCGGCGACAGCGCGGCGACGGCGGCGTTTGGTCTGAAGAAAGGTGTCGAGCCCGAGGAAAATCAGCGCCGCCAGCACGAACCACTGGTACTGAACGCCGAGGTTCTCTCCGGAAACGAGCGAGCGAGGATTGGCATGCAGGTTGTTGAGCGCCAGCCGGATCTTTCCGGCCTTGTCGGGAGTTCGCGCATCGATGAAAACCCCTTTGGCTTCATCCGCAATCGACTTCAGCAGCGCGGGATCGTAGTGGGTCACTACAATGTTGCCGTTTTCGTCGCGTTTTTGGGTGACGACGCGGTTTTCAACGACAGGAATCGTCGAGCCCTCACGGGTTCCGAATCCAACTGTAATGACCGTGAAGCCCATCTCTCCGGCGCGTTTTGCCTCTGCCAGAACCTCGTCGGGGTTGTCGAAGCCCTCGCCGTCGCTCATGAGAATGATCGCTTTGTCACCCTGTGATTTGTTGAGGGCAAGAAGGTTCGTTGCCTGGCGCAGCGCACTCGCGAGCGAGCTGCCGCCCTGTCCAACGATCGAGGGATCGAGGTTCTGCAGAAACAGATCGAGAGCGCTGTTGTCGACGGTCAGGGGAGTCAGGATGTAGCTCCGTCCGGCGAAGGCGAGCAGAGCAAACCGATCACCGGGAGACAGATCGCGCAGGCGGTCGATCTCCTGTTTCATCGCTTGTAGCCGGCTCGGCTTCTCATCCGTCGCCAACATCGAGAGCGACGCGTCGAGTGCCAGCACAACGTCGACGCCCAGCTGTTTTACGACGGTCTGCTCGACGCCCCAGCGGGGGCCGGCAACGGCAAAGCCGAGCAGCAGCGTCACGAGACCGAGGCGAAGTATTGCCGACCATGTACGCTGCTGCGTCACCGAAGGCGCCAGGCGAGCGACCATCGAGGCAGTGCCGAGTTTAGCGAGTCGCTGCCGGCGCGCACGAAGTCCCCAGCGTACCAGCCAGGTGGCGATCACCGGCAGCACGATCGCGAGCGCCAGCGCCCAAGGCCATTGGATGTAGCGAAACAGGTCGGCGATGGTCACGGCAACGGCGCCTTCCACGCCACGATCGCCAACTCAGCGAGAAGAGCCAGCAGGCCGAGAGTCAGCGGCCAACGGTACAATTCCCGGTAACGCACAACCGTGGTCGAGTGCACCGGCGCGCGCTCCATCTGATCGATAAAGGCGTAAATGTTCTGCAGCGCGGCAGCGTCACGCGCTCGGAAATATCTCCCGCCAGTCATCCGCGCGATGTTGCTTAGCAGACCTTCGTCGATCTCCACCGGCTGGTACTCGTACCGCAACCCACCGGCTGCATTTCTGCCGACTGGCACCGGCGCCATCCCGACGCTGCCGACACCGATGCCGTAGATCTTTATTCCGTACGCTTCGGCTGCCTTCGCGGCCACCAGGGGTTCGATGCTGCCGCGATTGTTGACGCCATCCGTGAGCAGAATGAGAACGCGCGATTTCCCTGGCGCATCGCGGAGCCGATTCGCCGCGGTAGCGATCGCGTTACCGATCGCCGTGCCATCCTCGAGCTGACCGGCTTGAAGATTCGACACCGCCTGCATCACGACTGGGTAATCGGTGGTCAGCGGAACCTGCGTCAAAGCCTCGCCGGCAAATGCCACAATCCCGATCCGATCGGACGTTCGCCGGGCGATGAACTGTTTGACCTTTGCCTTAGCTACCTCGATCCGGTTGTTGGGACGGAAATCGAGCGCCAGCATCGAGCTCGACAAATCAATCGCCAGCACGATGTTGATTCCTTCACTCGTTTGGGTCTCGGTGTGAGCGCCGGATCTGGGACGAGCCAACGCAATGATAAAAAATGCCAGCGCCAGATTTCGCAGCGTGAAAATCGTCGGCGGCACCCATCCGCCGACGTGAGGACCGCTGGCCAGCACGGATGTTCGCGAAAAGACGATCGCGTCCTTTCGGCGGAACCGTCTCCACAGCCACCACGCTGGGAGCAGGAGCAGCAGCCACAGCGCCTCGGGTGTGAAGAATTCGAAGAGTCCGAAAACGCTCACGCCGCGCGCTCCTTTAGCGCCGCCATTCGCCTCGCGGGTTCCGATTCAGGATTCAGTCGAGCTTCGACGTAATCGACGATCGCTCTAAGCCGGGCTCCGGCGTCGCGCGCTTCCTCCACCGACACTTCCGCCCGCGCAAACTTCACCATGTCGGCTCGATCGAGCAGCATCGGGAGCTCGCCCTCGACGCCGTCGCGCGGCTTCATCGCTCGCAACAGCTCACTCGTAGTATCCGACCGCCTGACGCCGGGCACGCGCGCCGCAAGATATTCGCGCACCACATCCACCATTCCAGCGAGATATTCTTCCGGCTCGCCCGTCTCCAGCAGGCGACGCGCTTCGATCCGCGCGAATTCCTGCTGCGCGCGTACGTAGGGATCGATGGGCGGCTTGGGCCGGTTGCGGTACTTTCGCCAGGCCCACCAGGCGAGCGCAATCGCAACGAGTGCAGCCAGGAGAGCGAGCCAGCGGAGCCAGTTGATAACCGGCAGCACGATGAGTGGGCGCGCCGGCTTCGGTACGCGCAGCGTCGTGTCGGCCGGCAAGACCGATCTGACGAACACGGATGCGGCACCGAGCGTCGGACGGCGCTCCTGACCGTCGAACGTGACCCTTACGTCGGGAAATCTGAGCGGCTGGATGCCGACATCCCACGCCGTCAAACGGTAGAGAGCGACTGCAGTGTCGCCGAGCATCGTGACGATCTTCTCACCGCGCAGCTCGATTGGTCGAACACCATTCTGGGTTGTGGTATCCGGCCCGGCGGGAAACTCGAACCGCACGCCTTTTGGCGCCAACACCTTCACGAAGAGCGTGAACGGTTCGCCGATCAGCACGGTATCGGGACTCACCCGGTAACCCATTTGCACCGGCAGTCCGTCCGCCGCTTTTGGCGGGCCCTGTGGAGCTACTGCCTGCAACAGCAGTAGCAAGAGGCCGAAGAACGTCACCGGCGCAGCCGCGTTTCGCGCGTGCGGAAGAAACGGAGCAGCGGTTCGACCACTCCACCTTCAGTGTGTACGGCAACTTCGTCGATCGCCAGGCGGCGAAGCAGATGCTTTCGCTCCTCGCGCTCGGCCATCACCCGCTCGGTGTACGCCTCGCGCACTGGTGAGCTGCTGGTGTCGACTTCCACCGTCTCCCCTGTCTCGGGATCTACGAGGCGCGCGATACCGATGTCCGGGAGCTCGCGTTCGCTCGGATCGTCGACGGTGACGGCCACTACATCGTGACGCTGCGCCAGAAGCTTCAGCGGATGCGAGATGTCTTCCTCCAGAAAATCCGAAACGATGAATACGATTGCGTGCTCGTTGAGCATGCGCGCCACGTAGTCGATAGCGCGCACCATGTCAGTACCGCGCCCGACCGGCTCGAACGCCAGAAGGTCGCGAATGATCCTCAGCACGTGACGTCTGCCCTTCCTCGGTGGAACGACGTGCTCGATGCGATCGGTGAAGAGCAGCACTCCAACGCGATCGTTATTGCGTACCGCCGACATCGCCAGCACTGCCGCCAGCTCGCTCGCCAGCTCGCTCTTGAACCTTCTCACGGTGCCGAATCGTTCCGAGCCGGAGAGATCGACGACGAGCATTACCGTCAGCTCACGTTCTTCGATGTAGCGTTTGACAAACGGACGGCTCATCCGCGCCGTGACGTTCCAGTCGATGGAGCGCACTTCGTCTCCCGGCTGATATTCACGCACTTCCGAGAACTCCATTCCCTGCCCCTTGAACACCGACCGGTATTCTCCGGTGAAGACGGAGTTCACGAGTCCGCGCGTGCGCAGCTCGATCAGCTTTACTTGCCGCAGAATTTCCGGCGGCACTCCCATCGGCTTCTCGGGAGTGCGCTTCGGAAGCTCCTTCCGCTGCCGCTTCCTGCGAAAGATTCCGATCACGGGACGGGAATGGCTTCCAGGATTCGGCTGACGATCTCGTCGCTGGTGACCTCTTCGGCCTCCGCTTCGTAGGTGCGAAGCACGCGGTGGCGCAGGACGTCCGGCGCAATCGCCTTCACATCGTCGGGAGTTACGAAAGCGCGCCCGCGCAGGAAGGCGTGCGCGCGCGAGCCCTGTGCCAGCGCCAGCGTCGCCCGCGGACTCGCACCGAACTCGATCAGCGGTTTGAGCTCGGCCAGCCCTGCCTGCTCGGGATTACGCGTCGCGTGAACGATGTCGACGATGTAGTCCACCACACGCTCGTCGATGTAGAGCTCGGCGATGTGACGGCGCGTCTCGAGTATCTGCCTGGGACTTGCAACTTGGTCGACAGGAATTGGCTCGCCGCTCGCCATTCTGCGCAGCACCTCTTTCTCTTCGTCTCGAGATGGATAGCCGATGTGCAGCTTCAGCATGAAGCGATCGACCTGCGCCTCCGGAAGGGGATACGTTCCCTCCTGCTCGATCGGGTTCTGGGTTGCTAGCACCAGAAAGGGCTCCTCGAGAATGTGCGTGGTGCCACCGATCGTCACCTGCTTTTCCTGCATCGCCTCGAGTAGAGCCGCCTGGACTTTTGCCGGCGCGCGGTTGATCTCATCGGCCAGAATGATGTTGGCGAAGATCGGTCCCTTCTTGACCGAGAACCGTCCGTTGGACTGGTCGTAGATCTGCGTGCCGACGACGTCGGCGGGCAGCAGGTCTGGCGTGAACTGAATGCGGCTGAACGTAGTGTTGATCGTTTCAGCCATGGTGCGAACTGTTAGTGTTTTCGCGAGACCGGGAACGCCTTCCAGCAGTACATGCCCGCCGGTGAGCAGGCTTATCATCAGCCGCTCGACCATATAATCCTGACCGACGATACGCCTTCCTACCTGATGAACAACCTCGTGGACGATGCTTGCATCAGCGGCTGTAACGGTTTGTGCGCTCACGTCCTGTTCCTCGCGTAGTGTTCTTTCTCTTTCCGCCACTCTTCGTGAGCGCGGTGATTATTTCCGCTTCCCGGCCCGTCAAATTGCGCGTCTTTCCCGTCGCCAACGACCCCAGTTTGACCGGTCCGAACTTCGTCCTCACCAGTCGCTCGACCTGAAGACCGAGCGCTTCGCACAGCCTCCTTACTTCTCTTGTCCTTCCCTCCGCGATGGTGATCTCGATCTCCCACAACCCGCGACCAATGCGTCGGGCCAGGAATTCGCGCGGCATCACCATCCCATCTTCCAGCTCTACACCTTTCATCGCCGCTCGTGCCGCCGCAGCACCGTCCCCACGCACCGTCGCTAGATACGTCCGTTCAATCTCGCCGCTCGGATGTGTCAATTTGTGCGCCGCTTCGCCGTCATTGGTCAGAAGGAGTACGCCCTCGGTCATGTAGTCGAGGCGGCCGACGTACGTCATGCCAGGGCTGTCTTCGATCAGATTGAACACCGTGCGCCGCCCGGAAGGGTCGGCGCGGGTCGTCAACACACCCGCGGGTTTATTGAGCACGATCCACCTGACTTGCGTCGGCTGCTCCACCAGCTTTCCGTCAACCAGAATTTCGTCACGCTGCGGGTCGACGTTCTGCCCAATGAGGGCGACACTTCCGTTGATTCTGACGCGCCCGGCTGCGACCAGCTCCTCAGCAGCGCGACGAGAGGCGATTCCGGCGCGCGCGATGGCACGCTGAATCCGCATTGTTTCGGGCATCAATCTGCCCGAGTGGGCGCCTCGCCGTTGTCGCCGGTTGGTGCGGTCGCCGCCGCCGCTGCGTGACGCGGGGCTCGCAGCGCGATGGCCAGCTCGTCTGCCCTCGGCAGTTCTTCCAGGTGCCGCAGCGCGAACTGTTCCAGGAACGACGCAGTCGTCCCATACAGAAGCGGTCGGCCGAGTCCTTCACCGCGGCCGACGACGTCGATCAGTCCACGCTCCTGCAATGATTTCAGAATCGCTCCAGCGCCGACGCCTCTGATCTCCTCGATTTCGGCTCGCCCGATCGGTTGGCGGTAAGCGATAATCGCGAGCGTCTCCAGTGCCGCCGCAGAGAGCCGCTGCGGCCGCGCGGCGAGTTGCGCGCGCTCGATCGCCTCGGTGTACTCAGGACGGGTGAGTATTTGCCAGCCACCTGCGACCTCGATCAGCTCCACGCCGTGTCCATCGTTCTCGTAGTGAAGACGAAGCTCGTCGAGCGCTGACTCGAGCGTCGTCTCACCATCTTCCGCGTGCGCGGCCATAGCGCGCAACGCATCCACAGGGACCGGTGCCGCGCTCGCGAAGAGCGCCGCCTCAAGCAGCTTCGCTAGAGCTGTCACGCGTTATCTCGAAAGCAGCGAACGCTCGCGGCTGCATCAGCTTCAGCTCACCACGCTTCGCCAGCTCCAAAAGCGCCAGCAGCAGCGACAAAACTTCCCACGGCTCCGCCTTTCGCGGCAGGATATCCTTCCAGTGCGCGCGAGCCCGAATTGCCAACAAAGCACGCACGATTCCAATTGCCCCATCGACGTCGAGAGCCCGCGGAACGACGTCGTGGATGTGCGGCTTGCGCGCCAGCCGCAGCACCCGATCGACCGCGGACAGCAGCTCCGGCAGTGAAATCGTTAGTGGTCCCGCAACCGGGACCTGCACAGCGGCGTGGGTGTACGCCCGTGCGAAACGCGACCGACGGTCCTCGCTGCGGCGCTCCAGGACGTCGACCACTTCTCTCACCTGCTGGTACTCGAGCAGCCGCCGTACCAGCTCTGCGCGCGGATCCTCCCAAACATCCTCGCCTTCGCGGCGAGGCAGCAGCATTTGCGCCTTGATGCGAAGAAGTCTCGCTGCCATCTCGAGGTAGTCGGCAGCTTCATCCAGCTTTAGCGACGAGATGCGCGCCAGAAACTGCTCGGCGATTATCGCAATCGGGATGTCGTAGATGTCTATCTGCTCGTCACGGATCAGCGTCAGCAGCAGATCCAGTGGTCCCGAGTATTCAGCTAGCTCAACGACGAAGACTTCGGACGCCGCGGCGTCGGCGACCGCGAGTGAGCTCGAGTGCATCATCGTCACATCGTCCATGGGCTCGGCAGGATATAGGGAAAGACGGCGCGAGTCGCGATTCGATCGAGCAGAAATACCGGTGCGAACCAGAAATTCAGTACAGGCGCTCCAAATCCAATCAACAGGAAAAGTATCAGCAATCCTCGTGCGCCGAGGCGCTGGTAATTGAGCGCCCAAGCCGGCGGCAGCAGGTACTTAAAGACATGCGAGCCATCGAGTGGCGGAATCGGAATAAGATTGAAGGCGGCGAGCGCGAGGTTGATCAGGACACCGTACAGCAGCATCGCCTGGAGAATTGCACCGGAAGTCGTGAGAGCTGGAACGTTGCGTCCGACGAATCCCACCAGAATGATGAGCGGAATGCAGCAGATGGCGATCACGAAATTCGTAGCGACTCCGGCCAGGGACACGATGATGTCGCCGCGTTTGTAATTCCGGTAATTGCGTGGAATTACGGGCACCGGCTTGGCGCCACCGAACGCGATTCCCGTGGTGAGATACGTGACCAGTGGCAAGAGAATCGTCATGAACAGGTCGATGTGCGGGATCGGGTTCCAGGTCAACCTGCCCAGGGCGTACGCTGTCGTATCGCCCTGCTTGAGCGCGGCGTAGCCGTGCGCATACTCGTGCGCAACCATGGAAAAGAGCAGCACCGGCGCAACGAGAATGAACTGCTCAAACGATTTGTCCAATTGCCTTGGGCTGAGGTGGCGATCTGCGGTTAAGTTAGCGCCTCTTCACAACTTCGGCAGCTTGACCTGAATGCATTCGCACAGCAAATTTAACGGCTACTCACCAACAAAAATACCCGGAGATCAGTTAGTGCCGAATCTTGCTTCAGCCAAAAAGAACATGCGGAAATCGCGCGCAGCTGCGATTCGCAACCGCGCCCAAAAATCCGCACTCCGTACCGCGCTCAAGCGCGCAGCTAACGGGACAGCTGAGGACAGGTTGGCCGCCGTAAAGCTGCTCGATCGTGCGTCGCGCAAGGGTCTCATTCACAAGAACGCTGCCGCGCGTCACAAGAGTCAGCTCGCCAGAGCAGCGAAGTAATATCTCAAACCGAAACAAAAAAAGGGCGCCGTAAAGGCGCCCTTCTGTTTTTACATCGTCGCCAACTCGCCGCCACATCGCTCGCAGTACCACTCCGTCGGGTAGTTCGCTGCTCCACATTCCGGACACTTGAGCGTTTTGTGTTGTTCGGAGCGCGGGTCATTCGCTCCTCCGCTCTTCGGCACCGACGGCGGTGTTGCGACCGCGGCGGATGACGGCGGCGACACAGTCCCGGTTCCTGGACGCAACACCGGGAATTCGTCGAAGGGTGTTCGCCCGGTTGGCGCAGTCGGCGCTGGTGCCGGCGCTCGCGAGCTGACCGGCTGCTCGACACGACTTGGCGGATTGAGCGTCGGCGGCTCGGGGATGGCCGGCCGCGGCACTACTGGTGAGATCGGCGTGCGAGAGCCGTCCTCGGAGCCAATCCTCGCCAGAATTGCCTCTGCCTGCTTCTCCTTCATGCTCAGCGCGAAGATCCGATTGAGCTCGGTCAGCTGCGCGTCGACAGCGTTTTTTTCTTTGACCAGCCGCGCCAGCTCCTTGTCCCACGCTCCGCCGATTTCTTTCCACTGTTTGTCGGTGTACTCACCGACCGCGGCGCGTAGCTCCGCTTCCTGCCGCGCCTCCCGCTGCTGCAGTTCCTGGCGAGATATCTCTTCGAGTCGGGTGGTGAGGGTATCGATGCTCTCGCGCAGCTCGCTGGCACGTTCGGCAAGCTTGCTCGAGACTTCGCGGAGCCGAGTCTGGTAGTCGGATTGGACGCGCGCGAAGACAGATTCGGAAGTGTTCGCGCGCTTCTGGTCCAGCGCCGCGAGCCACTCCTCGTATCTTTGTCGCTCCTTCAATAGTCCGTTGAGCGCGTCCAGCGAGACTGGCTCTTTATCAGCCATCGTGCTTCATCCCCTAACTCGGTTCGTCCTTGACTCCCGGCCGCGGGCGGGAATCGCCGATCGATAGACGACCGACCCCGCCACAATAGTACAAGCGGCGCGCCCAACCAGGGGCATTCCGTTGTAGGGGCTGTTCCTTCCTTTGCTGGCAAATTGGGAGACGTCGACCGTCCAGCGAGCCTTCGGATCGAATACGCTCACGTCGGCGACCGCGCCCCGCTTGAGCGAACCGCCGGGAAGATTGAAGATGCGAGCCGGTGTACACGCCATCCGATCGACGAGATCGGAGAAGCCGAGTAGGCCTGTCTCCACCAGATTCGTAATGATCACGGCCAGCGCCGTCTCCAGTCCTACGATCCCATTTGGAGCATCAGCAAACTCCCGCTCCTTCTCGTCATAGTGATGCGGTGCGTGGTCGGTCGCGATCAGGTCTATCGTTCCATCCTTCACCGCCTGACGCAGCGCCTCCACGTCTTTCTCCGTACGCAGCGGCGGGTTCATCTTCGCGTTGGTGTCGTAGGCGCGGACCCGCTCTTCGGTCAGCGAGAGATGATGCGGACACGCCTCGGCCGTGACATTGATGCCGCGATCCTTACCCCAGCGAACCAGCTCGACGGATCCTTTGGTGCTCATGTGGGCGAGATGCACGTGACCACCGGTCAGTCTCGCGAGAAGAATGTCGCGGATGACCATGATCTCTTCGGCTTCCGCTGGAATTCCTTTCAGTCCGAGGTGAGCGCTGACGATTCCTTCGTTCATCGCTCCACCAGCCGAGAGTGTCGGTTCTTCGCAGTGATCGATGACCGGAATCCTGAACGTCCGCGCGTACTCCAACGCAGTGCGCATTAGGTGAGCACTCGCGACCGGCTTTCCATCGTCACTTACTGCTACCGCGCCTGCGCCGACCATCTCGCCAAACTCGGCCAGCACTCTTCCTTCCTGCCCCACAGAGATGGCGCCGATCGGATAGACTCGCGCCGCCTGCGCCCGTTGCGCCTGACGGACAATGAATCCGACGGCTGCCTGATTGTCGGTGACCGGATCGGTGTTGGGCATCGCGCAAACTGCGGTGAAGCCGCCGGCCGCCGCAGCACGTGCACCCGTCGCAATCGTCTCCACATCTTCACGTCCGGGCTCGCGGAGATGGCAATGCACGTCGATGAAGCCAGGCGACACGATCAGGCCGTCGCAGTCGATCACTTCGGCATCATCGGGCGTCTGAAGGCCACCACCCACGCCCGCAACTGTCCCGTCGGCGATGAGGAGATCGCCGATTTCGTTCAACCTCTGCGACGGATCCACCAGGGTACCGCCCCGCAGGAGTACGGGCTTCACTCGCGCTCCTCCCGTCCGCGACCACTGCCACCCTTTGCGGCTTCGGCCAGCTCTGGTTTCCCGCCGGCGAGCAGATAGAGGACGGCCATTCGAATGGCGACGCCGTTCGTCACCTGATCGAGTATCACGCTGTGTGGGCCGTCGGCCACATCAGAGTCGATCTCCACGCCGCGGTTCATTGGCCCGGGGTGCAAAATGAGTATGTCGCGCTTGGCACGCTCCAGTCTCTCGCGCGAAATCCCGAAGACCCGATTGTACTCGCGTGCAGACGGGATATATCCGGCGGTCATCCGCTCGAACTGGAGACGCAGTACATTCAGCGCCTCCGCCCACTCGATTGCTTCCTCGACGCGATCGAAAATCCGCACTCCGAACTCGTCGATCGCGTTCGGCAGCAGCGATCGCGGACCGCAGACGGCCACTTCCGCGCCGAGCTTGGTCAGCCCCCAGATGTTCGACCTCGCGACGCGTGAATGCAGGATGTCGCCGCAGATGCAAACGCGTCGACCCTTCAGATCACCGAATCGGTCACGCAGCGTGAGAATGTCGAGAAGCCCTTGCGTCGGATGCTCGTGTGTCCCATCGCCGGCATTGATCACGTTCGACTGGATCCGATCGGCCAGGAATTTGGCCGCCCCCGAAGCGGAGTGACGGATCACCACCATGTCGATCCGCATTGCCTCGAGATTGCGCGCGGTATCGACCAGCGTTTCGCCCTTGGATACACTCGATCCCGTCGCAGAAACGTTGACTGTGTCGGCGGACAATCTCTTTTCGGCGAACTCGAAGGAGATACGGGTGCGGGTCGAGTTCTCGAAGAAGAGGTTCACGATGGTCGAGCCGCGTAGCGCGGGAACCTTCTTTATCGCCCGCTCGCTGATTTCCTTGAATGGCTCGGCGGTGTCGAGAATGAGACGGATTTGCTCGCCCGTCAGCGACTCGAGCCCCAGTAGATCCTTGCCGAGCGTCCCCGTCACGCCGCCGACTTGGGCACGATCACTACCTCCGTTCGCTCATCGAGCTCGGCTACCAGTACATCGACGCGATCGTCGTCTCCAACCTCGATTTTCTTGCCGACGACGTCGGCGTGAATCGGAAGCTCGCGCCCGCCGCGATCAATCAGAACCGCCAGAGAGATGGACGCCGGACGGCCGAAATCAGCGAGCTCGTCGAGAGCTGCCCGTACGGTTCGCCCAGTGTACAACACGTCGTCGACGATCACGACGTGCTTGTCGTCGAGATCCCAGGGCAGGTAGGTCGGACCAACCACCGGTCGCGGCCCCACGGTTTGGAGATCGTCTCGATAAAGAGTGATGTCAAGCGAGCCTTGGGGGACGGCCACGCCTTCGCCGCCTTCGATCATCTTGACCAGTCTATCGGCGAGCTGAACGCCGCGACGCTGAATTCCAACGATAATGAGGTCGTCCGTTCCTCGGTTGAGCTCGACGATCTCTACTGACATGCGCTTCAGGGTGCGCTCAACGGCCCGGGCGTCGAGGACCGTCGTGGTTTTCGTAGCCATTGGTGCACAAATATGGCGCCCGACCAGACCTAATTGAAGTCAGTCGCCGCAGCGGCGTTGACCAGTCCCGATTCCGGTGCGACGCTGTAGCGTCGGGTTTGTGTATGATTCGAGGTGCTCGGACGTCTCCTGAATTCCGTTTTCGGCGGCCAATCCGCCGCGATCGCCCGGTACGACGTCCTCGGCGTACCCGTAGTAGTGGAGAATACCAGACCCGATGTCAAAACCGAGGAGGTAGTCGCCCGACTCCAGCGGGCGTTGGCACTGATCCGGGATCACGTGCCACATCACTTTCGCCATCTCCAGAGAGATTTCGATCACATCATCGTCAAACGCTTCGCTTGCCGAGGAGCGTATTTCCACGAGCAGCGTGCCTGCCTGGTCGAGCTGACCTTCAGCGTGAATCCCAGCTTCTCCGACGCCGAAGTGGCGGCAACAATCCTCCACGAAGCAATGCACGCGCGGCTGGATGTGCTGGGATTTCCGCTGGAGATGGAAGATCGCGCCCGGCAGGAGCGCTTCTGCCGCAGGGCGGAAATCGAGTTTGGAAGACTCGTTCCCAACGGCGAACGCGTAGTGGCAAGAGCACAGTGGACTTCGGAGCTGTCCGACGAAGAAGTCGCTCCCCGGATCGATCCGGATTTGGCAGCCCAGCGCATAGCAGAAGTGGATCGCGCCGCGCTCGCGCGTCAACGCTAGTAGAGGACTCCGGGCGTCGAGCACGACATCACTTGATCTCGATGCCGTTCTCCTCTTCCACGATCTTCACCGCTTCTACGTGGTCCGCGCTCTCGCCGAGTTTTTCACGCGCTTCGTGAAAACGTTCCGCCGTTAACGAGATCACCGGCGTCTTGGCATCGAGGTCTTCGGCCATCACAGCCGCGATGCCGATGTCCTTTTCCAACAGTGCCAGCCTGAAAGTTCTGGGAAACGCGCGCGTCAGAACTCGCTGGGGAATCAGATTCTCGGAGCTGTTGGAGCGTCCACTCGATGCATTGATCACTTCGAGGGCGACCTTCGGATCCACTCCCGCCTTGACCAGAATTGCCAGGCCCTCCGCGGTCGACAGGATGTGAACCGCCAGCAGCGCGTTGTTGACTGCCTTGAGGGCGTCACCAGATCCCACTGGCCCTGCATGCACGATCTTCTTGCCGAACGCCTCGATCACAGACCGCACGCGCTCGAAGACGGTGATGTCTCCGCCCCACATGACTGTGAGGGTGCCTGCCTTTGCCGCGGTCGTTCCTCCACTCACCGGTGCATCGATGAATTCGACCCCACGTCCGCCAAGCTCCGCCGCGATGGAACGCGAAGTTGGCGGATCGCCGGAGGTGCAATCGATGAGCACCGATCCTTTGCGCATTGCTTCAAGAATGCCATTCTCGCCGTGCATAACGGCCTCGACTTCAATGGAGGACGGCAGGCAGGTGATTACCACGTCTGCGTCGCGAACTGCTGATGCCGGGTTGTCAGCTACCTGCGCCTTGTGATTGTGCGCGAATTCTGCGGCTTTTGACGCGGTTCGATTCCATACCACCAGCTCGAATGGCTCGCGAGTCAGGTGCGACGCCATGAGTTGGCCGATGTCGCCGAGACCGATGAAGGCAACTTTCATTTAACGGTTCGCCAGATGCCCACCGTTAACGGCGGCGTTGTGGGAATAGACCAGCGCAGAAATGTCGGCGATCAGCTTCGCAGACTTTGCCCCGTCTCTGATTCCTCGCGTGAGCACGACGAGGACGTACGGTTTCCTGCCTGGTGGATAAACGATGGCTGCGTCGTGCGACACGGCGGTGATGTCGCCGGTTTTGTGGGCAACACGGACGCCGCTCGGCAGTCCGGCCGGAATCTTCTCGTTGAATTCCTGCGCCAGCAGGATACCGAGCATCTCCTTTGTCGCCACGGGTGACGCAGCATCGCCTTCTTCGATCGCGCGCAGAATGATCGCCAGGTCCCGCGCCGTCGTGGTGTTGTTGAGGCCTTTCTCGAACGCCTTTCCGTCTTCGACGCCACGCAACACCTGAATGCGCTTCGCTCCCAGCTCGCGCATCGTTTGGGTGATCGCATCGGCGCCAACGAGTGTGATCAGAGTATTCGTCGCAAGGTTACTCGAGCGCGTGATCATCAGACGCAGCAGGCTGTCCACCCGTACTCGTTCGCCAATGCGATGGTAGAGACTCGAATCGCTGTCCGAGCCGACGTCGAGCGAGTAGGGGGTGCCATCTGCCAATGAGGCAAACTGGTTCACCATCAGAAGGGGCTGGTCCATCCTGAAGGAGCCGGTGTTGGCGCGTCTGAACAGCTCGATCATCACCGGCACTTTCATGGTGCTGGCGGCGTGGAAGCTGGAGTCAGCGTTGAGGAACAGCGTGTCTCTGCTGCCGAGATCGATGTACGCAACTCCTACGTAGGCACCGGAATCCTGTGCGATTCGAGCCTGGATCCTTTGCGCCAGCGAATCCTGTTTCTGCGCAGCAAGGAGCAACGCTCCGGCAAGGAGGATCATCATCTCAATACGCCGTGCTTAAACTGCGGATGTGATGGGGCGGCCACCCGGATGCGACACTTCGGCCCAAATGCTTTCGTTGTGCTGATCCCGCAAACTGATCGATCCGACCACGAAGGTTATCAACGCAACGACAATCGGGAACGCGAGGCCCGCATAGATGTTGCCTGTCTTCGCTACCAGACTCGTTGCGATGATCGGAAGGAATCCGCCGAACCAGCCGTTGCCAAAGTGGTATGGCAGCGAGAGCGAAGTGTACCGGATCTTTGCCGGAAATGCTTCTACCAGGAACGCGGCAATCGGTCCATACACCATCGTCACGAAAACCACCTGAACGAATACCAGGGCGGTCAGGGCGACCGCGTTCACGGGACTCGAGTAAAACTTCATCGCGTGATAAATGGGAACGTAGAGGATCGCCGCGAGGAGATTCCCGGCCATCATGATCTTCTTGCGTCCGATTCGATCGGACAGGCTTCCGAAAAAGACGAACAGCGGCGCCCCGAGGGCGAGCGCTATCGCAACGCATACATAGGAGGTGACGAGCGGGACTTTCAGTACAGTTTGCAGGAACAGCAGGGCGTAGAACTGGCCGGTATACCAGACCACCGCTTGTCCGGCAGCAGCTCCGAAAAGGACGGTAAAGAAGATCTTCCAGCGAGGCCAGGTCCCGAAACTCTCCTGAATGGGCGCACGTGAGGTCTTGCCCGTTTCCTTCAGGATCGCGAACAGCGGCGACTCGCGGAGCCGTACCCGGATGTAGTAGGAAATTGCGAGGAGGACGAGCGAGAGGATGAACGGGATGCGCCAGCCCCAGGCCTTGAACGCATCTTCGCCAACAAGTCCCCTGACGATGAGAATGACTGCCAGCGACACAAAGAGACCCAGCGTCGCGGTCGTTTGGATGTAGCTCGTGTAATAACCGCGGCGCCCATCCGGGGCGTGCTCGGCCACATAAACAGCAGCGCCTCCGTACTCACCGCCGAGCGCCAGCCCCTGCAGTAGCCGCAGTATCACGAGGATGACCGGAGCCGCGAGGCCGATTCTGGTATAGCTCGGCAGGAATCCGATCGCAGCGGTGGATCCACCCATGATCAACAGCGTCGCCAGGAAAGCGAACTTTCTGCCGATCAAATCTCCGATCCTGCCGAAGACCAGAGCTCCGAATGGGCGAACCGCAAAACCGACAGCAAAAGTCGCCAGAGTCTTCAGGAAACTGGCCGTCGGGCTCTCACCTGGGAAAAACTGCGTCGAGATAATTGCTGCCAGACTGCCGAAGATGTAGAAGTCGTACCACTCGATCATCGTGCCGACCGAGGACGCGGTGATGACTTTCCAGATCCCCCTCGTCTCTACCGTTGGATATCCAGTCGAGCCCCGATAGGAACCAGAAACCGGTACAGATGTCATTACGAGGATTCCTCGGATTTCAGGTTGACAACCTCACCGAATCCAACCGCGGCGTCGATACGAATCAGTCGCAAATCTTTCATAAAGCCACGCTCGAAAGGCGCGCAGTCGATCTTCTGGACTGCTGCGCGGGTCCAGCCCAGACCCCCTCACGTCTGCTGGTACGCACACGACCCTGAAACCGACCGCCTCGAAGGTAGCACAGGCCCGCTTCGAGTGCATCGGCGACGTCACTACTGCTAAGGTTCTCCACCCGTGGGTGCTCGCGATGGATCGCATCCGCAGCGCCTCGGTGCGGGTGGTCACAATCGAGTCGACAAAAATTACGGTGTCGCCAGGCGCGGCAATTCTCGCAACGCTCTGAACGTCCGCCGAGTCTGACACTGGCTTTCCAGCAAAAGGGCGGGTCTCCGTTGAAACGAGGAGATTGTGCGCCAGTCCGCGACGCGCCAAAGAGATGCCGGTCAGCAATCGATCGAGGGTTTCCGACCGCATCAGTCCATCGGGAGTAACTCCCATCGACAATACGGCTATTGCATCAACCCGGCTCGGAAGCGGATCCCGGCGAACGAACGGCGCTGCCGCGCCGGACGCGAGCGGCGTATACGCAGCAGCGATACAAAGGAAGGAGAGGATCGCTCCCGCCACCCACAGCAGTGGACGAAGGCGCGTCACGCCGAGTAGAGCACCGGCGATCGCCGTGGGAATGTAGAGGGTGAGCTCCGGCCGGCGGAGCAATTGCTGCACGCCCAGCACCTGGGCGGCGACGGCGCAGAGCGTTCCGAGGATTGCCCCGGTGAGAGCGTCTCGCGCGATCGACTTTGGGTCGGTCAACCCGCTACGGCTTCTTTACCTTCTGGTGCTGAGAAGCCTGCGCAGCGGCTATGCGCTCGGCAGCCGTCTTCAGCGCTTCCTGGATGTGCACCGATTGCTCGGACACGACCTGCTGCGCCGTCGTCACCGCTCCTGAAGCGACCTGCATCGCTGCCGTCCTGATCTGAGGATCGTTGGCAATCCTCTGCGCCAGCGCCTGCACTGCGGCGGCGAGATCTTCGAGTGACTTCTGAAGCTCTGGGGACGGCTTGAAATCAGCCGTATCGGTTGCCTGCCCTTTCGACTTCGCAACCGGCTCGTGACCGGGCTGCTGTGAGCGGGCTGCGGATGCCGCGGCAAGTCCAAGGACGAGAACCAGAAGCAGTGCTATGCGTTTCATCAGTACGTTCGGTAGTAAGTTCGAGGGCGGATTGAATCGCTCGGAGCGATACCCCACAATAGCCAGAAGGGTCGGTTCGCGAAATATTCAATTGCCGGGCCAACGTCGTTCAGGGGGTTATAAGCGGTGCAACAGTACGTCGAGGAGCTGCGCGATGCCGTCCAGCGGGCAACGCCGTTCCTGCAGCAGATAAGCGAAGAGGACTCGCGACGCCGATCCAAACCGGGGAAATGGTGCCCTCGTGAGATAATCGGGCACTTGATCGATTCGGCGTCAAACAACCATCAACGTTTCGTGCGCGCACAGTTTAAGGACGATCTGGTATTTGATGGTTATGAGCAGGACGAGTGGGTTTCTTTACAAAGGTATAGCGAGGCGCCGTGGGACGAACTCATCGACCTTTGGCGGAATTTCAACCTGCACATTGCGCGCATCATGCAGACCGCGAGTAAGGACGAGCGTCTTCGCAAACGGGCACGTCATAATCTCGACAAACTTGCGTGGCAACCAATTCCTTCCGATGAACCTGCGACGCTGGACTATTTCATGAGCGATTACGTCGCGCATCTGAAGCACCATCTCGCCCAAATCGGGTGGACGGATGACAGGCGAACCGCGAACTGAAGTGGGTATTTGCACCTAGACATCGCGAGGATGGCTAGTTCACCCAGTCTGCGATAAAGACGTTCGTCTCGTGCGGGTTGGCGTCGTGCCTGTTCGATGCCCATACCAGTTTGCGGCCATCCGGGCTGAACATGGGAAACCCGTCAAACGTTGGTGCTGTCGTCACCTGCTCCAGGCCCGAGCCATCGGGGTTGATCAGGAATAGGTCGAAATTCCCGAGCTTTGGATCGGTGTGATGGTTCGACGAGAAAATGATTTTCTTGCCGTCGACGGTCCAGGACGGGCCGAAGCTGGCGGCGCCGAGGTGGGTGATCTGATGCTGATCGCTGCCATCTGCGTTCATGATCCAAATGTCCATCTTGTTGGGTCGCACCAGCCGCTGCGCCAGAAGGTCCTTGTAAGTCGCGATGTCAGAAGTGGTTTGCGGGTGAAAGGCGCGATATACGATCTGCTTGCCGTCGGGCGACCACCACGGACCACCGTCGTACCCAAGTTGGTGCGTAAGCTGTTTCACGTTCGAGCCGTCGACGTTCATAACGTAGATGTCGAGATCGCCGTCCTTCAGTGATGTGAAGACAATCTTGCGACCATCCGGAGATAGAACGCCCTCAGCGGTATAGACCCCAAACCGCGTAAGCCTGCGCCGATGCGATCCGTCGGGGCGAGCCGTATAGATGTCGAAAGGGTCCAGGCGCCACACGTAACCCTTGGAAGGGTCGGGCCGAGGCGGACAGTCCTTCTCCAGCGCCTCACTCGAAGCGAAGAAGATGCGCCGGTCACCATTCATGAAGTAGCCGCAAGTGGTCTTGCCCCGACCGCTGGAAACCCGGCGCACGTGCGAACCATCGATCCGCATGACGTACTGCTGATCGCACGTCCTGCCATCACGGGTGCTCTGAAAGATCAGCTTCGTTCCATCGTGGCTGAAATAGGCTTCTGCGTTCTCGCCGCCATTGGTCAACTGTCGGATGTTTCTCAGGTGCGATTCACCCGGCTCGCCAGAAACGGCGATTGGATGCACGACTGTCTGCGTCGAAGCGACGTTGACAACGCATCCCAGCAGTGATGCGACGAGTGCAGCTTTCAAAGCGAGACCCTCCCTTTGGGAAACCCTTTGACACCTTCCGGTAACTAATGCCGTAGGACCAAGAAGAAAATAGCGACGGCTGGGCTCCCGTTGCGCCGGTGATGTTCGACTTGGGCAGTCCACCAGTTCCAACCATTTGGGCCATTCGGCGGTCTAAGGTTCGAACGCGGTTGGGCTGCCGAATTCGGAGTCTCCGCTCCCGTTAACCACCCGCAGGAGTCCGATATGGCCGTTAGTCGGTCTGTTGCAGCTTCACTCGGCTGCGCCCTCATCGTCGGTTTGTCATTTCTCCCTTCCCTCGCTTTCTCCCAGGCAACAACCAGATCGCAAAGCGACCCTCGTCCGGTGGCACAGGCAGCACCGCGCGAGGGCGAAATCACCATCGATGGTCGTCTCGATGAAGCGGCGTGGGCGGCGGCCAAACCGATCACCGAGCTGAGTCAGTCAGCGCCCGACGAAGGCAAGCCGGCCAGTCAAAAAACCGAGATCCGCATCCTCTACGATGCAAGCGCGCTGTACATCGGTGCTCGCATGTACGACTCACTGGGCGCCAAGGGGGTTCGATCGGCATTGGCCAGACGCGACCAGCTGATGAACGGCGACAACAATCTCACGTCTGATCGCATTGCGTTCGTGTTCGACACCTTCCGCGACAAGAACAGTCGGAACTGGTTCGAGCTCAATCCGGACGGCGTCAAAGGTGACCACCAGAACGGCGATCCCTCATACGATCCGGTCTGGGAAGGAGCCAGCAAGATCGATTCACTGGGTTGGACTGCGGAATTCCGAATTCCTTTCTCCCAGCTGCGCTTTTCGCGAGCGACCGACCAGGTGTGGGGGATGCAGATCTGGCGCGAGGTGAACCGCCGCAATGAGCAGGACATGTGGGCGTTTTGGCGGAACAATGAATACGGTGGCCCCGCTTATTTCGGCACGCTCGAAGGAATCAAAGTCGCCTCGCGGCCGCGGCAGGTGGAGCTGGTGCCTTATGCAACGACTCGCAGCAAACTGGAACGCGCGCGGCCAGGTGACCCATACCACTCGACCAATGAGATGCTATACCGGGCCGGCGGGGACGTGAAGGTGAATCTGACTTCCAACCTCACGCTCGATGGCACCGTCAACCCTGATTTCGGTCAGGTCGAGGTGGATCCGGCCGTCGTCAACCTCTCAGTTTTCGAGACGACCTTCCAGGAGAAGCGGCCGTTTTTCGTCTCGAACTCTCAATATTTCTCAACGGGTGGATTCAGCTGTTACTTCTGCAGCAATGTTTCCAGCCTGAGTCTCATTTACACGAGACGCATCGGTCGCTCGCCCCAGTTGGCGGGGCTCGTGGCCGGTCAGTCGGACTTCATGGATGCCGCCGACGCGACGACTATTCTTGGCGCGGGCAAGGTTACGGGTCGCACCGCCAGCGGTATCACCGTCGGATTGATGGACGCCGTCACCAACAGGGAAAGCGCGCGGTTCCGACCGATCGGGAGCAAGATTGACGAGACGCAGGAGGTCGAGCCGCTGACCAATTACTTCATCGGCAGGCTGCGCAAGGATTTCAACAATGGCAACACCCGCGTGGGAACCATCACGACGATGGTGAACCGTGCGCTCACCAATCCAGATGAAGTGGCTCGCCTGAGGTCCAACGCTGAGGCCGCCGGACTCGATCTCGAGCATCGCTGGGCCAATCGGGAATACGCCTTCAACGTTCAATCGGCCCTCACGCACATCGGCGGTGATACCGCTGCCATTCGACAGGCCCAGTTCGCGAGCGCCCGCTACTATCAGCGCACGGGCCGCACCGTCACCACAGATGGCCTGTTCAACACCGAGCTCGATCCCACGCGTCGCAATCTTTACGGGTATGGGTTCTACGCGCGCCTGGCGAAGGAGACTGGCAACTGGCTTTGGGAAACGACCCAGAACTGGCGCAGCCCGGGCTTCGAAGCGAACGACCTCGGCGTACTCGGACGCGCTGACTACAAGTGGATGCTGTTCAACGTCTTCCGTCAGTGGACGACGCCCGGCCGCTGGTATCGGAACATGTACACCATCTGGGGAGCGCAGACGCAGGACAATTACGACGGCGACAAGAACGAGGGCGATCTTCACGCCTGGTGGCAGGCCACCTTCAAGAACTACTTGAACCTAAGCACGTTCGTGCTGCTCCACCCCAGCACCTATGACGAGCGACTGACCCGCGGCGGTCCGACCGTCATTCGCTACGGTTACAACATGTGGTCGACGAACTTCGGGACCGATTCCCGCAAGCGCATCGTGGGAAATGCGCAGGTTCAGATCATCAGACCGGTGGACAATACTGAGGGAGGACGCGTCGCATACTACCCCTCGGTGACGGTGAAGCCGTCGTCGCGAATGCTGGTAAGTCTCTCGCCATCACTCGACATCGATAACACCGCCCAACAGTACGTCACCGCGGTGACTGATCCAACCGTCGCTCCACAGTTCGCGGGAACCCGTTACGTGTTTGGCCGACTGCAGCAGAAGACCATCTCGATGGACACCAGAGTCAACATGACCTTCACCCCGAACCTGACTCTCGAGATGTTCGCGCAGCCGTTCCTGGCGAGCGGACATTATTCGAGCTTCAAGGAATTCGCCGAAGTAAAGTCGCGGCACATGAACTTCTTCGGTCGGGACAATGGAAGCACCGTTGTCCAGAGCACCGACCCACAGACAGGCGCGATCAGTTACACGATCGACCCCGACGGAGCAGCGGGCCCCGCCGCGCCATTCGTCGTCGACAACCCTGATTTCAATCTGAGGTCGCTCCGCGGCACAGGCGTGCTACGCTGGGAGTATCGGCCCGGATCGACCCTCTACTTCGTTTGGACCCAGGAGCGAAATGGGTTCGATCAGTTCGGCAACTTCGATTTCAGCCGTGACAGGTCCGCGCTTTTCCGCGATCGGCCGACCAATGTCTTCCAGATCAAGGGGACTTACTGGATCGGAAGATAGCTTAACTGTTTTGCTGAATTGGTCTTACAGGAGCGTCAGCGACGCGGCACTATTCCGGAGTTGCTGACGCTCTTCCGCGCGTGGCCGACACGGTCTTGGTGACGGCGCTCTTTGCCGGCGCAGCCTTGCTCGATGTCCTGTGGCTTCGGGCGACGCGGCGCGAGCGACCTTTGTAAACTCCGCGCACCCAACGCGCGCGGGTGCCGCGAACGTCGATGTGCGCGAACGGACCGCTACGGCCAGAGTAGGCATAGAGTCCGGTACCGCCAACCAGCTCCGGATAGCGGGCCTCGACTCTCTCAACGGCGTCAAGGATCATCTTCACGTCAGCGAAGTTGACCTTTCCGTCGCCATTGAGGTCGGACATCTTGCCGTTTCCTTCCTGGTCGATGAACACGTCGGCGGCGTCGCCAAACTGGTGGCGGCTGTCGCGGGCGCTGCCCTCGGCGCGAACTGCCAGGTTATGGGCCGGCGTACGGAAACCGGAACGGATCCTCATCCCCTCGGCGTTCACGCCGTGGTCATTGAGGTCTTCGATCACCAGCTCGAGCTTGTCGAGCAGGGGCTCGCGCAACACGACATACTTCGGCCAGACGTCTTTCTGGTCGTGTGAGACGAAATCCCTGAGGCGGAAATGCTCGGACACCCGCGTGTCTTCGTTCTCGGGTGTGACTTCGATGAAGCCATCCGGGTTCTTGTAGGCTTCAGATCTCAATCTGCCCTTTTCCTGGGGCCAATAGCCGAGTCGATAGCCGTTCAGCCAGGCGCGGACTTTCTGCCCGAATGAGCGCATGGTGAAGACAGTTTCGGCGCTTGAAGCCGGGCTGCCCTGAACCGAGGCGTCCGAGACAGCGGCGCCAGGCAGAGACGCCAGCGATATCCAATCTTCAGGAAGTACAAAGCGGGCAAAGACTTTTCCGCTCAGGCCGCTTCCCTTTTCACCGGACGGTGCGAAGAGGGTCTTCTTGGGAGCAATTGAATCAGCGCTGTCCGCTGCTGTCGATCCGGCGGAAGCGGCGCTAGCCAGGGCAGAGTCCGGGTGACTCGCCACAGCATTCGAGCTCGCCCGACCGGCGCGCGCATAGAGCTGCAATGCACTCAATGGTGCCGGCAGGAGGAAAGCCGTAATGGTGAGAAAGGTCGCTACGGCTGAGCTGAATCTGAAGCGAGGTACGTTCATGTGGCTCCTCTTCGGTAGCTCGACTGACCTGGCGTCGCGGACATGCGTCGCTTTAGTCTCGGGGCTTTGCGTCGCCGTCTTTCGACGGTTTTGCGGTTGTCGGAGGCGCCCGTACGGATCAGCTGGGCGCGAACAATAACATGACTGTTGGGACAGCCTTTGTGTAACTGCTGAGTTTGTTTACACTTAGTGTGTTACTTTAAA